>CAZAYR010000183.1:0-4706 GCA_964489365.1 uncultured Salinarchaeum sp.
GGATCGCGTGGTCGCCGTTCGTCGGGATGTTTATCGCCCGGATTGCCCGCGGGCGGACCGTGCGCGAGTTCATGCTCGGGGTGCTTGTGCTCCCCGTCCTGTTCTCGTTCGTTTGGTTCGCGACGCTGGGCGGCACGGCGATCAACTTCGAGCTGCAATCCGAAACCAACGGACAGATCTCCGGCCTCGTCCTTGATGTCGGCGGAGAGGTGGCGATGTTCGAGATGTTCGAGCTCATGCCCGGGACGTTCATCCTCTCGATCCTGACCGTGGTGCTCGTCACGACGTTCTTCGTGACTTCGTCGGACTCCGGCTCGCTGGTGATCGATCACCTGACGTCGGGCGGCAAGCACGACGCGCCCGTCACGATGCGGATCTTCTGGGCGGTCACCGAGGGGCTCGTGGCATCGGTCCTGCTGTGGGTCGGTGGTGAAGCCGCCCTGAACGCGCTGCAGGCGGCGGTGATCTCGGCGGGCCTGCCGTTCGTGTTGATCCTCATCTTCATGGCGTTCTCGACCTACGTCGGGCTCCGGGAGGAATACGAGATCCTCCAGTCCGACGAGTTCACCGAGGCCGTCGAAGAAATGGTCGAATCGGGCGACGTGGTCGTCGAAACGGGCGGCGGCGAAGTGGTGACGGACATCCGCGACGCCGACACCGACGACTAAGCGGGCTCCCTTTTTCCGATTCCAGCATACGTCCGGAGACGAATCTCGCGGGTCGATCGATGTCGGACTGAAAACGCGGGTCGTTATTCCGACCGGACGACCGTCACCGGCACATCGCTCATCCGGACGACCTTCTCTGCGGTGCTCCCGAGGTACTGTTCGATCGCCCCGCGGCCCTGTCGCCCGATGACGATCTGATCCATGTCTCGATCGTTGGCGTACTCGACGATTTCCTCGGCGACGGCTCCCCGACTCACGGCACCCGTCCCGGACAGTCCGCGGTCGGACGCGTCTTCGATGATCGCCCGGACCTGTTCTTCGCCGTACTCCTCTAACTCTTCCATGGCTTCTTCGTCCAGGTCGACCGTGAAGACGTAGCTCGCTTCCGTTTCGGCCACGTAGAGTGCGTGGAGTTCCGCTCCCATGACCTCCGCGAGGTCCAAAGCGTACTCGATGGCTGGTTGGGCGTGCTCGCTACCGTCCGTCGGGACGAGGATCTTGTCGATCATTGCGATTCGGGTTGACACGTCACTTCCCTAAACAAAATAATTTATGATTTTATAACAGGGGATAGATAGGTTTTCCGTCCGTCGGCGGTCCCAGCGCCGTCACTGACCTTCCGTGTTCGTCTCGCGGACGTAGATCGCGAACGCGGTAAACATCAGCAGCGTCCCTCCGAGCACCAGCCGTTCACTCGCGACCGCGAGGACGGCCCCGATCACCAGGAGCCCGGCGACGATCGTCGCGGCGAGCGGGATCCACCTCGACATCCACGACGGGCGGTGTGCGGCGGAGTACCGTAGCCTTTCCGACACGCCCCGGTCAACGATCATACTGATCCCAGAGCCGATAGGCCCCGAGGAGGGCGGCCACCGCCCCGATCGCGAAGTGCACCACGTTCGAGGTTAGCAGCCCGATCCCTGCGAGGGTCACGCCGCCCACGACCAGGAAACCCCGCAACACCGTCATGGGGGTCACGTCCATGCCATGCGATCCCAGCCCGACTACGTAAACGGGTGGGATTCTAGAACAGACCGGAGATCCGCCCGTCGGCGTCGATGTCCATCCCGGCGGCGGCCGGGACGTCCGGAAGCCCCGGCAGCGTCAGGACGTCGCCGGTCAGCGCGACCAGGAACCCGGCCCCGGCGGACGGGTAGATCTCGCGCACGTCCAGTTCCCAATCGTCCGGGACGCCCTTCTTGCTGGCGTCGTCGCTGAACGAGTGGAACGTTTTCGACATACAGATCGGCACGTCATCGAGCCCGAGCGATTCCATGCGCTCGATGTCCTCCTCGGCACTGCCCACGTAATTGACCGCGTCGGCCCCGTAGATCTCGGTGGCGACGGTCTCGATCTTGTCCTTGATCGGCTCGTCGACGTCGTACAGCGGGGCGTAATCCGAGGGTTCCTCGGCGGCATCCACGACCTCCTCGGCGAGGGCCGCGCCCCCTTCCCCGCCGTCGGGGAAGACGTTCGACTCCGCCGCACGGACCCCCAGATCCTCCCGACAGTGCTCGAGCACCGCGGCGATCTCGTCGTCGCTGTCCGTCGGGAAGCGGTTGACCGACACCACCACGGGGACGCCGAATTTCTGGAGGTTCTCGACGTGTTTGTCCAGGTTGGGGAAGCCCTGTCTGACCGCATCCACGTCGGGCTCCTCGAGCGCGTCGAGGTCGGCCGGCCACATGTCCAGGCCGTGATATTTGAGTGCCCGGACGGTCGCGACGAGCGTGACCGCGTCGGGCGACATATCGCCGAAGCGGCAAACGATGTTCATGAACTTCTCGGCCCCGAGATCGGAGCCGAAGCCGGCCTCGGTGATGAGGTACTCGGCCAGTCCCCCGGCGACGTCGTCGGCGATCAGGGAGTTCGTGCCGTGCGCGATGTTCGCGAAGGGGCCCCCGTGGACGAACGCGGGCGTGCCCTCGATCGTCTGGACGACGTTCGGCTCGATGGCGTCGCGGAGCAGGATCGTCGCGGCCCCGGTCGCGTCGATGTCGTCGACTCGGACCGGGTTGCCGTCGTGGTCGTAGCCGACGATGATCCGGGCGATCCGGCTTTTGAGGTCCTCGAGGCTGTCGGCCAGACAGAGGACGGCCATCAGTTCGGAGGCCGCGGTCAGCAGGAACCCATCCTCGCGGACCGCACCGCCGGTGTCGCCGAGCCCGACGACGGTCTCCCGGAGCGCCCGGTCGTTCATGTCGATCGCGCGCTTCCAGGCGACGGACTTCCGATCCAGGATCGGCTCCTTGTTCTGCCGGATGTGATTGTCCAGCATGGAGGCGATGAGGTTGTGCGCCGCGGTCAGCGCGTGGAGGTCACCGGTGAAGTGGAGGTTGATGTCCTCCATGGGGAGCACCTGGGAGTACCCACCGCCCGCGGCCCCGCCCTTTACGCCGAAGACGGGCCCGAGCGAGGGCTCGCGGATCGCGATGAGTGCGTCCTGGCCGATGTGATTGAACGCCTGCCCGAGCCCGACCGTGGTGACGGTCTTGCCCTCGCCGAGCGGGGTGGGCGTCATGCCCGTCACGAGCACAAGCTTTCCGCTCTCGTCCCGTTCCGCCCGGATGCGCTCGATGGCGGACATCTTGACCTTGGCCTTGTATTCCCCGTACAGCTCAAGATCATCACGCGAGAGGCCGAACGGTTCCACGATGTCCGCGATATGCTGCTTGTCCACGTCCTGGGCGATCTCGTAGTCCGTCGGAAATCCCCCGTCGCTCTTAGGTCCCGTCATAGTCATCCCGAGATACCCGCACGGCCTCCTTGAAGGTTCACGTTTGCTGGATAGGTGCGATCGAACGGGTTTTCCGGCCGCTGGGGCTGGCGTGCCCATGGACACCGGGCTGGTGCTTATCCACTTCGGCGAGCCCCCGACCCCCGATCGGTCGGACGTGGAACGATATCTCACCCGGATCTTCCTGCAGAACGCCGACCTCGAGGAGTACGATTCGCGAGAGGACGCACGGGAGCGTGCCGAAACCCTGGCGCGTCGACGCACCCCCGGGCTGGTCGAGGAGTACGAGGAGATCGGCGGGTCGCCCCTGAACGCCCAGGCGGCGGCCCAGGCCGACGCCCTGGCGGGCGTCCTCGCCGATCGCGGGTACGCGCCCCGGATCGCCCTGGCATTCCAGTTTTTCGAACCGACGATTCAGGACGTCCTCGCGGAGATGCGGACGGCCGGGGTCGACCGGCTGGTCGTGCTGCCGGTGTATCCCCTCTGTGGGCCCTCGACGACCGTCGCGGCCCTCGAGCGCGTCGACGAGGTGCTGGCGGAGCGCGACTGGGACCCCGAAGTCACCCAGCTCAGCGGCTGGCATCGGCATCCGCGGTATCTCCGGATGCGGGCCGACAACCTCGCCGGGTCGGTCACCTCGACGGAGGTCGACCTCGGCGCGCCGGGGACCGTGCTCCTCTTTTCGGCCCACGGGACTCACATGAAGTACATCGAGGACGGCAGCCGGTACGTGGACTACGTGGAGGAGTCCGCCAGCACGCTCGCGGCGATGGTCGACGCACGGGAGTACGCGATCGGCTACCAGAACCACGAGAACAGGGATATCCCCTGGACCGAGCCCGATATCGAGGAGACGCTGGCGGGCCTCGACGCCGACACGGTGGTCGTCGAGCCGATGAGCTTCATGCACGAGCAGTCCGAGACGCTGTCCGAACTCGACGACGACCTGGCCGGCCTGGCGGCCGAGCAGGGATTGGACTTCCACCGCGTCCCCATCCCCCACGATCACGACCCGTTCCCGGCTCTGTTGGCCGACCTCGTCGAACCGAGCCTCGCCGGGTTCGAGCACTCGATGGTCGGGCTGGGCCCGTGTCGATGCAAACCGGATGCCGGGACCTACTGTCTGAACGCCGGGGACTGAACGAACTTCAGCTCTGGTCGCGCACCGTCCGGAAGAAGGCCGCCACGTGCTCGGGTGGCGTCTCTTTGTCGACCCCGTGGCCCAGATTGAGGATGCGTGGGCCGTCGATCGACTCCAACAGCGCCCGCGTCCGCGTTTCGACGGCTTCCGGCGTGCCGTA
>CAZAYR010000184.1:0-4647 GCA_964489365.1 uncultured Salinarchaeum sp.
GCTCCTGACCTCACCCGACGTCGCCCGCCTTCTGGAGCGGGCGTAAGCCCCCCCGGCCCCGGAGGACTCGCCTGCAGGTCCGGTGGCGGCCGCCGACGGCGGCACGACGGGCCGTGTCGACACCGCGTCGATCGGGATGATCGCGGCGCCGGTGCTGGCGGCCCTCCTGGCGATCGCCCTCGGGTTCGCGGGGGCGGACATGGCGGCGGCACTCGAGCCCTTGGTCGATGCGCTGCTCGAAGGTGTGCCGGAGGTCGGTGGGACTGGCTGAGGTCGTGCCCGCGGTGCGGCCGGTCGCGGCCGTCCTGATCTCGGCGCTCGCGGTGATCCTCATCGTCGGTTCCCATCGGTGGCCCGATGTCCGTGACGGGTGGTCCGTCCTCGCGGCCGTGGGCAAGTTCGCGATCGTCGCGAGCATGCTCCCGGGGGTCCTCGCGGGCCGCGTGTACCGATGGACGAGCGGTGAGTTCGTCGTGGGCATCGAGTTCGCCTTGCGCGTCGACGCCCTCGGGATGCTGTTCGCGTTGCTGGCGAGCCTGCTGTGGATCTTCACCGCCTTCTACTCGGTGGGCTACATGCGGGGGCTCGACGAGCACGACCAGACCCGCTTTTTCGCCGCCTTCGCCGCGAGCCTCTCGACGGCCATCGGCATCGCGTTCGCCGAGAACCTCCTGGTCATGTTCGTCTTCTACGAACTCCTCTCGGTCGTCACGTATCCCCTGGTCGCCCACGACGGGACCGCGGAGGCGCGGCGCGCCGGGCGCAAGTACCTCGCGTACACCTTCTTCGGCGGCGGAGTCCTCGTCCTGGCGGGCAGCGCGCTGGTGTACTGGCTCACCGGGACTGTCGGCGAGGCGACCGTGACCTTCGGGGAGACTGCCGCGGGCCTGGCCGGTGCCGACCCGTTGTTCGGCCAGTTGACCTTCGCGATCCTGGCGCTCGGGTTCGGCACGAAGGCCGCCATCATGCCGCTTCACTCCTGGCTGCCCGACGCGATGGTCGCCCCGACACCGGTCTCGGGGTTGCTGCACGCGGTCGCGGTCGTCAAATCCGGGGCGTTCGGGGTCGCCCGGGTCGTGATCGACGTCTTCGAGCCCGATCTCACTGCCTCACTCGGGATGCACATCCCACTCGCCGCGCTCGCGGCGTTGACGTTCCTCGTCGCCTCGCTGATCGCGCTCCGCAAGGACAACCTCAAGCGCCGCCTGGCGTACTCGACGATCAGCCAGCTTTCCTATATCGTGATGGGGGTGGCGCTGCTGGTGCCGGCCGGCATGACCGGGGGATTACTCCATATCCCCGCCCACGCGTTCATGAAGCTCACCCTGTTCTTCTGTGCGGGCGCCATCCACGTCGAGACCCACACCGACGATATCTCGGGGATGGCCGGGATCGGCAAGCGGATGCCGCTGACGATGACGGCCTTCGCCATTGCGGCCGCAGGCATGGCCGGTATCCCCCTCGTCGCCGGCTTCGTCTCGAAGTTGTACATGCTGATCGGCGCCGTCCGCATGACGGACGTGGGGTTCGCGGTCGGCGATCCCACGGCCGCCGGGGTCGTGTTCGCCGTGGCGTTGCTACTCTCGGGCGTGTTGAACATCGCGTACTTCTGGCCGATCGTGTATGCCGCGTTTTTCGAAACCGCGGAGACGGCCGACGCCAAGCCCCTCATCGAGTTCGACGTCGGCGGAACCGCCCGCCCGGATCCGGGCGTTGCGGTCGCCAACGGCGGCGGCCACGCCCCTACGGCCGCCGATGAGGGGTGGGAGCGCCGCAGCCCCCTGACCGAGAGTACGTGGCTCATGCTCGGCCCGATCGCGGCGATCGTCGCGGGCGCCGTGATCCTCGGGATCGTGCCGGCCGAGGCGCAGTTCCTGGAACTCGCCGCGCAGGTCGTCGCGGAGGTGTCCGGATGATCGACGCGATCGGGCGCGTGCCGCCCGCGCTGGTGGTATTGGTCGCGGCACTGCTCGTCGGCATGTTGCCCCGGCGCCCGGCCCACGCGATCGGCCTCACCGGGACCGCGATCGCCTTCGCCATCGCCTGGGCCGTCCCCGACGGCACGATTTACGCCATCGAGCTGTTCGGCCTCGAGGCGATCCCGTATGCCGGCGATGACGTCGCCCGGCTCATGGGCATTATTTTCGCGTTCATCGGGGCCATGGCCGTCCTGTATTCGGCCGCGAGCGACGCGCCAGCCCTGCAAACCGGGTTCGCGCTCAGCTACGTCGGCGCCAGCCTCGGCGCCGTCTTCTCGGGGGACTGGCTCACCCTCATCGTCTGGTGGGAACTCATGGCGGTGACGAGCACGCTGCTCGTCTGGCATTACGGCGGCGCGGCGGTCCGGGCCGGGTTCCGGTATGCCCTCCTGCATGGCATCGGGGGGAGCCTGCTGCTGGCGGCGGTCGTGTGGCATGTGGCCACCCTCGAGGAACTCGCATTTACCGCGGAGGGGATCGCCCCCGGCGTTGCCCAGCTGCTCGCCGCGATCGGCATCGGGGTCAACGTCGGCTTCATCGGCCTGCATGCGTGGCTACCCGACACGTACCCCCGGCCCCACGTCGCCGCGAGCGTGTTCCTCTGCGTGTACACGACCAAGACCGGCGTCTTCGCGATGTATCGGGCGTTCCCGGACGGCCACCTCTGGATCGCGTACATGGGCGGCGGGATGGCGGTCTTCGGAGCGTTCGTCGCGCTACTCCAGCAGGACATGCGCCGACTGCTCTCCTATCACATCCAGTCCCAGGTCGGGTACATGGTCGCGGGCGTCGGGATCGGGACGACCCTGGCCGGCGCGGGCGCGTTCGCTCATGTGTTCAATCACATCCTCTACAAGTCGCTGCTGTTCATGGCGGTCGGGGTCATCATCTACCGGACCGGCCGCGAGAGCCTCAAGGAGGTCGGGGGCCTCGCCCGGCGGATGCCCGTCACCGCGATCACGTTCGCCGTGGCGGCGCTGTCGATCGCCGGCTTCCCGGGGTTCAACGGCTTCGTCTCCAAGGGGATGGTCATCAGCGAGGCCCACCACGAGCACCTCGATATGCTCTGGTACCTCCTGCTCCTCGGGGGGGTCGGGACCTTCATGTCGTTCATCAAGCTCGGCTACCAGGCGTTCGTGGCCGGCGAGTACGACGGGATGGTTCGGGACGCCAACATGGGCCAGCGGGTCGCGATGATCCTCGTCGCCGGGCTGTGTATCGTGCTCGGGGTCTATCCCCCGGCACTCACCGCCATCCTGCCCGGCGGCGAGCTGGATTACGTCGCCTACACCGGTGGCCATGTCCTCGAGGGGCTCGGGCTCGCGCTGGCCGGCGTCGTGGGGTTCGCGCTCTTGCGCAAGTCACTCGCGAAGGTCAAAGCCGTCCCGGACGTGGATGCCGTCTACAATCCGTTGACGTTCTATGCGACCAAGTGGCTGGCCCGCGGGATCACCGGGGGCTTCGGCGCCGTCGATGGGGCCGTCATAGCGCTCGGGAGCCGGGCCAGCCGGGTCGCGACCGATCCGGGACCGGCCGTCCGGCGGGTACCGGGGACGCGCCGACTGCTCGGCGATCGGATCGACGACCCCCGGCTCCTTCGTGCGAACATCGGGGGCGCGATGTGGGTGCTGATCGTCGTCCTCGCCCTGCTGGTCGCGTTCACGCTCCTCTAGAGCGTCTCCGCCAGCCGAGCGGCGAGGGCGGATCCGAGCGCCCGTTTCGTGCCGGTGACCTCCTCGTGGTCCGTGTCCCCGACAATGAGCGCGCGGGTCTCCGCCTCGCCCATGACCGACGCGTCGTTCGCGACCACGAAGGCGGCGTCGAGGCGCTCGAGCTGGGCCCGGGCGGCCTCGACGAGGTGGGCGTCGTCCGGTGGTGCGTGTTCGGCCTTGAAGCCGACAAGCGTGAGATCCGGGTGCGCCTCGCGGACGGTATCCAGGAGCTTCGCCGCTGGCGTGAGTTCAAGCTCGTACGCGCGGCCGGAATCGAGCTTCTCCGCCGCGGGTTCGACCTCGAAATCTCCGATCGCCGCGGCGGAGACGAGGGCGTCGGCCGCCCCCGCGACCTCGAGCACCGCCTCGCGCATCTCGGTCCCGGTCTCGACGCGTCGCACGTCGGCGTACGGAAGATCCCCGTCCGCATGCACGACCGTGACGTCCGCGCCGGCCGCGACGCAGGCCTGCGCGATCGCCCGCCCCGTCCTGCCCGAGGCACGGTTCGTGAGGACGCGGACCGGATCGACCGGCTCCAGGGTCGGCCCGCTCGTGATGACGACATGGCGTCCGGCGAGCGGGGTGTCCCCCGTCGCCCGGGCGGCCGCGGTCACGATCGCGTCCTCGCTCGCGATCTTCGCTTTTCCCTCCTCCCGACGCGGAGGGACGAACTCCGCGCCCCAGGAGGCGAGGCGATCGAGCGCATTGTCGATCCCCGGATGGTCGTACATCGGTTCGTGCATCGCCGGGGCGAGCACCACCGGCACGTCCGCGCCGAACGCCGTCGCGCCGCAGGTCGTCACGGGCGTATCGTCGATCGTCGCCGCGAGTTTCCCGATCGTGTTCGCGGTGGCCGGCGCGATCAGCAACACGTCCGCCCACCCCTCCCGGCCACACAGCTCGACGGTCTCGACGGCGCCGGGGATACCGGTGGCGACCGGCCGGGAAAATCCCTG
>CAZAYR010000185.1:0-4621 GCA_964489365.1 uncultured Salinarchaeum sp.
CGATCACGGTCTCGGTCTCGTCGACGTCACCGAACGAGTTCTGCATCGACCCGAGCGAGGGCGCACCGAGCACCCCGACCGCGAGCGCCCCGCCGACCAGGACGAGTGGGATCGCCAGGAGCGCGACGATTCGCAGCTTCGTCGCCACGAGGGGCCGAAGCGATTCGAGGCCCATGGCCATTCCATGTACCGGGGCCGCTCATAGGGATACCGGTCCGGGACCAGCGGGGGCCGGGTCTTCCTCCGGCCGCGGTAAGCTCCGCCCGGGATGTCGCACAGACAGACTGCTCACCAGGAGAGTCGTCCGCGCCGCCCGATACCCAACAATTTCCCCAGCGCGATCCCCAGCAACAGCGCGGGAAGCAACGGAATTAGCAACACGGCGAGAGTCAAAAAGAGCACCCACCCGATCACGTCCATTTCGAAATCCTGGCGACCCCGCATGGTCGGTCGTGTCCCCCGTGGATCTTCCACTGTCTCCACGGTGGCATCTTCACCCGCGGATTCCGCCTCGGCCTCCGCTCCCATACCAGGCGGCTTCGCCACGGACTGTCAAAACTATTTCCGGTCTTCGCCGGTCGCCCCCGACTCAGACGAACCGGAAGGTTTCGAGGTTCTTCGGCGCGAACGTCCGCAAATTCAACTCGTGATACAGTCCGGAAGAGAGATCCTGGGTCGAGCGCTCGTCGCCGTGCACGCAGAGCACCTTCTCGGGACGCGGGTTCATGGTCCGCACGAAATTCATCAGGCCCTGCCGGTCCGCGTGCCCCGAGAAGCCATCGACGGTTTCGACGTCCATCTCCAGCCGGAGCTGGTCACCCCGTCCCCGGGTCCCGCCCATGGGGATTTCGGTCCAGCCGTTTTGGATGCGACGACCGAGCGTTCCCTCGGCCTGATAGCCGACGAAGACCATCCGGCTCTTCGGATCCGGACCGAGGTGTTCCAGCCAGGACATGATCGGCCCCCCGGTGACCATCCCGGAGGTCGAGAGGATGATGCAGGCTTCTCCGTCCGCGATCGACTGGCGTTCGTCCTCACCTTCGTCGATGTGGTTGAACGCGTCGGCGAGGAACGGGTTCTCGTCCTCGTGGAAAATACGGTCCCGAACGGCGTCTCGGAGATATTCGGGATAGGTGGTGTGGATGGCGGTCGCCTCCCAGATCATCCCGTCGAGATGGACGGGTACCTCGGGTAGTTCGCCCGACCGCATCGCCTCCTCGAGGACGAGCATGATCTCCTGTGACCGCCCCACGGCGAAGGCGGGAATCAACACCTTGCCGCCGTTCTCGTGGGTCCGTTTGATGACCTCGATGAGTTGCTCTTCAGCGTCCTCCTGGTCGGTCTGGTAGTCGTTGCGGCCACCGTAGGTCGACTCGAGGACCAGCGTTTCGACCCGGGGGAAGTCGTTCACGGCGCCGTTGAAGAGTCGCGTATCGGTGTAGTGGATGTCTCCGGAGAACGCGACGTTGTAGAGCCCGTTGCCGATGTGAAAGTGAGCGATCGAACTGCCGAGAATGTGGCCGGCGTTGTGCAGCGTCAATTTCACGTCGGGGGCGATGTCGGTCACGTCCCCGTAGTCGACCGGGATCGTATGCTTGATCGTCTCGCGAACCATCTCCGATTGATAGGGCTGTGGACGGCCTTCCTTGGCCGCCACGTCCAGATAATCGAGCTGGAGCAAGCCCATGAGATCTCTCGACGGCTCGGTGGTGTAGATCGGCCCGTCGTACCCGTACTTGAACAGCAGCGGAAGCAATGCGCTGTGGTCCAGATGGGCGTGCGTGAGCACCACCGCGTGGATGCTGTTCGCACCGGATGCCAGCGCCTCTGGCACCTGGAGATACGGGACCTGCCCCTCGGCCCCGGGTTTGTCGCCGCAATCGATCAGGATCCGGGTGTCCGGGGTGCTGAGGATGAATGACGCCCGCCCGACCTCCCGACAACAGCCGAGCGTGGTGATCCGAACCCACTCCTCGCCGGAAAGCTGCTCACGATGGATCTGCCGGCCGATCCGCTCGAGGATGTCCCGTCGTTCCTCGCGCTCCTGTTTCAGGAAGTTCCGGACGTTCCGCACCGTGGAGGACTCGATCGGTGGCGTGCGGACCACCTCGGGTGTCCAGCCGACCTCTTGGGTGATCTTCCGCAGGGTGCTCCCCCGGCGTCCGATCACCATGCCGGGTTTCGTTGCCTCGATGACGACCTCGCCGGTGTCCTGATGGAAATCGAGATCGGTCACCTCGGCGTCGCCCGGAATGACGGACCGAATGCGCTCCTCGGCCTCGCTCGGGGGCGCCAAGGCGGCGGGGTCCGGCCGGACGGTGATCCGCTTGCGGAGCTTGCTCGCCAACGTGCGAATCAAGTCGCCGTTGCTCGCGAACTCCTTCGGGTCACGCGTATAAATCACCAGTTCGGGGCCCTCGTAGCGGACGTCCGAGACGGCGATGTCCGTCGGTAATTCCTCGATGATCGTTGCTTTCAACTCATCCAATTGTTGATCTACGGTACTCATAGTCCAAAAACGTGCAATCGACGCGACCGTCCTTCCCTCCGATGGCACCCGACGGGCGGCCGCACCCGCCTCGATCCCGAACCACGCGCTCCGTGTGCGCGAGTGAGAGGACGCCGCTCGTTGGGTCCTCGCGGTCCGGAGTGAGAGCACGGCTGTCTCGGGATCATCTGCCATCGAGCGGGAACGGTCCGGCAAAACCCGCGTCAGGCGGTGGTTGGATCCTCACCTTATAAAACCCTTTGCAACCGACCATCAGGGGTGCAGATCTCCCCGCACACCGTCGCCGCCGAGCGCACCACGCTCGAAGAGCGGACGGGCCACTACGTCGGGATGATCAACGATGCCCGGGATCGGCTTGCCGACCACTTCGAGCAAGACGTGGCTCACGTGAGTGACGCTGCCTTTCGAGGGGAAGTGGAGACGGTCTTCGCGGACGGCGACCGAGCGGTCAACGTCGCCACGTTCATGCGGTTGCTTCGCGAGCTCGACGTGGCCGACGATTATCCGGGCTTCATCGTCGACGAACTCCTCGGGCGCCGCTTGGCGGCCACGATCGCGGGCGGTCAGCCACGGGCCACCCTCGCCGAAGCCACGTTCCACTTCATCGATGTCGGACACGAACCCCCGGGAGCGACCGCCGGTGGGGATGACCTCGAGGCGGGCATCGCCGCGGGGTTTCAGACGCGTCTCCCTGGCTGGCCGTGGCAAGATGCAGTGGGTCCGTTCGATGCCGTCGAGTGAGCACTGATCGTTCGGACGACTGGCTGAGTTCGGTAGGAACGGGAGAGATCGAACAGCACCGAATCGAGGTGCGGGAACCATTCACGCAGGGCGCCAGCTAGACCGGTAACCCTCAAGGCCGCCTCACCCCTACCCGAGGACGGATGGAGTGGTCCGTCGATATTCCCGAAGACCATCGCCTCGCCTTCACATCGAACGAGGTCACGGGGGCGATCGGTGATTCGATTACGGTTCTTCCGATCGTCGTTGCCCTCTCGCTTCTCACCAGTATTTCGCTCCCCCACGTCCTGCTCGCGTTCGGCGTCTTCCAAATCATCTGGGGCATCCGGTACGGCCTCCCGATCTCGGTCGAACCGATGAAGGCGGTGGCCGCACTGGCGATCGCCGGCGCGCTCACCTATGCGGAGCTGGCCCTCGCGGGGCTCATTCTGGGTGTCGTGCTGCTCGTGATCGGGCTCACGGGGACGCTCGCGGCCGTCGAAAAATGGATCGGCGACCCCGTGATCCGCGGCGTGGAGTTCGCGGTGGGGTTGATCTTGCTCGAGACGGGGGTTCACCTCGCCGTCGAGGATCTCGTCCTCGCTGGAGCGGGCGTCCTGATCGCCGGGGTCGTCATCCTCGCTGGGTACAAGAAAGTGAGCGCGCTCGTTGTCTTGACCGCGGGTGTGGTGGTGGCGGTGGCGACCACCGGGCTCCCGCCTCCCCAGTGGCCAGGAAGGCCGCCGATTCCCCCGCTCCTCGAGGCAGTCACCTGGCGAACGGCCGACGGCGTGTTCGCCCAACTGGCGATGACGATCGGAAATGCCGCCCTCGCGACCTCGTTGCTGGTCTCCGAGCTGTTCGAGAAGGAGGTGACCCCCGACGAGTTGTCGACGAGTATGGGGATGACGAATCTTCTGGCGATCCCCGCGGGTGGCATCCCGATGTGTCACGGCTGCGGTGGGCTCGCCGGGAAATACGAGTTCGGCGCGCGAACCGGCGGCGCGAACGTCGTGCTCGGAGTGATGTATCTCGGGGCGGCCGTATTCGTGACGACGACGCTCCTCGGCGGTTTCCCGCTGGCGATGCTCGGCGTACTTCTCGCGATCATTGCGATTGCGCTCGGCAAGCGTGTGTTCCAATCCTCAAACCTCGCCCTCTCGGTCGGGATGGGGGTGCTCACGCTGCTGACGAATCTTGGGATCGCGTTCGTGGTCGGCATCCTCGTCCACTTCGCACTGGAGCGGACCCGGGGGGCGACCGGGAGTTCGTCATGAGACGTCGGTGCTGAGCGTCGCACCTATCCGGGAGCCCAGTAGCGCCTAGGCAGTTGCCGGCTCGAGTAGACTGAACCGATTGCCATACTGATCCTCGAAGACGGCCTCAACCCCG
>CAZAYR010000186.1:0-4578 GCA_964489365.1 uncultured Salinarchaeum sp.
ATCCACAGGGTTGATCCCGGCCGCGGCGATTTCCACGAGGACCTCATCCGCGCGGGGTCGTGGTCGGTCGATCTCGTCAACCTGGAGTGCCTCGGGACCGCCTGGCTCGTGGACAGGAACAGCGCGCATATGCCACACTCGCCGATGGGTCGTGAAAAACCCCGCTAGCCGGCCGGCGGACGGTTACCCAGGGACGACGCGCTCGAGCAGTCGCCGACGGAGCCGCTCCAGCCCGATCGCGACCGACAGGAGGATTACGCCGACGACGACGAGGGTGAGCGCGCCGGGGAGGACGTCGGTCAGGGGGCCGAGCAGCGCGACGATCTGGAGGAAGAATCCGAAGACGAGCAGGTTGACGAGAAGCGATGATCCGAGCCCGAGCGCGACCGAGACGCAAGCGATGAGGACGGCCAAAAAGATCCCGTGCACCCCGAAAAAGCCGACGAGCCACGGCCACAGGTCGAGCGTTACCAGCCATCCCGTCAACAATACCAGCCCGGTCCCGGCCACTACGGTGAGCATGGCTCCATCTCGGGGAAGCTCACCCCGATAATATCCAACACCGACGAGCCCCGCGGCCGCGACTGCGCCCACGAGCCCCGCGAGTCCGGTCGGCTCCAGGGACACGTGTCCGTCCACGAAACGACTGGCGACGACCGTCCCCCACAGAAACACCCCGATAAGGGTGGCCAGGCCGACGAGCTGATAGGTTTCCCCCATCGATGGCGTCCCCTTGGCGGCGGGGATCGCCGCGGCGAGATAGAGCACGCCCACGCCGCCCGCCAACATGGCGGCACCACCATCGCCGAGGAGTACTGCCGCCCCGATGAACGCCACCAGGCCGACACCCGTTGCCAACCGGGTCCGGAAGGCATGCCCCATCGGGATCGCGATCGCGCCCCAGAGAAGGAGGGGAAGGGAGGGATCGACGTCGGGGACGTGCATCTGGGTTAACAGGACGAGACTCGGTCCCACTGCGATCGCCGCCAGGATCCAGGTCCCCAGGGCCGGGCGACCCAGTCCACGGCGATCGAGTACGATACTTCCGGCCCCCAGCGCCGCCGGGACGCCGAGGAGGATCGCCGAGCGCGCCCAACGGGGAAGCCCGTCCCAATTCGCCCCGAGGAAGACGAGGATCCCGGCCCCGATCAGGGCGGCCCCCATCCCCGCGAGGATCGTGGTGAGGCCCCGTGAAGACTCGTCCGTCCGGTCGGATTCGAAGGTGCGAATGGCCTTCGCGGCTTCGCGATCGATCAGTCCGGCTTCGACCCACCGATCGGTCACTTCCTCCAGGCGCTCCTCGTCCATGCGATCATCTCCGCGACGCGCGGGAAGAATGTTCCTCCCGGTGGCCTTCGTTCGATGTGCGCGCCACGCCAGTCGCTCACTCGCCGGCACCCGCCCCGGCCGCATCGTCGAATCCTCCGGCCACCATCTCGGCGAGCTCGAGCAACACCGCGATCAGCAGGGGCCCGACGATGACCCCGATCGCACCCATGCTCAACAGGCCGCCCATGAACCCGATGAAGTACAGGACGCTCGAGAGCTCGGTGGTCATCTCCGCGAGCCAGGGGCGGATGAGAAGGTCGGGGAGGGCGCCGATGGCGATCACGCCGACCACCACGAACACCGCTGTCGACACGAAGCCGCCGCCGGCGATGACCTCCACCAGGGCGAGGATGCCGATGAGGAGGCTCGGTCCGAGGACCGGCACGAACTGGAGGATGCCGGCGATTGTCGCGAGGGCGATCCAGGATTCGTAGCCGAAGATGTAAAAGACCGGCAGCGCCACCAGCGCGGTGCCGAAGGCGGTCGCGCCCTGCAGGACGTAGATCGCAAACAGGGTATCCCGGGCGCGGTGATGGAGGGCCTCGGCGATATCCCGATACCGGGGCGGCACGAGCGCAAAGGCGCTTTCGCCGACGTCGTCTTCGTTCAGGAGCAGCCCGAAGACGACGAAGACGAACAGGGCGAACTTCACGAGCAGGACCGGCAGGGCGCGGGAAAGCCCGATCGCGGTGTCCCTGAGCCACTGCTCGGCGAGCTCGATATAATCCACGAGGACGATCTCGACGTTCTGCTCGGCCACCTGGAGTTCGAGCGTTTCCGGCAGATCCGAGAGGAGAACAAACGCGTCCTCGAGTCGGGAGAAGAGGACGAGCCCGATCGGCGCGAACAGGACGACCACCGCGACCGCGGCGCCGCAAGTGACGGTGAGCGTCGAGATCACGGGACCGATCCCCCGCCGTCGGATCCACCGCTTGACCGGCGCCAGGACGTAAGCCACCGTGATCGCGAAAAAGACCGTCCACAACACGTCGATCAGGGCGAACACCGTCAGCGCCCCGATCAGGAGCAATAGCCCGCCGAGGACCCGTTGGCGACCATCCGCTGCCGATTCCATGGCCCGCCTGCTCGGAGTGTCCCCAAAGGGCTTGCCCTCGGCGGCACGGGAGTACCCTACAGTTATCAGCCGGGAGGACGTCATTCCAGTCATGGACGTCACGCCCATCGAAGCAGGCACTTCCGCACCGTCCTTCGAACTGCCCGGTGTCGACGGGGAGGACTATGCCCTGGGGGACTTCGACGCGGAGGCCCTCGTCGTTGTCTTTACGTGCAATCACTGCCCGGTGGCGCAGGCCTACGAGGGTCGCCTGATCAACTTGGCCGAGGACTACGCGGACGACCAGGCCCAACTCGTGGCCATCAACCCGAACGAGACGGACAATTACCCACAGGATTCCTTCGAGCACATGGTCGAGCGAGCCGAGGAAAAGGGATTCCCGTTCCCGTATCTCCGGGACGAATCCCAGGACGTCGCCGCGGCGTACGGCGCCGAGTGCACGCCCCACGCGTTCGTGTTCGATGGGGATCGACGGCTCGTGTTTCAGGGGGCCATTGACGACGACCGCGAGGGGGAGTCGGTCTCCGAGCAGTACGTCCGGGAGGCCATCGACGCCGTCCTGACCGACGGCGCGTACGACCGTGACACCGTCTCGCCCATGGGGTGCTCGATCAAGTGGCGAGAGGACGCCGTCGCGTAACCCCGACGGGACGAGCGGACGACGGGCTGTCAGCCAAGTCGACACGGTTTTCGTCGTCCAAGCGGCTACAGCTGCGTATGCACCGACGGGTCGTCCTCGGGAGCCTCGCGACGCTCGTGGGCGTGCCCATGGCGGGTTGCCTGGGGGATTCCTCCGGTCGGGATCAGGTGACCGTCGACGGGACCGACGTTCCCCTCGTCCCCGTCGACGAGGCCATCGAATGGCACGGGGACGGGGAGACGTTGTTCCTCGATGCGCGCCCGCGAGGGTACGAGGACATGCATATCGAAGGCGCCGAGTTCAGCCCGTATCCCGACGGGTTGCCGGAGGATGATCCGACCGAGGGGATCGACCAGGACACGCGGATCGTGACCTACTGTGTGTGTCCGCATGCCCAATCGAGCCGTCGCGCGGCGAGCCTCATCGATGAAGGATTCACCGACGTGTACGCCCTCGACGAGGGCCTGGAGGGATGGTACGAGGCGGGCTACCCCGTCGAGGGGACCTCCAGCGAGCCGACCGGCCATTACTGATGCAGGGTAGCTATCCCGACGAGCGCGTCACGGTGGCGTTCACCCTGGCGAGTCTCGAGCGACTGGCACGACCGGGCCTCGTCTTCGGTGAAACGAAGGGTTGGGCGCGGGCGGTGGGGATCGTCAGCGATCGGCCCGTGTACGCCCAAACCGGCTTCGCCCGGGACCACGGGATCGATTTCGGGTTCCATTCCGGCTCGCATGGATTACGCGAGAGCTTGGCGGTCATTCGCCAACGCCCGGAACAGGCGGCCGACCGGTACCTCCTCATCGGGGCGTCCCTCGACGCCGAGGAGGTCGGGACGCGCGGGTGGGACTATGTCGAGCTCGCGGAGGTCGCCGAGGCCCGAGGGTGGGACCTCGAGGACACGGCCGAGGACGAGGCGTTTCGGGGCTGGGGCGACTAGTCGTCGCCGACGAACCCAGCCGCCCGGACGCCCAGGTGCGCCGGAGGTGCTTCCGGGGGTTGCCGCAACGCTTCGGGGATCGCGGGTGCAGGTTCGTAGAATTCCTCGACGGTCTGTGGCGTGATCATGCTCCCGTCCCCCAGCTGGAGCAACGCGGGGGCCTCCGATTCGCGGGCCCATTCCTCGCGTTCTACCCAGTCGGGCCCGAAGAGAAAGAACACGGCAAAGGAGAAGCGGCCGGCGCGGATCGCCTGCGCCTTGTCGGGAAAGTCATCCGCTTCCTCCATGTCGAATTCGTCGTCGCTCATCCAGGCGATCACTGCGCCGCCGTCATAGAGCATGACGTAGACGTCCCAACCCGACGCGGCGTCGAAGGTCGCCCAGGCGCCACGGTCGCCGACCCCGTCGGCGTCCACGCGAAACTCCGGCGGCTCGGCGCCGTCGGGGTTCCACAGGTAGGTGACGCTCTCGGCGGGGACCTGGACGCCGCGGTGGTGATAGACCATCCCGTCGACCTCGGTCTCCGATTCGACCGCATCCCGCGCCCTGAGCAGCCCGCGACCCTCGAGGCGATCGAAGAACTCCGGGAACCGG
>CAZAYR010000187.1:0-4569 GCA_964489365.1 uncultured Salinarchaeum sp.
GCATACGTTCGCCCCGCGCGACGCCGAGGCGGGGGGTACCTGGATCGGCGTAAATCGGCAGGGCCTGTTCGCCGCCCTGACCAACCGGCCGGCGGATCTCCAGGGGGAGCGATCCCGGGGACTCCTGCTCCGGGACCTCCTCGGGGAGCGGGATGCCGGGGAGGCCCGGGTCACGTTCGCGGAGCTGGTGGACGCCAACCGATACGGGGGATTCAACCTCGTCGTGGCGACCGCCACCCGGGCCTGGCTGGCCACGTGGGACGGCGAATTGCATGTATCCGACCTCGCGCCCGGGCTCCACGTGATTGTCAACCGCGGCGACGCCGCGGGGACGCCACGGGGGGCGACCGTCCGGAGCCGCCTCCTTCGGGCGACGCTCGAGGAGCCGCCCGCCTTCCGCAACCGCCTTCGGACAGTACTGACCGATCATGCCGCGGGAACCTGTGTCCACCACGAGCATCGAGGGACGCGGTCCTCGTCGATCCTCACGCGGGATCCCTCCGGGGGATTCGAATGGGCCTTTGCGGATGGACCGCCCTGCGAAACACCCTATCGCGTCGTGTGGAAAGGAGAACATTAAACGGGCCACGCCGCCTGCTATCCGGCGATGAGTGTCTCTGACCTCGAGGACGAGTTGACCCCCGAGCAGCGGGAGGGGCTCGAACTCATCCGCGAGACCGGTGGGATCCATCAGAGCGATTTCTGGAAGGAACTCGAGGTGTCATCCCGCACGGGGAGCCGGATCGTCGAGCGATTGATCGAACTCGATCTCATCGATCGCGAGCCGACGGTCTACGCGGGACACAACACGTACCTGCTCACGCCGACCGCCCGGGATCTCGACTTTTCGCTCCTGATGGCGGGGGACATGCTCTCGCCGTTCATCGGGGAGGAACTCGATGCCCAAAGCGACGCGTTCACGCAATGGCTGATGAACCTGATGTACGAAGAATAAGGCGAATCCGGTCACGCCACGCGTTTGGAACAAGTCTTCGCCGTCCGGTAAGGCCTGCTGACCCGGTGGAACGTAGCCCTCGTAACCGGACGACAGCGATCAAGCCAAGTACGCTCATTCCTCCTCTAGGCGCTCGAGCCGCCAGGTGAAAATGGCGCGCAGCACGACGACGAGACTGTTCGACTCCCCGCTTCCCCAGATCGCGGTCTCCGATCGGGGATCCGAGAAATCACCGTCGGGACCGTTCACGAGCACGCTTACCAGGGTCTCCCGCTGGTCGACCATCATGAGGCGACCGGCCGTAGTATCCGACCACACCCAGCGCGATTCGAACATCTCCGCGCCGGGAATCTCGTCCTCGATCTGTGCCTGGACCTCCCGGGACACGCCGGCCAATTTGATCGATACGCCCCGCTCGGCTGCCCGCGAGAGCTCGTCGACGATCTCGTCATCGAGCAGATCCTCGACGGTCATGTAGACGATTTCGTCCTCTGCGTTGGCGAAAAAGTCGAGCGCGCGGGACGTGACCGCCTCCGCACCGTTTACCGTCCAGACGCCGCGCTGTTCGGATCGACGTTCCGCCGGTTCGATCTCACCGAGTGCCGTTCGAAGGACGTTCGCGCGCTGGTGGAACTCCCGTTCGAACGTGCGACTCGTGGTCTCGGCAGAGATCGACCAGAATTCTTTGGGGGTCGTCTGTTTGACGTCGACCAATCCGTGGGCCTGTAATTCGTCAACCGCGTCGTAAACCCGCGTCCGGGGGACCTCTGAGACCTGGGCGATTTCTCGGGCGGTGCCCGTGCCGAGACTGGCCAGTGCGACGAACGTCTTCGCGGCGTACGTACTGAGGCCAAACCGTTGGAGTTGTTCGACAGCCGCCTCGTGGGGATCGTTGGCCGGATCGAGGGACATAGTCAGTTGACCGGATTCGCGAACACGACCGCGAATACTCTGTGGCACGCACCAGTAAGGTGGTTGGGACACGATACTGGGTGCGTGCCATGGGCGTCTGTTCCATCGTGGAGTATAGTTCTTTTGTGATCATCCGAGTAACAGTATTCTCCCGCGGCGTAATTCCAGACCGGGCTGGCGCTCCTATCCGGCGAAGGCTCTTCCGTGACCATGAATTTCCCTGTCCTCTGTCCCATCGATTCCGTTATTCCTCGGGTGACACCTCCTCTGGGAATAATCCCATCCCCTGGCCCGGGCACTTGGATACTCCGGGAACGTCGACGGGGGAGTCGAAATATGCCTACAGTTCGGGGAGGTAGCGTACGTGGGCAAAGTGTCTCGTCGAATCCCCCCGGCTCGACGCCGCGGTAGGTAGCGCTCCCTGGCACGCCAATCCACTCACTCTCGTGACCCGGCCATCCGTGAGTGCCAGTTGCTTGCGCCACGTATCGGTCCCAGGCAGAGATATTCACCATGCTCGATGATCACGCGGGATTGGCTGAATACGAAGGATACCCGGGCCCCCGTTTTCAGGTCGTCAGTACTCCCGCTTTCACACAGGATATCCAACGCGGCAGGATCGAGCACATCGGCAAGCGGGGGGAGGTCCCGTGGGTCCCGACCTTCGACGGCGCTTACGGCTCGGACCACCGCCGTGCTGAGGGATTCGTCCGCACCCACCTCGTACTCCATGGACGCATGAGGGGTCGGATACGCATAAGGTGTGTCCTTTTTCACCCGGAAAATCAAAACACTACGAACGCGGCCCCGCGGCACATGCCCGGGACGCGTCAGGCGTCCCTGGCTCTCTGGGCCGGTTGAATGATGGGAAGATCTCGGCCATCATCGGGAGAGATCGTCACGCTGATCCTTGCGCTCCTTCTCGGGTCGATGAATGACCACGGAGGTCGAGCAGCTCCGGACGGACGAGTACCTCGGCCCCATCGTCGCGAAGGTCGGACCACGCCGGATCGATCCCGATCCAGCCTTTTTCCCGCGGTTCGTCCGGTCGATCGTCCGGCAGCAGGTCTCGATGTCGGCCGCAGCCTCGATCGAGGAGCGCCTTCGGTCGTCGATCGAACTGACTCCCGCCGTGGTTGCCCAGACGGAGCCCGGACTGGTACAGGAGGCCGGACTCTCCACCCAGAAGGCGGAAACGGTCGTCCGTGTGGCCGACCGCGTTGCCAGCGGGGACTGGAGCCGCGACGCGTTCGCGGACCTCAGCGACCAGGAGGCGATCGCCGAACTGACGACGGTCCGTGGCGTCGGCGTCTGGACGGCAAAGATGCAGTTGATGTTCTCGCTGGGCCGCGAGGATGTGTTCCCAGTCGAGGACCTCGGCATCCGGCGTGGGATGCAGACACTCATCGATGAGGAACTCTCGCGAGCCGAGATGGTCGAGTTTGCCGAACGCTGGCGGCCGGTCCGCACCCGCGCGTCGCTGTACCTCTGGGAGGTCTCGGATTGAACGGCCGAAATCGGCCGCCTCAGGCCGTTTGCGTACGACTGCCCTCAAGCGATTTGCGCAATGCCTAAGTAAGCAAGGGGAAAACCGACCTACAACGTGATTTCATTCGTCACGCCCGGGGACGTGCCC
Organism: uncultured Salinarchaeum sp.; assembly: GCA_964489365.1. Lineage (GTDB taxonomy): Archaea > Halobacteriota > Halobacteria > Halobacteriales > SKNY01 > SKNY01. The sequence goes on from CAZAYR010000187.1 coordinate 3,504, forward strand.
GTCATCCCGACGGCGCTCCAAGTTTATGCCGGCATCCGCACGCACGCCAGCGTCTTCGAAGATATCTTTCTCGTCTTTCTCATTCTTGGCACGCTCGTCGGCGTGGTTGTCGTCGCGTATATGCTGTACAATGCGTACAAGTACCGCGAGGGCGCCGCTCCGCCGGAGGAAGATTTCGACGAGCCGACCCTGGGAGAACTGCCGACGGGGGGATCAGGTGGCAAGAAACTCTTTGTCTCGTTCGCGATCAGTGCCGTCATCGTCATTGGACTCGTCGCCTGGACGTACACGATGTTGCTCTACGTCGAACAGGGCGCCGTCGAGGACGTGGAGCCGGAACACGAGATCGATATCATCGCCGAACGGTTCTCATGGACGGCTGAATACCCGAATGGCGAGAGTGCGACGACCTTCCAGGCCAATGACGACAACAACTACATCGCAATCCCTGAGGACACGATGGTCAGATTAAATGTCCAAACGAACGACGTCTGGCACACGTTTGGGGTGGCGGAGTTGCGTATCAAGGCCGATGCCATCCCCGGTGATACGTCGGAAACCTGGCTCATGGTCGAGGATCCAGATCAGGAAAACTACCGGATTCAATGTTACGAGCTCTGTGGAGCAGGACACTCCAGCATGGAGGGCACCCTGAAGGTGATTGACGAGGAAGAGTGGGAAAGCCAGTATGCCGAGGATCCGGGAGCGGGCAACGAGAACTCAACCGAGGCGAGACAGGAGGTCGCCCCATGACCGCGTACGCGGACGAACCCGAGGAAGGACATGACGAGCACGGACTGCCCCCTCGGACCACGCTGAAGCGATGGGTGGTCACGACGAACCACAAGGATATCGGGGTGCTCTATCTCATCACCTCGCTGTTCTTCCTCGTCTTCGGGGGCGTCATGGCAATGGTCTTCCGTGCTCAGCTCTGGGAGCGCGGCGGCACGATCCTCTCCTCGCCCGTGACCAGCGCGACGACCGAAGGCCCACGCAGGGCGACGATCCTGTCATACACCTCCCGCGCCAGCAGGCGCAGCGGCAGACCGATGATGCCGGTCCTGTG
>CAZAYR010000188.1:0-4543 GCA_964489365.1 uncultured Salinarchaeum sp.
GGGTCGGCCGACGACAGGTCGATGCCCGGGCCGTCGTCTGGTGGCTCACCGAGCGACCACCACTCGAGATGGACGGTGAGCACGACTCCGACTCCCCGTTCTTCGCCTCGCTGGCGCTCGACCCAGCAGATGGCAAACCGATCACGGCTGCCGACACCGACGACCTCCTCGGTGAGGCGCTCGCCCCCGGCGATACCATCGACGAGTAGATGACCCCATAGCGCTGGCTGTTTTTGGGTTCACGCCTCTCTTGAGCACCCTGTACACCGGCGAATAGACGAAGATATGCTCTCTGCCGACGCCCGGAGACGACATGAAAACCGTGGACTGGCTGCCACCCACCCCGCTCCGCGTCTCCGCTGCCCTCGGCTACACGCACCATGCACACATCCACGAGTGCGCGCCGTTCTTGGGGGTGAACCCGACGCCCCTCGAGACCGTCGTCCTCCTCTACGTCGGGATCCGGAAGTTCTTCCTCATGACGGCCTTCGACCCGGCGGCCTCGGTCTGGGTGAACATCGAGGACGGTCCGGTTGAGGAATTCCACGCCGATTACCCGCGCATCATCCGGGAGGCGATCGCGTTCGTGGAAGCCGCCTACCCCGGTGAGACCTTCGCGCTCCTCAGGGAAGGGGACCCTACACTGAACTGATGGTCCACTCGATCACTGTGGACCGGGTGGTCGGACCCGACGGGAAACGCCCACGGTCACAGGCGACCACGGGAAGTTCGCAACCATGAGCGGGGCTTCGAGGACGTCTAGGAAAGTCTACGCGTTTCCACAGTCGGGGAAAACCCCCGGAAGGAACACAGAGAGCGGGGAGGGAGGGAGAGTGTGGGCGGGGAGTGCTGGAGGAATGGGGAGATGAGACTGAACGTTGTGATCGCCTCGAGGGCGGCCGAGAACGGTGACGAAGGGGGGTTCGGCGGATGTGTGGGCCGTCGATATCGCGGGATCGTCATCGAACGGGGAGCGTGGAGTTTCGAGCGCCATCGCTCTGGATCTCCACACACGGGTGCCGTCTCACGGTTTTCCCGTGGGACCATCGTTGCCGCCTCGATACCCCTACGGCAGCCAGCGGCTGCCTCCCTCCGATTCCATCGAATTCACGCCGCTGTGCCCCTCACACCGGTTCCCTACTCCCACTCACGTCCTATCGCTCGCCCCCCGCCTCTCCTCTCACACTCGCCCTCATTTTCCCTTTCCACGCCTGTCTTCCGGGTATCTCACCCGAGTGTGGACTCCCGGAGACATCCCCACACGGACGCTGGGCCTCACTGACTCCCTCTCCACACGTAGTGCTCGTTGTGGACGGAGGGCTCACTCGCCGAGTGGGGGACAGCTCCCACGAAGCCAAAATCAGGCTCACGGTGTTTGTTCTCCGCCTGACCGCCTTCTGTCTGAAGTTTCTTACTTAGTAGCCATCAGTCGTCTCCATCGATGGCAGTGCTCATCACATCGTATCGAGACTTCATTGAGTACCTTCAACTGCTCTGGGAATCGTCTGGTCGTTTCCTTGAGCAGCAACTCGTAGGATCAAAGTGGTTTGCAATCGATGAGGGCCGTCGAAATCACGGTTTTCAACCAGCCGTTCGTCCGAATCGCGTCGTGCTGGCTATCGTGGCCCGATAGGCTTATTCGCTACAAGCGAATACAAACGCATACGATTGAAATGCCGATCGATCTACGCATCCACGACCCGGACGATCCAATCACCATTCGCCCGAACACGAACAAAGCCAGAATCATCAAACTCCTCTACCGGGACACGAACCTCGGATACACCCCAGCGGAGATCCGGAGCGAGTTCGACATGCCGCGCGGTAGCGTCTCTACGACGCTTTCCCGCCTACAAAAGGACGGTCTCATCGGAAGGACCAGCGACGGCCTCTACCACGGTTTCGATCATCGAGACGACCTTCGCCGGTTCGCCCAAAGCCTCGTACAACTCGACACGATGTTCGCTCGTCATCCAGACGCCGGGTTCGCCCCCGAAGACGTCGAACAGACCGGTGGCGCGGTCAAAGAAGAACTCCCGGCCAAACGACTTCAGGAAACTAGGGCCCACAACGAGGAACCATCGCCGGACGAATGGATCGGTACGGAACCTAACGACGAGTAACGCTCGGTCACCGAATCCCCAGCAACTCCATGTCGTACTATTATCCACAAGGCAGTCTCGTGTTTGTGCAGGATCCAACCGGTGCCCACAGCAACCCCCGGCCCGTGATCGTGATCTCAGACGTTGACCGTCCGTACGTACAGCAAGAATGTACCGTCGTGTGTCTCAGTACGCGGGACGATTACTCGTATGAGGTGACCCACCTTCCTGAAGAACGTATCGAGAACGTGGAGTTACGGAAAACGAGTTACATCATGCCGTGGGCGATATACACGATCCCGTTATCCTCGATTCGGGACAATCTCCCAGCAGGAACGCTGACTCGTGCTGGAATGGAGCTGATCGCCGATGCGATCGACGACATGATACGGCCATACCGATGATGAACCCTGGGACGTTACGGACGATTCGATCGCCTTTTTCACTAACGGTCACTCGCCAAGTAGCGTGTCACGGACGTACCCGACGGTGTAGACGGCCGTGAGCCCGGGCGCGTCGATGCTGAAGTCCTGGGGAGCCGTCGTCGGCTGGTAGGTCTTCTCGATGCGGGGCTCTCCCTCGAGCGGGTCACGCAACGCCTCGAGGATGCGGTGGGCGTCCGACCGCGAGAGCGTGATCCAGATCGCCTCTTCGGGTTCACAGGCAGCCATCTTGTCGAAGTCAGCGGGGATCGCCGCCCGCCAGTCGTGGTTGATGCGCTCCGCCTCGAGTGCAACGACGACGTTCCCCTCGTCGTCGAGACCGGCGACGTCGAGGCGGCTGTTGCCGCCGATGTCGTGGTACTCCTTGACCTCGGCGACCGCGGAGTCGGGATCGTCCTGGAACGATCGGGTGACGAACCGGGAGCCGACGGTGACCAGCATCCGATGCTGGGCGGACTCGCCGAGATCGCCCTTCCCGTCGCCGTAATCGAGGCCCTCCCGGAGGCTCTCGCCGATGGCGTCCCTGCCCTCGAGGGTCACGGTGTAGAGCCGGTGGGGGTGATCGCCGTCCTTGCTCAAGAAGTTGCGGTCGATGAGGTCCTGCACCGCTTCGGCGTCGATGCCGACGTACTCCTGGAGCCGGAGCATGCTGTCACGCGTGATGTCGTACTCGAGCGGGTCGTACCGTCCCCGCGTGGCGTTATGGGCCGCTTGCAGCATCCGGAGCTGGGCGTCAGAGAGCGGGCTCTCACGGCGTTCCGCCTCGGAGAGCTTGAGGTTCAGCGGGCCGATCGGGATGTCGTCACGGTCGACCTCGTCGAACGACGAGCAGCACTCGATCCCCCGGAGCATCCCCTTGAGGTGGGGATCGTATCGGTTGTCGCAGGTCCGACAGTGGAACGCGTCGCGTTCCGTGTGGAAGGTCACGGAGTCGGGCAGCCGCTTCGTGAACGCGTAGGCCGTGTCGATCCACGGGCCGACCTCGGCATCATCGCGGTCGTCCTCGGCCGTTCCTGCCTCGGGCGCCTCGGCGGGAATGGTCTCGGCCCCATCGAGGCCGTGATCCCGGGTCGATCGATCGATGGTTTCCTCGAAGGCTGTTTCGAACGCGCGGCGGTCCGCTCGATCGAGCGGTTGCGTGCTCGCGGGGTGGCCGGGCGGCGGCGGGAGCGACTCGACGAGGAAGGGGCGGAGGGACTCGGCGCCGAAGGCGGTGCCCGGCCGCACCAGCCATTCACCGCGGGGCATCCGCGAGAGACGCCGGTCTACCTCGGCGGGCGGCATCGCGTCGGTGGCGAGGGCGTTCACGAGGTCGTCTCTGACCGCGACCTGACCGGCCAGGATCGTGGCGGTCTCGTTCAGCGCCTCCTCCTCGGTGTGGCTCGTCGGGTCGGGCGAGTCGAGCTGGCCGAGGAACTGCACACCGAGAAAGAGCGAGAGCCCGAAAGAGCGCCCCTGGGCGAGGAGCGTATCGAGGATCGCCGAGTCGGCCACCGCCCCCGCCTCCTCGAGGTAGACGTTGACCAGCGGCGGGTTCGTGGTGTCGTCGACGCGGTGTGCGCGCGCCTGGAGAGCCCGCCAGAGGGTCGAGAGTAGCGCGAGCGTGAGCGTCCGTTTCGCCGTCTCCTCCATCCCGCCGAAGTCGAAGATCACGACGACGTCCTCGTCGATGACGTCCGCGAAGTCGAAGTGCGGGCCGGCCTCCTCCGTGTCGGGCGGACGGTGATCGAAAACGGGGGCGAGCCGGCCGTCCGTGGCGATCGTTTCGACTCGATTGAGCGCCCCGCCGAGGACGCGGTTGAAGACGTCGCGGTCCCGGTCGAGGAGGCTCGCGAAGTAGTCCGCGAGGCGGTCTTCGGCGACCGGCGGCGGGGCGTTGTCGCGTTGCGTACGGAGGAGGGCCTCGAAGAGGGTCGCGTGGGCGACGGCGTCGGCACCGTTGACGGGGTCGAAGAGCGCCCGGAGGTGGTTGCGGATGACCTTCGGCGCCTCGACGGC
>CAZAYR010000189.1:0-4511 GCA_964489365.1 uncultured Salinarchaeum sp.
TGTCGGCGTCCATACCCGCCCCCACGACCCGGAGGGTCAAAAGGGCGCGGGACGGGCCGACGCCAGCCCGGACCCCCTCGCCAGAATTGCATCCAATTCCCGATCTTCAGCCTCGCCCCTGGGCGCGCGGGGCCCCCGGCGCCGGGGCGGGGGGGGGCCCGCCGGGGGGGGGGTGGGGGGGGGGGTCGGTGCCCCCGGTGCGGGGCGGTGGCTGTACGTTCCCACTGCTGTGCTGTCGGCGCGCACGCGCGAGGGTTTTCCCCACCTGGGCGGATGATTCCCTCACCTGGGCGGATAATTCTCCCACCTAGGCGGATGATTCCCCCACCTCGGCGGATGATCGCCGGAGTGCAACCTTGCCGGGTGATCGACGAAGTTTGTCTCGGAGTCGAACGGTGCGAGGCGTTCACGCGTCGCTGCCGCGAGAAGAGACAACCACCCCGCTACTCACTCGGTCCCCAGTCGGAGATGCCCAGCACCTTGTCGCACTCCGGACAGGACCACACCTTCGGCGTGCTCGGTGGCCGGGTCGCCGCCTCGATTCGCCGGGCCCATTCGCTCACGTCGGACTCGCAGTGCGGACAGATCGGCATGATAGTACGTAGCACGCGACGGCAGTTGTAGCTATCCCCGTCGGGCGGCGTTCGAGGCGGGCGAGAACGCCCTCGTGCGGCTCCAGCCCGAGGGCACTCGCGACGATGCCGCCCGGATCGTCTATTACTCCCATAAAAATCATCCCGTACAATTAAATATCAATGGTCATGGGGAGACCAACTCACGTGAAGAACGTTCGAAGACGATCGCTAATCCGGTGTGCCACTCCTGCCGCGGTGGCCGGGCTGGCGGGCTGTCTTGGTGGGGCGACTGGATCGAACGACCGGACGCCGACCGACGGCCCCACAGCAACCGACGAGCGGTCCTTCGAAACGCCCGAACCCGGGGGTGCGAGCAGGCCCCGCGACCGGTGCCGACGCCGACCGAGGAGGGGCTTCAACCCAGGGGGTACCCATCGTATCCCCGGACCCTGGATAAGGAGTCCGCCGAACGGTTCGCCGAGGAGTACGAAGAAGCGTACCAGCACAACTACTTCATCGCCGAGGAGTTCAGCCCTGGCACCGACAGTGTCGGGGCCACGGGCGGCGCGGATCGGATCATTGAAGACGGCGGCGATTACTTCGTCGGCGTGAACGGGACGATCAACACCGCCGACGAGAAACAGCCGGAGTACACCGAGACGTCCACGCCAGAACCGGTCCCGAGCGGCACGTTGCCGTACGCCGCATGGTACTATCTCACGGATCGGTTCGCCCTCCGGAAGGAGGTCGAGGCCGATGGAATGGGATTCGACGAGAGCGACTCTCCGGACCTCGAAGGGGCGACCGTCATCGTCTGTGCCTGATCCATCGCCCGGTTCGCGCGCCGTAGGGGGCCACCCTCACCAGAACGACCGCGTGCGCGCGTACTCGCGCTCGCGCTCCAGGATGTCCCGGTAGAACTCGTCTTCTTCCTCCCGCAGTTTGGCGATGATCCGGGCGGCGTTCGTCGGGCCGACCCCGCGGGCCGCCAGCGCGATCACCGCTTGCTTGCCGTGGGCCTGCACGAGGTTGGCCGAGCGGTGGGCGCGGCGGGTCAACTCCTCCTGCTCGTCGTCCTTCTCGGCTGCGCGCACCGCGTCGACGGTCTCCTCGTCCCAGGGGTTGAGGGCCGCGATCCGGGTCGATTCGCAGTTCGGGCACCGCGGCTGCTCGGGGACGCGTCTGACCTTCGTCCGCGAGGTCCACTCCCCGCAGTGGACGCACGTGAGGATCACGCGGTCGTTGCGGATGCGCTCGCGGACCGCGTCGATCACGCTGGCGTCGGCGTTCTCGGGGGCGAGCAGTTCCTTGCCGCCCGAACGACCGCCTTTGCCGACCGGGGTTCGCCCGCCGACGGTGGCGACCTCGATTTCGTCGGCCTGGATGGCCGCGAGCACTTCCGCGGCACGCTCGACGTCGAGGTCCTCGTGGAACACCTCCCGGATCGCCTCCTCGTAGACGGGGGTGCCCTCCAGCGCAGCCAGCAGGCGCGCGCCGCGGAAGTTCGAACCGTCCTCCAGGCGGCCAAATTTGGCTGCTACCTGGGCGAGCTTGAACTCCAGGCGGTCGGCGTGCTTCAGCGAGAGTTCGAGGATCGAACGGACGTGATCGGGCTCGGTGTCCTGGAAGACCCCGGCCACGTCGCTGGCGCTCACTTTCGGGGGAACCGCCAGTTCGATCCGGTAGGGATCGACCTCCAGGCCGACCGAGGAGCCGGTTCGCTGGCCGAGCAGGGCCGAGATGACCCTGCCGAGCGTCTCGTTGGTCCGGTGGCCCACGGCGGCGTTGACGACCGCAGTTCCGCGTTCGAACTCGACGACGATCCGGTCGTCCGTCGGGATCGGGTGCCCCTCCTCGACGTGCTCGGCGAGTCGCTCCAGCGCCCCCGCGATAGTCTCGCCCTCGGCCGGGTATCGGGTCGCGAGGTCGCCAGCGACGGCCCGGGGGTCCGCACCCGCCTGCAACTGGGAGGCTGCGATTCCGCGGAGTTGGCCCACCTCCTGGGCGACCGGGTACGGGACCGGGATTTCCTCGCCGATCCAGGAGGGAATCTCGCCGCCGGGGTCCTCGATGGGCGAGACGGTCACGCGCTCGTCGTCCTCGTCGATCTCGGTGATCCGCCACATCCGGCCGCCCTGGATGAACACCTCTCCTGGCGTCCCGAAGTTGACGACGAACCGCTCGTCCAGGGTGCCGACCGTCGAGCCGGTGGCGACGTCGTGGACCTCGTAGGTCGCCTCGTCGGGGATCATCGAGAGGTTGGCGTAGAAGTACTGCCAGGTGCCGCCCGACTTCTCCAGGCTGTCGGCCTCGCGGTCGAGCCAGATGACGTGGTTGCCGGACAGTTCCTCGACGACCTCGCGGAACGCCGCTTCGGGGAGATTCCGGAACGGGTACGCGTGGGTGACGACCTCGTAGGCCTGGCGTGCGCTGACCTCCCCGAAGTCCATCACGAGTCCGACGATCTGGTTCGCCACCGTGTCGAGGCTGCCGTGGTGGATCGCGGCCGGTTCGACGGCCCCCACCGTTGCGCGCCGGGCGATCACCAGCGCCTCCAGCACCTCGTCGGCCCGGGAGGCGACGACGGTGCCCCGGCTCGTCTCGTCGGCGCGGTGGCCCGCGCGGCCGACCCGCTGGAGCAACCGGGCGACCTCGCGCGGGCTCTGGTACTGGACGACGTGATCGACCCGCCCCACGTCGATGCCGAGTTCCATCGAGGAGGTGCAGAGCAACCCGTCGAGGTCGCCCGATTTGAACCGATCCTCCACGTCGATGCGGGCCTCCTTCGACAGCGAACCGTGGTGGACCCCGACGTTCGCGTCCAACTCCCGGAATCTGGATCCCAGCGCCTCGGCGGTCTGGCGAGTGTTGACGAAGATCAGGGTGGATTCGTTGGCGGCGACGATCTCGCGGATCGCCCGGACGTGGCTGGCGACCTCGGCCGTCGTCATCAACTCGCCGGCCATGGTCTCGTCGGTCTGGGTGATCTCGGGGGCCACCACGCGCACGTCGAGTTTGCTCCCCACGTCGACCTCGGCGATGGTGCAGCCGCGGTCGCCAGTGAGAAAGCGGCCGACTTCGCCGGGGTCGCCGACGGTCGCCGACAGCCCGACGCGCTGGAACGCCCCGGATAGCTCGCGGAGCCGCTCCAGCCCGATTGCGAGCTGTGCGCCACGCTTGGAGGCCGCGAGTTCGTGGACCTCGTCGACGACGACGTGCTCGACCGACCGCAGGGCCTCCCGGAGTCGCTCGCCGGTCAGCATCGCCTGGAGGGTTTCGGGCGTCGTGACCAGCACGTCCGGCGGATAGAGCGCCTGCTGGCGACGGCGGTAGTCGGTCGTGTCGCCGTGGCGGACCTGCACGTCCAGCCCCAGCACCTGGCCCCACCACTCCAGGCGTTCGCGCATGTCCCGGTTCAGCGCCCGCAGGGGCGTGACGTACAGCGTCGAGATGCCGTACGGCTCGCCGTCCGTCTCGCGGCGGCGGACCATGGCGTCGAAGATCGGCAGCATCGCGGTCTCGGTTTTGCCGGTCCCGGTGGGTGCGATCACGAGGGCGTGCTCGCCGGCCGCGATGGGCGGGATGGCGCGGCGCTGTGGCTCGGTGGGGTCGTCGAACCCGCGGTCGGCGAGCGCCGCGCGCACCTGCTCGCCGAGGTGGGAGAAGGCACCCTCGCCCGTCGCAGTCATCGCCACAGCGTGGGGGCGGGAGGTGATTAAGGCCACCGCATCGGGATCGGGGCGGCGGCCCACAATCCGCACAGGCCAGGCGCTGGCTCACGCCACCCGGCGGGTGCTGGCACGCGGCCGTCGGTCGCGTGCCAGCGCGGTGCAGTGGCGGTGCAGTGGCGGTGCGTTCCCATCGCGGGGCGGACGGCGCGCGTGCGCGAGCAACGCGCACGCGCGAGGGACGCGGCCGGTCCCGGCGGCCGCGGTC
>CAZAYR010000190.1:0-2944 GCA_964489365.1 uncultured Salinarchaeum sp.
GGCGAGCACGGTCTCCAGCCACGCCTCGATCCGCTCGCGCCCGATGGGTGGGATCCCCTGGGCGCGATCGGCGGGATCGAAGTCCTCGTACATCGCCACCAACCCCTCGACCAGCTCGTCGCCCCGGCCGATCTCCTTGATCCGGACTCGCTGGCCATCGGGGCGCACGTGTTCCCGGGGCGGTGTCGGGAATTCTCCCACGGCTTGGTCCGGATAGTCGGCAGCAGGCGTCATCTGACCAGGGTCACCGTCGTGTCGGCGTTCAGGATCACGAATTCGGCCACCTCGCCGAGGCTGATCTTACCCATCGGGCTCCGTCGCCCGCCGCCGAGGACGATCCGGTCGTACTCCTCGGTCTCGGCGAACGCCGTGATGGCCGGTCCGGGCTCACCCGTGAGATGCGTGACGCTCGCGCGAATCGCATGGGGGGAAAGCGCCTCCTCGACTTCCCGTTCCAGCCCATCGGGATCGTCGGCGAGGGCATCGAGGATCGCCACCGTCAGGGCGTCCCCGGTCGTCGCGGTCCGGCGGACGGTCTCTTCGAGGGCCAGGCGCGAATCCTCGGCGCCCCCGATGCCCAATACAACGTGCATGTGGAGGGTCACCCCGACCGGCGTGAAAATGGTTTGGCTGCCGGTCGAGGTCACTGGAGGGCCGAAGGCGAGGACTTAGTCCCGAACGAAATCGACGTCGGCCGCGCCGTTGACCTGCAGCGAGACGATCTCGCCAGCGAACCGGTAGGCGTCGGTGCGCTCGTGGACGAGCCCGACGACGGTCCCCTCGTCGACGTGATCCCGGGGGAGATCCCAGAAGCCGTAGGTCCCCGAGGACACGTCATCGGCAAACTCGACCGATTCCGAGACCTCGAACCGGTATCGGGCCACGTCCTCGCCGGGCGAGCCGTCGATCAATACGACGGTCTCCCCGCCCGCATCCTGATCGACGGGCGTCCCGTCGACCTGGAGGTCGACGTCCCCCTGCAGGGTCACGTCGGTGAGATCTCCCTCGAACACGTACCCGTGGGTCCGGTCGGAGACCGCCCCCTCGGCGTTCCGCCCGGAGATATTACCCGTGGCGTCGAAGGCGACCGCCGGGTCGTCCCGGATGTCCTCGGAGACGGTGATGTCATAGCTCCCGCCGTCCCCGCTCGGTTCCAGCCGGATCGCGTGCTCGTCGGGCGGGGACGGGGCGAAGTCCGCCGGATCGAGTTCGGTCTCGATCGACCGGGTCACCGGATCCGCCCGGTAGATCCGGACGCGGTCGAGCTGCTCGCCGTCGATCCGAGTGATCTCGCCGTCGAAGTAGAGGTTATCGATCCCCCGGGCCGGCCCGAGCCCGCCCGTCGCGACCGTCCCGTCCACGGTCGGCGGGTATGCAAACTCCCCGGCTTCCGCTTGCCCGTCGATCTCGATCTCGTAGGTCACCCGTTCACCGGGGTTCGTGAGCTCGACGACGAGTTCGTGGGCGAGGTTCGTGTGGTTCCCGTGGGCGAACGCGTAGGTGTACGTGTTCACGTTCTCGGGGAACTGCGTCGGGTCGTACTCGGCGAGGATGCGGCGGGTCTGGGCCTCGGCGATGAAGATCCGTGCCCGTTCGAGTCCATCGCCCGAGAACCCCGTGATCTCCCCGTCGAAGTACACGTTGTCGATATCGGTGTCCGGGCCTACCCCGCCTTGTGCGACGCCGCCGTCGATCGCGGGGGGCCCGCCGAACTCGCCGGCTTCTAGTTGCCCGTCGACTTCGAGTTCGTAGGTGACGCGCTCGCCTGATTCAACCAGCTCGACGACGAACTCGCGGGGGAGGTCCGTGTGGACCCCGTCGGCATCCTCGTAGGCCAGCGGATCCTCCTCGTCGGTCGTCTCCCCGGGGAAGTCAGCGGGGTCGAGTTCGCTGACGACCTCCCGGTCCTGGGCGTCCGCGAGCAGGAAGCGGGCGTGGTCGGCGTTCGTGACGTCGAACCGGAGGATTCCGCCATCGAAATAGATGTTGTCCAGCCCGGTCTCCGGGCCGACGCCGCCGGTGGCCACGCGCCCGTCGAGGGTCGCGTTGTACTCCCACTCGCCGACTTCGACGGACCCCTCGAATTCCACTTCGTAGGTGACGCGCTCGCCCGGATCGGTGTGCTCGATGACGAGCTCGTAGGGGAGGTCCGTATGGACGCCGCTCGCGCTCTCGTAGCTCCATTCGTCGGTCGGTTCGGGGTCCGGTTCCGGTTCGGTCGCCGTCGTTTCGCCGTGCCCGCCGCCGGGCGCGGTGCCGACTTCCGGCGGGAGCGCCCGTTCGCCGCGAGCGGCCATCTCCGGCGTCACGGGGACGCCCTCGCCGAGGACGTCGATCGAGGGCTCGTGCCCGAGGTTCTCGAAGATGACGTCGCCACCCCCGTACGTGAGGCTGTCGTCCCAGCTCGCGTTGATATTCGAATCGACCACCCGGAGCGAGCAGGTGGTGCTCTCGGAACCGTCTCGGACGGTCGCCCAGAAGGGCGAGGACGGCGCGACGTCGTCCGGGTCCCACCAGATCGCACAGTTCTCCATCCGGATGTCCGGGTTGTGCCAGGCCCAGCAGGCCCGCGTGAGCTGGCTGTCGTTGGCGGGGTATCCGCCCCGCTTGCCCGTCGGATCGTTCGCGATCGCCACGCAGTTGCGCACGTAGCTGTCGGTCTTGCCCGGCCGGAAGTTCGAGGGCGTGTTATCCCGATGATAACAGTACTCGTGACCGACGGTCCCGGTCGACTCCATGTGCGCCCAGCCGTCCCCGGCGTCGTAGCAGGCGTTGTTCCCGACGCCGGCGATGAAGTTATGCCGACACTGGATGTGGCCGTGGTGGCGGTCCGAGTAGGTCCAGATTCCGCCGACGTCCGACCCGGTCCCGCCGTCGTGATCGCGCTGGTCGATGAAGATGTTCTCGATCAGGCCGTCCCCGGCCACGTTGACGAGGACCGTTC
>CAZAYR010000190.1:2954-4458 GCA_964489365.1 uncultured Salinarchaeum sp.
ACGTTGCGGATGACCCAGTTACTGGCCCCCGACGCCATCGTGATGACGAACATCGCGCCCTCGGCCCGCTGGTCGATGAGGACGTTTTCGAAGGTTTCCCCGTCACTGATCTCGTAGATGCGTTGTTCGCCCTCGTCCAGCACGATCGTCTCGTACTCGGACGCGGTCGATACCGCGCTCGTGGTGGTACTGGTCTCGTCGAGCTCGGCCACGTCGCGGACCTCCACGGCCTCATCAGCGCGCCACCGGTGGCGGATCGCGCCGCCTGTTTCGTCGTGGGTGAACCCACGGTAGTAGATCGATCCGTCCGTGGCGAGGTCGAGGCCGACCTCGCGGTCCCCGTCGGCGACGAGCACGGCATCGCCGGCGGCCTCGAGGCCGAGCGTCCCCGCCAGTTCCATCCCGACGCGATCGTCCAGCCGGAAGGTACCGTCCGGGAACCGGACGAGGGTGTCCGGCTCCAGGCTACGGAGCTGTGGCGCGATCGACTCCGACCCGCCGGGATCCATGCCGAGGTCCTCGACGGCATCGAGGACGCGATCGAACGCGATCCCGCTCTGGGTGACTCGTCCCGAGTCGGCGGTTGCCGTCGACGTCATTCCTGCGGTCGCGGCGACCGCAGCTACCCCCATCTTCACGTACGCCCGTCGTGCGAGCAGTGGGCCCGCCCTCCCGGCTTCGCCATCCCTGTCGTCCGTGTCGGCGGTTCGGCCGTCGCTATCCGGCCGCCCGCCGTCCAGCTTGCGTGCCATGCGCTCGGAAGGACTACCATAATCATGTTAAGTGTTTTGTTTCTATCACTTATTAGCCTGCAAGATTATCTTGATTTTATACCAGAAATTCCTAGAGATTCATCGAAACAGAACAGTCACGGAATCGAGACGGTCGGGGTTACGCCAGTAGCATCTCCGGCACGTCGCTGACGGTACAGATCTCGAGTGCGCCGGCGTCGCGGCGGTCGGCCAGGTAGGCGATAGTCCGTTCGAACTCCTTCGTCCGCTCATCAGTGAGTTCGTGGTAGAAGAGCGTGGTCACACCGCCGAACTGTGCGGTGAGGTCGATCGCCTGCTTCGTTTCCTCGAAGCTGCCATCCCCGACCGCCCGTGGGACGAGCGCGGAGTTCCAGCATCGACCGACCGCCGGCCATCCGCCGGCAAACGCGATGTCGTGGAACTCCCGCGCGACCTCCATCGCCGTCCGGTCAACGGCCGCGAACGGATACACGAGATACTCCGTGTCGAAGCCGTGCGTGTCGAGCCATCCATGGGCCTCGCCGACCTCCTCGCGGACGGTCGCTCGATCCACCGCAGTCAGGTCGACGTGGTGCATGGTGTGGCTGCCGACGTCCCAGCCGGCGGCCGCGAGGGCGTCGAGCTGGTCGAGGGACAGCCGTTCCTTGCCGCCGACGGTCCGACCCAAAAACCCCGGGTTCACGAACGTCGACGCGGCCATGCCGTGGGACTCCAGAATCGCCTCGAGTTCGTCGCGGGGTTTCAGCCCGCGG
>CAZAYR010000191.1:0-4439 GCA_964489365.1 uncultured Salinarchaeum sp.
GGGGTGTACGCACCGAGGCAACGAGGTGTTTAGCCCGCGAGCACTAACAGGTCGAAGCCACTCAATCATACCGCATAGGAATCACGCGAACCGTTCGCGGATCCAGGCGTTACCCGGATCGCACGCACACAACGGTCGATACCGACGCAAGCAGCTTCGTCGTGGTGCAAGTCCACGAGTCGGCCTTAAGGCGGCCACAGCGGCGGGGACACTCCCGTACCCATCCCGAACACGGCAGATAAGCCCGCCAGCGTTCCGGCAAGTACTGGTGTGCGCGAGCCACTTGGAACGCCGGTTCGCCGCCTACCATTCATTCCACTCATCATCCTCGAAGAGCGGTAGTGCTGTCCCGCGGTATCATCGATCTATTACCTGAGCGCCCGCAATGGCTAAGGGTACGAACAATGGATGCAATCACCTCCGGCGTTTGGAGCAACTCGCCACCCGGTCGGGAGAGGGAAGAAATGTGATGTCGACTGAGAAGCTAAATTCATGAAAGATCGAAGGCCATGAGGGGTTCGCATCTCGCTCGAAGGAGATATTTAGCCGTCGCTGGGGTGGTGGCGCTTGCGGGGTGTGCCGGAGACAGTGAGATGACAATGGGAATGGCGACGATGAAAGCGATCCGGACGACGACGTTCAGGATCGCGATACAAACGACAAAATTGCGCCGGAGGCGGACTTCACCATTATCAACATCGATGCGCCGGAAAATCTGAACCAAGGAGATATCGCGGAAATCGACATCGAAATTGCGAACGAGGGGAATGCCGCTGGCGACGCCCGCCTCGAACTCACGATTAACGATCAAACGTTTCGAGATCAGCACATGTCGAAGCTGACGACTCGGCCACGTTTTCGTTCGAATACGAGGCCATCGAGTCCGGTAATTTGACGTTCGAGGTAGACGTGTCTCATGCTCGACCGCGTCTGGGTCCATCACCGTGAATGAGTAGGGGCCGTGCTCCCACCGTTGCAACATGCCCTACACCAATGTACTACAGATTTCCAGCTATGCGCGATCAAGAGGGGATTTGCTTTCCGCGCCCCGGGGGGATATACAGACAAAAATTCATATTTCTACAAAGCATACAGAAAGAGCATGCCACGCCGTCGTCACCTCTTACAACTACTTGGCGGTGGTTTGGTTAGCTGTTTCCTCAGTGGTTGTACCGATTTGCGTACTTCACTAGATGAACGAATTGGTGATGAGTCACAGGACAATTCCATCCCGTCGCCAGCACGACGACCCGCACATGAGCGATGTTCGTTCGTCGGGACCCAAACCATCGGCGAGCTAGAGATAGAGCCTGTTGAGTTCCGCGAGGTTCCCGCACAAGCCCGGCCGCTACTCGAAGAACTGTTTGCACAGGCAGAGGAAGTGGATGCCGAAGAAGATACCTGGGAACTGTCTGTCGCTGGCGATGAAGAAACATACGAGGCTTTCAGCAATTTCCACGAAAATCTCCTCTCGGAGTCGGATGACAACAACGAAAACTCATCTACGATAGATTCTGGAGGCTGGCCGTTTCGGAAAGGCGATACGATCATTCGAGTCATGCAGTGGTGCGTGACATAATGGAACCTCCGGAGTAGCGAAATCGCATCCAATAATCGCCATTAGCAATGGTTAATTGTGTCCTCCGCATCCATGCTCTGAGGAACTTGGATCGGAGGGTTACCGAATCTCCCTTTCGGAGATCCGCTGCAGGTGATGCCTACGGCACGGAATGAACCGTGACTTCAGGGTCCTCGACGAATGGTGGAGGCCAGGCAGGTGCACTCCAGGACGGAAAGCCTATGCACGCGGTTCGGTCACGCCTCCACGATGTCCGGTTCGATGACGGTCGGGGACGTGCTGGCCCTCCGCCAACAGCGACGGAAGGAAGGGCGGTGCCCGGAGTGTCGCGCGAACGTGTCGATTCGCGGCCTGGCCGGCGAGTACTGGTGGACGTGCCGCCGATGTGAGGCGATCGGCCTCGGCTTTTCGTCGCGGGGCGAGGTCCTCAGCCATCTTGACCACTGACGTTCGAGGGCGTGAACGTCCAGCTGGGATGGGTGTCGGCCTATCTTTATTGGCCTGTCCGTGCATTACTCGTTGCCATGGCACTCACAGAGATAGCGACCGGCGAGGTCGTGACGGCGTCGCCCGGCGACGATGTCGGATCCGCGCTCGAGCGCATGGACGACCAGCAGGTCGGCAGCGTCGTGATCGCCGACGGGGAGGCGCCGACCGGCATCGTGACCGACCGGATGATCGCGATGTATCTCAAAGATCAGGGAGGCATCGACGGCGTCTCCGTCTCGGACGTGATGACCGAGGACCTGGTGACCGTCGAGGACGACGCCACCCACTTCGAGGCCCTCCAGCTGATGAGCGAGCACGGGATCCGGCGGATCCCGGTCGTGGCGAACGGCGGGACGCTCCAGGGGATCATCACGCTCGACGATCTGTTGGTCGTCATCGCGGCCGAGATGAGCAACGCCTCGGACGTGATCGAACAGCAGGCCGGTCCGTTGTAACGGCCGCCCTACGAAACCCGCGTTTCCTCGAGGACATCCGGATCCGGCTCGAGGCCCAGGCCCGGTCGGTCGGGGAGTTCGATCGCCCCGTCCTCGATGGTCGGCGTCTCCCGATAGAGCCGTTCGCCGACCGCCCACGAGAGGCTGTGGACCTCGAGGCGCCAGCCGTTCGCCGCCGCGCCGACGAGGTGCATGTTCTGAAACGGCCAGCCGCCGGCATGGGCGAGGTCCAGCCCGGCGGTCTCGGCCATTGCGGCGACCTTTCGCCCCTCGGTGAAGCCACCCACGTAACAGACGTTGGGCTGGACGAGATCGATCGCATCCGCGCGGACGAGATCCCAGTGCTGGCGGCGATGCCCGCCGAACTGCCCCGCCGCGATGGGGATCGGGCTCCGGGATCGCAGGTTCGCCAGCGCGCCCGCCTCGTTCGTTTGCACGGGTTCCTCGAACCAGGTGAGGCCGTGCGATCGAGCACGCTCGCTGAGCTCGAGGGCGCGATTGACGCCCAGGCTCGCGTTGGCGTCGATGGCCAGCTCGCCGGTGTCACCGATGGCACCCCGGACCGTCTCGATGCGGGCCTCGTCCTCGGCGGGGGTGGCGTCCTCCCCGACCGTGATCTTCAGTCGCGTCGCGTACGCCTCGGCGACGGTGGCGGCGGCGTCACCGAGGTCCTCGACGTCGGTCCCGATGGTGACGTAGACGTCGACCGTCGTGTCGGTGCCCCCGAGGAGCCGCCAGACCGGTTCGCCGGCATCCTTGCCCTTGATATCCCAGCAGGCGATGTCGAGCATGCTGGCCGCGGCACTCTGGAGGGACGGCGGCTGGCGGTCGTCGCGAATCACCGCATCCCGGATCGCTTCCGGCCGTCTGGGATCCGCGCCGTCGAGCATCGGGGCGAGATGATCGTTGACGAGCGGGACGAGGGCGTCGCCGGGGTAGACGCCGGTCTCGCCCAACCCCGTGAGCCCGGCGTCGGTTTCGACCTCGACGAGCGCGATCGGGAATTCGGTCGCCTCGCCGGGTCCGAGCGGTTCCACGTGGACGCGGTGGGCCGTCGCTTCGATCGCGGTGATCTCCATGCACGTGGCGAGGCCGGCCGATCCTTATAGTTCGCGTCCCCCTGCCAGGGATGTGGTGTCGCCATCGGTGTACGGGCGAGTTTCCGAACGGCGTGGAGGGCGTCGACGTCGCGCGGTCCGGGGGCATGGCGACGGGCGGACATCGGGCACGCGAAGTGAGGAGAGTGGGGACCAGGGTAAGAGCAAGCGAGCCACGTCCACTCTCCCATTGATGGCCACCGCGAGGGATGGCATAAGTTTTCAGGGACGGTGGAAAGATAGATCCCGAACGCGGCCACAGGGGACGACATGACCGCACTCCGGGAGCGGCTCCGCGGGATGACCCCGCCGCTCGTCACGCCCCTCGTGGCGGGGGAGATCCACCACGATGGCCTCGCGGCGGTCATCGAGCACGTCCTCGCCGGCGGCGTCGACGCCCTCTTCGTCGCCGGGACGACCGGGGAGGCGGCGAGCCTGACCCGGGAGGAACAACGTACACTGATCGAGACGGCCGACGAGCTGGCGCCGTTGGAGACGCCGGTCCTCGTCGGGGGGACCGGCACGGCGATCGCGGAGACGCGCGAGTGGATCCGGACCGCCGCGGACGCCGGCGCGGACGGGGTCTTCCTGACCGCCTCGTACTTCCACACCTCCGAGGCGGCGGACGGCTATCGACGCTTCTTCGAGGACGTGATCGACCGTAGCCCGGTGCCGATCGTGCTGTACAACATCCCGGGGTTCGTCGGCCGGGAAATCCCGCAGGATGTCGTCGTCGACCTCGCCGATCACGACGCGGTGAACGGGCTCAAGGATTCGAGCGGCGATCTCGGCTACGGCATGGCCCTCGTCGATCGGACG
>CAZAYR010000192.1:0-4308 GCA_964489365.1 uncultured Salinarchaeum sp.
GGGCCGGGCGCGATTCGAACACGCGACCATCTGGTTAAAAGCCAGACGCTCTGCCGGACTGAGCTACCGGCCCGTACGGCTGCCTGCGGCGGGATCGGGCATAAGCTCCGGGGTTCAACGGTCGTCCGCGAACCTGGCGCGGAGGGCATCCGCGACGACCTCGCCCGGTTCGCGGTCCTCGGTCGCCGCCGCGCGTCGCAACTCCCGGTAGACGTCGAGGGGGAGCTGCAGGTCGATCGCGCCCGGAGTGATGCCCCGTTCCCGCAGGGCCTCCTCGACGGGTGTCCCCTCGTTGATCTCGCTGGCGATCCGACGGACCTGTCGGACTGTCAGGTCGTGATCGATCGTCGCCCACGCGAGCTGGAAGCGGGCCTCGCCGCGGACCCGGGCGATGTGCTTGGCCGCGGTCGGCGCGATCTCCCCCCGGGCCACGTGACGGCGGACCGCCTGCGGGAGATCGTGGACGCGAGCCCATTTACGGATGAACGACACGCTCGCGTCGCCGCCGGCCCGCTCGGCCGCGGCCTTGTACGAGCCCTCCCCGCGGACGAGGGCGGCGCACGCGGCGGCCCCCTCGAGCATGTAGATGTGGTCCTCCGCCCCGGCGCTGGCCTCCGCGAAGGACCGAACGATCCGCGCGGCCTCCGCGAGACTGTCGGTGTCATCAGGGTCGAAGGCGACCGCCTCGCGGGCCCGTTCGCCGGTAACAGCCGCGTCCCCTCGGACGACCGGCGCGCCGACCGGGGACTCGCGGTCGGCCGGCGGCTCCCCATCGAGTGGCTCTTCGCTCATGAGGCCGCCGCGCGGCGCCCGTGCTCCTCGCGGACCTCCGAGAGGTGTTCCCAGATCTCCGTACACCCCGCGCCCTCGACGACGTCCGCGAGGTGTTCGTCGGGGGCGTCCTCCTCCGGGGCTTCCGGGTTCGGTTCTCGCATGGGACCGGACTCTCGCTTGCTCGTATACGGGCGCGTCACTTAACTCCCGTTTTCGAAAACAAATCTACCCCCGAACCGTCCTACCGGCGAGAATTGCCACCGAACGTGAGGCCCCGGCGCATTCGACGTGCTTTTTTCCGTCCGGCCGGGATGAAGCGCCAATGGCTACGTTCACGGTCGTCGTCGCGGAGCCCGACTCCGGCACGACGATCCAGCAGGAGATCGACGGACAGGACGCCAACCGTTTCATCGGGCGATCCATCGGCGAGGAGGTCGACGGCGATCCCGTCGGGCTCCCCGGCTATACCCTAGAGATCACGGGTGGCTCCGACGACGCCGGCCGCCCGATGCGGGCGGACGTCCGAGGCCCCGCACTCCGCGAGGTGTTGCTGACCGGCGGCACCGGGTATCAGCCGCGGCGTGACGGGGAACGGCGGCGCGTCACCGTGCGGGGGACCGAAATCAGCGACGCGACCGTCCAGGTGAACGCCAAGGTCACCGAAGCCGGAGACGAGGACTTCGAGACGCTTCTCGCGGAGGACGGCGACGAAGAGTAATTCCGTGGATCGCATCCCGCACGATCATCCATCCCTGGCACACGTGCGGGCCAGGGTCGCCCGCCACGGCGGTCGGCGGCGCCGGCTTGAGCTCCCGTCACATGTCCTGCCCGACGAGGACACCGTCCGGGTGGTCCTCGAGGAGTCGATCCGCTTCGGCCGCATCCGGTCGGCCCCCGACGAGGATGTGGAGTGGCTCACCGGGGTGTTCGAGGTGGCCGAGGCGGCCCGGTCCGACGGCGGCGGGACGGATCGACTGCAGCGATGGTTGGACGAACGGGATCGGGATCCCGGGGACTCGGTCCACATCGACGTGATCACGCCCGAGTATGCGATCGGGCTACGCGGTCCCGGGGAGCGGGCCGTGTATCCGGCCATCGACCGGCCGACCGGCTCGCTGGACGCGATCGCCCGGTCGATCGAGGACGACCGGTAGCTATTCGTCGAGTGCCTCGAAGGCGGTGAGGATCCGTTGCTGGGCGACCGCTCCTTCGGTCACCCAGTGGTGGGCGTAATCGAGCATGTCGTCGTAGATCGGGGGCTTGCAGCCCGCCGCCCGGGGGTGGCCACCCCCGTTGACCTGCCCGGCGACCTCGTGACAGCGCTCGAAGGCGTCGGTGCCGCGAATGCTCGCGCTCCCGGCCGGCTTGACGACGACCGAGGCGTCCGCGCCCTGCTCCCGCAGCGCCTCCGCCACCTCGTTCTGGGAGCACCGCCCGTACGTGACCCCGACGGTCCAGGCGCCGACCTCGACCAGCCGGCCCCGATCGACGGCCAGCTCGATCAGGGCCTTCTTCTCGACGCGTCGCTCCGCGAGGAACTCCTCGACTTGATGGGGCAGATCGGCCCCGTGGACTTCGACGGCCTCGACGTACTCCTCGGGGTCGGCCCAGTAGGCGAAGTCCGCGAGATCGTCGCTTCGGGGGTCCTCCTTGATCCAGAGATCGTGATCCCTGGTGACGGCGGCGAGTTCTTCGAGATGCGGCGGGATATCCCCCGGGATCGCCCGCACCGCGACGTCCGCCGTGCACTCCTCGTCAGAATCGCCGACGACGAGCTCGACGCCCGCGTTCCTGATCGCGGTGGCGACCGCGTCCGGCCATTGGTGGTGATCGAGCCAGGTGACCGCGTCCCCCCGCTCCCGGATCCCTTCGAGCGGCTCGCCGATCCATTCGTACGAGTCCGGGGCGAGGTCACAAACGTATAGCTCCAGGCCCGCGTCCCCGTACTCCCGGACGCGTTCCAGTGCCGAGGATAGATCGTGGGGGCCGGCCGGCAAGAAGGCGACCTCCTCGTGGACCGCACGGAGCAACGCGACACACGCCATGCCGTCCGGATCGGGGTCGGCGATGACGGCCACCGCCGCGTCCCGGAGTACCGCCTCCGCATGGGCGTCGCGTTCCCGCTCCTTGACCGCCTCGAGTTCGAAAAAGCCCTCGCCCGGAAGCACCGACTTCCGCGAGAGCGGGAGATCCGCGTCCGCGATGACGTCCCGGTCCATGGCCCCGATGCGGGCGCGCCAGTCAAGTAGCCGATGATGCGTCGGCCAGCTGGCGCACGGTCAACACCGGGATCGGTGACCGCCGGACCACTTCCTCCGCCACGCTGCCGAGCAGCAGGCGGTGTTCCCCGTGGCGACCGCGGGTCCCGATCGCGACGATGTCGGCCTCGACTTCGTCGGCGTAGCGCACGATCTCGACGGGAGGTCGCCCCGCCCGGACCTCCGCGGTGATGTCGGTGTCGGCCGACGCCCGGATCGAACCGAGCGCCCCGCTGGATTGGTCCTCGAGACCATCCCGGAGTTCGTCCCGGACGTCCTCGGGGGCGGCGTCGATCTCGTCCTCGTCGATGACGTAGAGGGCGTGGATCGTCGCCTCGAACCGCTCGGCGAGGTCGATCGCGACGGCGGTCGCCCGTTGCACGCTTGCGGAACCGTCCGTCGCCAGGACGAGCCGGTCGATCATCGGCCGGGTTTCGGGGAATGCCTCAATAAGCCCATCGGGATGGGCTTTTGTTACTCCGCCAGTGGAGAGCGGGCATGGAGCCGCCGGCCGTGGCGACGGTCCTCGTCGCCGTCGACGGGAGCGAGCCGTCCTTCGAGGCATCGACCTACGCGGTGGCCCTCGCGGATCGCTACGGGGCCGAGCTGGTCGCGCTGTACGTCCACGGCCGGGCGGTCGATGATGTCCACGAGGGGCTCGCCTCCGCGGAGGACCTCTCGTCGGACGCCGCGGCGTTCCTCTCGGAGGTCCGTGAGGTCACGAGCGAAGCCCGGGTGTCGCTCCGGACGGCGACCGCGTATGGCTTCTCGACCGAACGGAAGCTGGTCCATCCGGGCAGCGTCGCCCTCGACGCCGCCGAGGAGTTCGAGGCGGACTTCCTCGTCATTCCGCGCGAGGCCGGCGGCGATCGTGCGGCCGAAGGCGTACTCACGAAGGCAGCCGAGTACGCGCTCCTGTACGCGAGCCAGCCGGTTCTGGCGGTCTAAGTGGCGAGCCGAAGCGACATCTCGAGCTCGAAACTCCCGGCGTCGCAGGTCTCGAAGCCGACCGACTCGTAGAGTTTGATTGCGCCCGTGTTCCAACGCTCGACGGAGAGCCAGATATACTCGATCCCGGCCTCGGCAGCGGCGCCGAGGAGCGCTTCGAGCATGGCCGCACCGACCCCCTGACGTCGGTGGTCCTGATGGACGAAGATGGCGAGTTCGTACGCCTCGTCGGGCCCGGCGACGAGCGTGGCGTGGCCGATGACCTCCTCGCCCTGGCGGGCGACGACATCGACCCCGTCGGCGAGCACGGTCTCCAGCCACGCCTCGA
>CAZAYR010000193.1:0-4307 GCA_964489365.1 uncultured Salinarchaeum sp.
GAGCATGTGCTTGTTCTTCTCGAAGAACTCGGCGATCGAAATGGAGCGCTGGGCGGCGGCCAGCTCTTCGGCGATATCGCCCTCCCCACCGGAGGGCTCGAGCGAAGACATGCACCGGATTTGTCCTGCGGCCCTAAAAACGTCGGCGATAGCGGGGTGAAACTGGTGACTTCGAGGCGGACTGTAATATTCATGAGTCCCGACACGTTCCGTCCGACACCCGTCTGGCCGCCGTCCGACTCCAAATTGGGTTCATGCTTTCAACGGCAAAAATTACGTGACGCGATTCCGATCGCCAAACATGCGCACGCGCCCGCGTACGCGACGGTTTTAAGACCCCTCAGTCGCTAGTGACAGTCAAGCTTTTTCATGGCTGAGCACAGCGAATACGGGGCACGACAGATCCAGGTGTTGGAGGGGTTAGAGGCCGTCCGGAAGCGCCCCGCGATGTATATCGGGTCGACCGACACCCGAGGACTTCATCATCTCGTCTACGAAGTCGTCGACAACTCGATCGACGAGGCGTTAGCGGGCCATTGCTCGGAGATCGCCGTCGTGCTCAACGACGACGGCTCGGTTACCGTTCAAGACGATGGGCGGGGCATTCCAGTCGACACCCACGAGGAGTACGATCGGCCTGCCCTCGAGGTCATTCTGACCGTCTTGCACGCGGGCGGGAAGTTCGACGCGAAATCGTACCAAGTCTCGGGCGGCCTTCACGGCGTCGGTGTCAGCGTCGTGAACGCGCTTTCCGAGCGCCTCGAGGCCGAGATCAAGCGTGACGGTGCCGTCTGGCGACAGGCGTTTGCCCAGGGCGAACCCGCATACGACCTCGAACGGGTGCGCGACCTCCCCGAGCAGGCGGGTACGGGCACGGAGATCACGTTCTGGCCCGATACCGAGATATTCGAGGAAACCTCGTTCGAGCGATCGACCCTCGAGCACCGTCTCCGCGAGCTGGCGTTCCTCAACCCGGGGGTAACCATCCTGTTGCGTGACGAACGGGAGGATCCCCACGTCGAGGAGACCTTCGAGTACGAGGGCGGGATCCGCGCGTTCGTCGAGTTCCTCAACGAAACGCGGTCGCCGCTCCACCAGGACGTCATCTATCTCGAGACCGAGGAAGACGGCGTGTCCGTCGAAATCGCCATGCAGGCGACCCAGGAGGTCCAGGCCTCGATCCACGCCTTCGCGAACAATATCAATACCCGCGAGGGCGGCACGCACCTGACGGGGTTCAAGACGGCGCTCACGCGTGTCATCAACGATTACGCGAACTCCAACGGGCTGCTCAACGACCTCGACGAGAACCTCAAGGGCGAGGACGTCCGCGAAGGGCTGACCGCGGTCATCTCGATCAAACACCCGGACCCCCAGTTCGAGGGCCAAACGAAGACCAAACTCGGCAACAGCGAGGTCCGCGGGATCGTCGAAGGCGGGATGCACGAGGGCTTCCGGACGTATCTCGAGGAACACCCGGATACGGCGGAGGTGATCGTGTCGAAGGCCGTCGAGGCCGCCAAGGCCCGCAAGGCCGCCGAGCAGGCCGAGGAGTTGACGCGGCGGAAATCCGCCCTCGAGACCACATCCCTGCCCGGCAAACTCGCCGACTGCCAGAGCCGGGATCCGAGCGAGGCCGAGCTCTTCATCGTGGAGGGCGACAGCGCTGGGGGTTGCTTTACTGGCGATACGGAGATCGCATTACCGTCAGGAGACTCGATCACGTTCGAAGAACTCGTTGAGGAATACGAAGCCGGGAATGAACATTACTGCTATACGGTCAACGACGACGGCCGTATCGAAATCGGCAAAATAGAACACCCACGACGGACTCGGACCGATGCTCCACTGGTGAGAGTTACGTTAGATGATGCGGAGGCGATCACATGCACACCCGACCACGAATTCATGCTACGTGGTGGTGACTACAAGGAGGCCCAGGACCTGGAAGCAGGGGACTCGTTGATGCCATTGTATCGCAAGATCTCGGACAAAGCGGAGGAAAACATCACCATCGACGGATATGAGATGGTTCATCAGCCGATCATGAACGATTTTTGGGAATTTACTCATCTGCTCGCGGATCGATATAACTTAGGACGCGACGTTTACGATGAAGACGACGGCGCCCATAGACACCATCTCGACTTCGATAAGCGCAATAATCGGCCGGACAACCTCGAGCGACTCACCAAAGAAGGACATCTTCGATTGCACCGGGAACATGCTGAGGATCTTCTCCACGAAGAATCGATCGTGGAAAGCCTGCGAGAGCTCAGGCAATCCGAGGAATGGCGTTCGATGATGAGCGAACGAATGCAGGCGGAGCAGACGGTTGAGATACTCCGCCAGCAGGCCAAGGAACAGTGGAATGATGAGGCGTATAAACAGTATATGCGGGAGGCGTGGCGGGAATACTATGAGAACAACCCGGAATACCAGAAAGAAGTCCGCGAACGGTTAACCGAGGAGGCGAGAAAATATTGGTCCGTTGACGAACATCGGGAGGAACAGTCCCGACGGGTAGAGGAGTACTACGAAGAACATCCGGAGGAAGTTGAGGCCAGACGGCACATGGCCGAGGAGCAGTGGGACGATGAAGAACTCAAACGCTGGCGGAGTGAGAAGACGAAGGAGCAGTGGACGGACGAATTCCGTGAGTCGCGGATGGAGGCGTACAATGAGACCTACTACGGACATACGATCCCCTTCATGAGCGAAGTTCTCGAGGAAGACGGGAGTCTGGCGAATGACCAGGATCGCCGGATCGAAGAGAACGACCCGAACCTCCTACGCAAGGATACCACCATCGAGAAATTCTTCGACGATGAAGCAGCCTTGCTCGATGCCGTCGAATCATATAATCATCGCGTGGCATCGGTGGAACACCTCGAGGAACGGGCTGACGTGTACGATATGGAGGTACCCGGAACGCATAACTTCGCACTCGAGGCCGGGGTATTCGTTCACAACAGCGCTAAACAAGCACGAGATCCGGAATTTCAAGCAGTCCTCCCGATCCGCGGCAAGGTACTCAACGTCGAGAAACACCGGCTCGATCGGATTCTGGAAAACGAGCAAATCCGCAACCTCATCACGGCGATCGGGACCGGGATCGGCGACGAGTTCGACCTCGAGGACTTGCGATACCATAAGATCGTGATGTCGACGGACGCAGACGTGGATGGCGCCCACATCCGGACGTTGCTGTTGACGTTTCTCTATCGGCATATGCGGCCGTTGATCGAGAACGGCCACGTGTTTGCCACGAAACCACCCTTGTATCGCATCCGGTATCGCGGGGACACCTACGACGCGATGACCGAGGCCGAGCGCGACGAGATCGTCGCCGAGCAGTGCGATGGCAACCCCACCCAGGTCCAGCGGTTCAAGGGCCTCGGGGAGATGAATCCCCAGCAGCTATGGGCCACGACGATGGATCCCGACCGCCGGATCCTCAAACAGATCACCATCGAGGACGCCGCCGCGGCCGACCGGATGTTCTCGATCCTGATGGGTGACGCCGTCGAGCCGCGCAAGCAGTTCATCCAGGAACACGCCCCCGAGGCCGAATGGATCGACATCTAGGACCATGAGCACGGACCCACGCGACGTCGACGCACGGTCCGTCGAAACCGTGCGCATCGAGGACGAGATGGAGCAGAGCTACATCGACTACGCGATGAGCGTCATCGCCGGTCGGGCGCTGCCGGACGTCCGTGACGGGCTCAAGCCCGTCCACAAGCGGATCCTCTACGCGATGGACGAGATGGGGCTCGCGAGCGGGTCGGGTCACCGCAAGTCCTCCTCGATCGTCGGGGAGACGATGGGGGACTATCACCCCCACGGGGATAGCGCGATCTACGACACCCTCGTCCGGATGGCCCAGGAGTTCTCGATGCGGGTGCCGCTCGTCGACGGACAGGGCAACTTCGGCTCCATGGACGGCGATCCCCCGGCGGCGATGCGGTACACCGAGGCCCGGATGGCGCCGATCGCCGAGGAGCTGCTGGCGGATCTCGACAAGGATACTGTCGACTTCCAGTCGAATTACGACGACCGCCTCGAGGAACCGACCGTCCTCCCGGCCGGCTTCCCGAACCTCCTGGTGAACGGCTCGTCGGGGATCGCCGTGGGGATGTCGACGAACATCCCGCCACACAACCTCGGCGAGGTGATCGACGCCACGATCGCGCTCATCGACGAGCCCGATGCCTCCGTCGAGGACCTAATGGAGCACATCGAGGGGCCGGACTTCCCGACGGGCGCGAACATCGTCGGCCGGAACGCCGTCCACAAGGCGTACA
>CAZAYR010000194.1:0-4297 GCA_964489365.1 uncultured Salinarchaeum sp.
AGGTGCTTGATGACCCCGCTCCTGACATCTTCTATAGCGAGACGGGCGGTGAGGTGTATGCTGAGCTGCATTTTTGGTTGGAAACCTCGGGAGCCTCGAAGGAAACCAAGAGCGATATACTCGAGGAGTTCTCTCGACAGATGGTGAAAGCTGGACTTAACGGAATAGCGGATCTAAACGACAATGAAGGGTGAACGCGACTGTTCGTACGTGTCGATTATGTTCACCCAGAATCCCGCCAACCGCCCCAGAGAGATGCCGGTAGGAATTGGGATTGCTTACGTGAGATTGGTTTTCGTTGCATTGACGCCTCCCACGACTGAAGTCGTGGGATTCCGCTTGCATCGTGTCAGCCCCCCGAACCCGACGTCGAGGGGACCATACCATACGTCATTGTGACATCCTGGTCAGGGGGGTGACGGGAAACAGCGTTTGAATCGCTTCTGCTTGTCTTCCGCGACTGGCAATGATTTACATCAGCCAAGTTTTTATCACTTGTGTAACAATACCGTTCGGCTCCACTGACTTACCCTATAGCGGTCCGACGCCGACGACGCCGAGTACCCAGCGAACGCCGAACACGACCCCCGCGATCGTGAGAATTCGCCGGGCGATGGAAAAGACGACCCGTACCACAACGAGTATGAGCACGCATGCAAGTAGCGCGGAGACGAGAAACATCGCCGGCCCGATAAAAAGCGGCGCCACTATGCTTAGACTCACTCAGTGTCGTCCTCGTACTCGACGACGATTCCCTGCGGGACCGGCTGGAGGATGTAGCCGCCCGCCTGACCACGCTTGACCGGCGTGAAGTCGGCCGTGAACGGGGCGAAGGCGATCCCTGATCGCCCGCGGTTCCCAACGAGGCCCGCAGACCGATGGTGACCTCCTCCCCCGACCGCACGTGGGCCTCCGCTTGCACCCTACCACTTCCACGCTCCGTCCGGTCGTTCGGAAAGACGCCGATCGTGCATGGCGTAGGGGCGGTACTTATAGTGAGATTCCCCCGACCGGCTAACAATGTGTGTCCAGCATCGCACGGAGATCCAGATGCGGTATGCGGACGTGGACGGGCAGGGTCACGTCAACAATGCGGCCTTCGTAACCTATCTCGAAATCGCTCGATTCGATTATTTTCACGACGTGATCGGGTCAGCCCACCCGCAAGTCGTCGCGAATCTCCACCTCGACTATCGGCACCCGATCTCGTATGGCGAGCCGGTCGAGGTGATGTCGAGGATCGATGAGATCGGTGAGTCGACTCTGACGTTCGCGTACGAGATCACTGCGGGGGATCGGATCGCCGCGGAGGCAACCACCGTGCAGGTGTTGATCGATCCGGACACCGGGGAATCCGTGCCGGTCCCGGACGAGTGGCAACGCCTCGTCCGCGACGAGTCCTGACCCGAGCCTGCCACCCGAATACCGAGCGAGCATCCTCACCCGATCGAGTGCCGGCTGAGGATCCCTCGAACCCGTTCCGCACCGGCGATCCTCGCGCCGCATGGGACGCCCGAGGATCGTCAACGCAACCCGGACGAACGACCGAACAGTGCGCCGGCCCGTCGCGCACGATCGGGACCGTCCGTGTCCCCGGCAACATGCGCATGGATCTACGTCGGGGCGTCCGGGATACCCCCGGGATTTTGGCGGGGCCGAAAGGTCCTTCCCCGTGCCTCCGAAGACACTTCGGGACCACCAGACGGTGGTCATGGATCGTACTTGTCCTGCGATTCCGGGGGCTGACTACTCCCCCGATTTCCCACCACCTCCGCGTAGCGATCGCCTCCCCCTCGCCCCGATCTCCGGCAAGGCGTCCCCGCCCGCCGGACGCGGGGTTCACGGTGGAGCAGCCACGAGCAACCACGGGAGATGATGCACCCGGACCGATCACGTCTCTATGGGGTGGTCGCTCACTCTATCGGGGACTTCCTCCTCCAGCCCACGTGGATGGGGCAGCGCAAGCTCGATTCGATTGCCGTGCGGGCGGTCCATGTCATCGTGTATACGACCGTGTTCGTACCGCTCGTCGCGACCCGTGGCTGGACGCTGCGACAGGCGCGAGCCTTCCTGGGGACCCTCGGACTCACCCACTTCGTGATCGATTCCCGACGCTGGCACGCGAGCGCGCCTATCTGGGTCGATCAGGGGTTGCACATGATCGCGCTGGCGCTCGCATTTGCGATCGCGGAGCGACACACCGAGCCCTGACGGGGGTCCGGCCACCGTCCGGTCATCGCAAGGTGACGGACGCTGACGGCCGGGATTGCGGGTCCCCGGCCGCGTGTCGGTCGATGTCGAGGCCCAGCCCGTCGAGATCGGGCCCTCGGCCATGCAGTGCACCGCCATTGCCCGACACGTTCGAACGACGAAGGAACCCGTCGAACTCGCGTCCGCCGAGGCGGACCGGGACAGCACGGCCGGATCCCCGGGCCACACTGGGACACCGGACGCGGTGGCACGAGACCGCTTTCCGCTGCATCCCCATCGATGCACCGCACTTGTGGGGATCGTGGGTGGCAACGATCTCCATGACGACCCGCGGTGGTCCCGTCAACGCCGGCCGGCGCGACACGCACGGCAACGGCAGGGGCGCCACGCGATGACTCCCCGCGCCCGTCGACCCGGTCCGTCTCGTCGGTCAGGATATTGACGACCCCGAGCAGCTCCCCGTCCTCGGCTTCGATCCGGCTGCCGATGGCCTCGATGTCGCGGTCCCCGGCCTCTCCCGGGAGGCCAAGCGTCATGCGGGCCTCCTGCCGATCGTCGGCGACCAACCATTCCATCGCCTCCTGCCAGGCCGCCGCTTCGTCTGGCGGATGGGCGGACAGAACATCCGCCAGCGGCCGGTCGAGCATCGATGCCGACGAGATCTCTGCATATTCGAGGAGTGTCTGGTCCACGTAGACACACCGGAGCTCCCCATCGTACAGGGCAATGTCACGGGGAGGACATCCAGCACCCGCCTGTAGCGCTCGAGGTCGCGTGCGCGTTCCACCCGCTCGGTGATGTCCGTCGCGATCCCGCAAGTGCCGAAGGGCTCGCCGTCGTCGTAGACCGGCTGGATCCGGAGATGGAAGGCCCGCGATCGCCCGCCGAGCTCGTTCCGGACCTCCCGGTCGACGACCTCGCCGGATTCGAGCGCCCGGCGGTCGAACCGTTCGGCGGTCTCGGCCAGCTCGGGGTCGATCACCTCCGCGATGTGTGTGCCGGCGATGTCGCGGTCCGCGTCGACATCGAAGATCTCCCGGTAGCGCTGATTGACCAGCAGGAACCGACTCGCCGGATCCCGCATTCAGCCGGCCGCATCGAAGGTATCGAGCACCGCCTGCAACTGGAGGGAGTGCCTCCGCAGCGCCTCCTCGTGTTCCTTGCGCCGATCGATAGCCCGGACGATCCCCAGCCAGGCCTCGCGGTCGTCGATCGCGGTCGGAAACAGCGTCACCTCGGTCCAGACGGGCTCCCCGCTGCTCGTCTCGTGGAGCCATTCGAAGGTATGGGCGCCCTCCTCGGTGGCCCGGCGTTGGATTTCGGCGGTCCGCTCCCGACGCGCGATGTCCCGATCCGGGAAAGCTCGGCCGGATGCCGACCGACGATCTCGTCGATGGGCCGTTTGAGGATCGCCGCGAACCGTTCGTTGACCGCGAGCAACTCCCGAGTCTCCGGGTCGACGATGGTGATGCCCACCGTGCTCTTCTCGAAGAGTTCGCGATAGTTCGTTTTTGCCCGGTGTTTCTCGACCGCGTTGCGAATCCGGGTTGCCATGAGGTCGTAGTGGTCGGTCCCGGCCTTTTTCTGGAGGTAATCCGTCACCCCGCGGAGATGGCTTCGGAGGCGATTTCCTCCGAGCCCTTGCCGGTATAGAGGATGAACGGCAGTTCCGGATGCTGCTCGCGGACCGCCTCGAGGAGCTCGATGCCGTCCATCCCGGGCATGTCGTAATCCGACACCACACAGTCGAACGCGGTCGCGCCAAGGCGCTCCAGAAATTCCTCCGGGCGCGGCGTCGTCTCGACGGCGAACCGCCCGTCCCGGTCCTCGAGAATCGCGGCCGTGAGGTCAGTAATGTCCGGCTCGTCGTCGACGTGGAGCACCCGGATCGGCCCGCGCGTACCCTCGAGGATGGAAGCCACCGGGCTCACACTCCCGGCGGCCGGACCCCGGCATGGGCCCTGTCGGCGCGGACCGGGGCGGCCCGATCCGAGCGGCCCCCGACGGGGCTCCTCGACGCGGGCCGGCGCCGGCTCATCCCGATCCCGTCGGGGGACGTGCGACGTTCCGGTTCGGGCGGAACCCG
>CAZAYR010000195.1:0-4213 GCA_964489365.1 uncultured Salinarchaeum sp.
GAGGTCCCTTGAACGGCGCCCATGCCCGGCTTGATCCGAGGCCGCATTATGGGACAAAGGACAGCGTGGTCCCTCCCCCGGCACCGGCCGCGGGAGGAGTGGTGCCCCAGGGTTTGCCGGCCGGACTCGTGTGGCGGGTAGGTTTAAGGCGACCACCACTGAGACCGAGACCGTGCACGTCGACATCGACTTCTCGGAGCGGACCGCGATCGTCACGGGTGGCGGCCGGGGAATCGGCAAAGAGATCGCCGAAGTGATCGGACAGACCGGCGCGAACACCGTGGTCGCCGCACGCTCCGTCGACGAGATCGAGGCGACCGTGGATGCGATACGGGCGGAGGGCGGAACCGCCGCGGCGCTGCCGACGGACATCCGGGACGAATCGGATATCCACGCCCTCGTCGACGAAACGATCGATCGGTTCGGCGTCCCGGAAATCCTGATCAACAACGCCGGGGTCAACCTGAAAGGAGACCTCTGGGAGCAGCACGTCCAGCAGGTCGATACGATGCTCTCGGTGAATCTACGCGGGGTCTTCTTGTTGACCCAACGGTTCGCCCAAGAATTCCTCTCCGCGAACCGGTCGACGGGGCGGATCGTCAACATCTCGTCGGTCCACGCGACCCAAGGGATCCCAAAGCGGATCGTCTACAGCGGGACGAAAGCGGGCATACGGGGCCTCACCCGGGGGTTCGCCTCGACGCTCGCGCGAGACGGCGTGACGGTCAACAGCATCTCGCCGGGCTTGATCCAGGTCGGTCGCGTCGAAGAGACCCTCGGGTCCGGCGAGCCGGATTACGACGTCGATCGGATCCCCGCGGGGCGAGTGGGGACGCCCAGCGACGTGGCGTATACGTGTCTGTTCTTGCTCACTCGGTTCGCCGAGTACATCACCGGCGAGGACATTCTCGTCGATGGCGGGGTGAGTTTTACCCGACGGCCGTACAAGCTGGTGGACGAAATGTCGTGAGCCGTCCGACGGAGGCGCACCCGTTCGGCTCCGCCGACGAACGGGGCAGAGGCGTCCTCAGCAGTGGTCGCCGTGGGGTATCCACCGGGTTCGGACCGGCGGCTCGATCATGCGTCTCCACGTCGCCAGCTACTCGTCGTCGGCGACGGTCATGTGTGCGGAGAGGGGAATGTCGCCCGGCACACACCGAAAGGCCAGGACCAAGGCGGGGTCGTCCGAGTTGTTTTCGACGCGGTGGTCGACGCCCGGTGGGAAGTAACAGATCGTCCCCTCGTCCCCGGTGATCGATTCGTCGGCCGTGATCAGGTCGATGGTCCCCGCTAGGACGAAGTAGTACTCCTCGACGGGTGGCTCGTGGGCGTGCATCGGGCCGTGCTCGCCGGGGTGGTGATTGACGATCGTCACATCGAGGTGTTCGGACCCGAACGCCTCGGTCGCAACCCACCAGTTCGAGATGCGGTCGTGAGGTGCGTCACCCTCCGGTAGGTCCTGGTAGTGCGCCCAGTGTGCGGTTGGCTCTCCCATGGGTGCCGGTCGCGCCCGGGTGGCATGTACGATTCGTTCGAACTCTCGGTCCCGGGGCGCCCCCGACCGCCTTCGGCGATAGGCAGGGGTCGGACTGGCGGTCAGCCCGGTCCCGCGATCGACGCGCGAATCGGATACCTTTTTAGCCCCGGTTCGACGAACGGACCTACCATGCAGATCGCCTGGGCCAGTTTGACGTCCCTCGAAGACGAGTTCACCGCCTATTCGGACAACCTGTACGCCCATCTCATGGACGTCAGCCGTGCGGAGACGGACATCCACCTCATGGGCGCTCCGAAGGGACGGGGGATCGCCGGGAACTACCGGGCGTTCAAGCTCCAGGACGAGGCGGCGTTGGTCAAGGACTTCATCCGGCTGCGCCACCGCGACGATATCGACGGCCTCGCGATCGGGAGTTCCTTCGACAGCGGGCTGCGGGAGGCGCGGGAGATCCTCTCGATTCCCGTCCTCGGCTACACCGAGACCGCGGTCCTCGCCGCCCACCTGCTGGCGGATCGGTTCGCGATCATCGCGGGGACGGATAAGTTCCACCCGATCTTCGACGAACTGCTCAAGGTGTACGGGCTGGAGGATCGGGTCACGGGGATCTACACCCCCGAGGCCGAGGACCGGTATCTCAGCCTCCTCGGGAACGCCTACGAGTCCGCCGACGTCCGGGGGGAGTTAGCGGCGGAAGTGGGTGCCCTGGCCGAACGATGCGTCGACGACGGGGCCGAGCTGATCATCCCCGGCGGCGGCGCACTGCCGACGCTCCTGAGCCATATGGAAGGGATCACCGAGTTCCACGGCGTCCCCCTCATGGACGCCTCCGCCGTGCTCGTCCGGCTGACCGAGACGATGGCCGACCTCTTCGCGATGGGCGCCGCCCAGACCAGCAAGCAACGGATGTACCGCCCGCCATCGGAGGAGTTCCTCGCGGAACTCGAGGCCGCCTACGATATCTGACGCCCTGAGCCACTCGCATCGATGGTCGTCCGTCGAGGCTCGACGGGATTGTCGCCGGCGGTCGGTGTAGGGGCCTACCGCGGGTAGCTACGGGGCCGCGATACCGATTCAGGGGGCCGGCGCGTACCGGTCCCTGAGCGAGTTGACGATCTTCTCGCGGAGGACTTCCTGTCCACACCCGGCGTGGAAGTACTGCGCGGTGTCCCGGAGGTACTTCTGGGTCGGATGCTCGAGCATGACGCCCGATCCGCCGAACTTCTCGAGTGACCGTTTCGCCACGTCGAAGGCCACCTCGGCGGTGTGGACCTTCGCCTTCGCCCCGAGGTCTTCGGTGTAGGCGTCGTGTTCGATCGCCCGCGCCGCGGTCCAGAGGAGCGCCCGCGCCGACTGGAGGTCGATCGCCATGTCCGCGAAGTCGTGCCCGATGGCCTGGTGATTGATGATCTCGGTGCCGCCCTGGACGCGTTCGTGGGCGAACGCGAAGGCGTCCTCGAAGGCCCGCCGCCCGATCCCCAGGGCCATGCCTGACGTTTCGAGCGTCCCGTGAAAGCGCTGCGTCCCTTCCCCCAGGTGAAACCCGCGGTTCACCTCGCCGAGGACGCGGGCCTCGGGGACGCGGAGATCCGTATACTCGATCGTCGCGTTGTTGTACAGCCGCGAGGAGATCTTCTCGTGGAGCAGTTCGACGTCGATCCCGTCGTACTCGTGGGGAACCAGGAAGGCGGTCGTGCCCTCGGGGGCCGGGACGTCCGGGTCCGTCTGGGCGAAGACCACGTACGTCTTCGCCTCGGCCCCGTTCGTGATGAACCGCTTCCTCCCGTTGATCACCCACTCGTCCCCGTCCTTCTCGGCGACCGTCTCCAACTGGTAGTCCAAGCCGTCGAGGCTGTTGTCCGAGCCGTGGGCGGGTTCGGAGATGGTGACGGCGAGGGGATGGACGGGATCGTCCATGAACCGGGGGAAGAACTCGTCGCGTAAGGCGTCCGAGGCCGCTCGGGCGATCGTGTTCGTGTGCTTCCACGTATGCGAGAAGATGTGGCCGATACCGGTATCGCCCACCGAGAGCTCCTCGGTGGCCATCACCATCGTAAGCGGCGAGGCGTCCTCCCCGCCGTACTCCTCGGGGACCCCGAGGGCCGTGAGGTTGAGCTCCTCGTCGCCGCGTTCGACGACGTGCCACGGGACCCGGTCGAGGGGGTCCTCGCGCCACTCGTAGTCGTTGAAATCTAGCGATTTGATCTCCGCATCCACGAACCGTCGGAGGTCGTGCCTGAATGCCCGTTGCTCAGCCGAGAGTTCGAAGTCTTGGACGTCCATCGTTATCGCCTAATAGCGTCTGTAGATCCCCGCCCGTCCTACGATAACTGTTCCCCTTTCGGCCATGTCCCCGGGCCCGGCCGACGGTCGATCGCTGTCGTGCTCGGCCTGCTCCCGCCCCGGCGCCTCCCGGCACCCCAGCCCAGTCAACGGGGTCCGATCAGCCGATGACGGTGACCACGGGCCGATCGGCGTTCAGGAGGATCGATTGGGTCGCGCTCCCGAAGACGGCCTTGCCGGTCGGCGAGCGCTTGCGGCCGCCGATGACGATGTATCGAGCGTCGTGTTCGTTGGCGTACCGGACGATCTCCTGGCTGATCTTCCCCATCCGACCGACCGCTTCGTAGGGCCCCTCGATGCCCTCGGCGGCCTCTTCGGCCGAGGCTCTCGCGAGGGCGAGGACTTCGTCCATCTCGACGGCTTCCCGTCGCGTCG
>CAZAYR010000196.1:0-4190 GCA_964489365.1 uncultured Salinarchaeum sp.
TCGATGGCGCGGACGCCCTCCTCCTGGGCGCCGTACTCCCAGTCGAAGTCCTGGAGCGCCCGGATGCCCTCGATCTCGCAGGGCGTCCCGACCAGCGCCAGCGAGAGGTCCGCCGGATCCTTGTCGGGAAGTTTGTGTGCCCACCGGTCGAGGTCGAGCGCACCGACCGCCAGGGTCTGGTTGTAGATCGTCCCGGTGTTCTCGACGAGCTCGTCCTTCGTCGTCGCCAGGAAGGGCTCGGCCTTCCAGGCCTCCTCGTCGGATTCGGTCGCGATCAGGGCGCCGTCGATCTCGCCGGCCTCCAATAGCTCGATGAGCACGGCCGTCACGACGCCGCCGTCCTGGGACCCTTCGCGCCAGTCCTCGCGAACTTTCGCGGAAAATTCGGTGATCGGATCCCCCGCGCCCGAGACGTTGTCGTCGCCGCCGGTGATCTTCCACTGGCGCTCGTAGCGGAGCCCGCCGCGCGGGCAGAAGTCCCAGCAGAGCGAACAGCCGGTACACATCTTGACGAGCTCGGGGAGGTCGTCCTCGCCGACGCCGATCGAATCCGACGGACACGCGGCCACACACGTCCCACACTGGATGCACCGACCGTCGTCGATGACCGCCTCGTCGAGTTCCATGAACCAGGTTTTCTCGTCGGGCGTTTCGATGTCGTTCATCCCCTCGCGGATCGCGTACGAGGGCGTGTCCAGGTCGACGCCGTCGGGGGCGTTGATCCGTTTGTCGGGGGCATCGCCGTCCTCGATATCCTGGCTGAGCTCGGGGCTCGGCTCCATAAACTCCACGTCCGTGAGTTGTCCGTCCGCGGTGACGTTGGCCGGGCGGGTACCGCCGTCGGTGCGGGGGGTATCGTGGTCGACGGGGCCGATCCGATCGCCGGGAATCACCCCGTCCTCGCTGGCCGGCCGGTCGACGTGCACCCCTGGCGTCGACGGACCGTCGGTCCCGGAGTCGGTTCGCTCGGGCACGCGCGGCTGCCGCCGCTCGTCGTCAGTCATCGACGGCCACCCCCTGGGCCACCGGCGCGTCGGCCCCGCGCATGATCGTGCGGAGCCGGTCGTTGTCCACCCTGCGGACCCACTGGTAGAAGCGCTCGTCGTCCTCGCGTTCGGCCGCGTAGCGCTCGAAGAGTCCCTCCAGCGCTGGGATGACCGCCGTCGCCGGGACTGCGGTCTCGACCCAATCGAGGAACCCGTTGTCCCCGCCGAGCGAGCCTCCGAGGCCGAAGTCCATGCCCTCGACGATCGCATCCCCTTCGAAGTTGGACGAGGCCTCGGGGTCGTCGAGCTTCACCGTCTCCCCGCGGAACCCGATGTCCGCGATTTGGGGCTGGGCGCACGACGCGGAACACCCGGACACGTGCATGCGCACCACGTCGAGCTCCGCCGGCGTATCGATCCGGCGATCCAGGGCACGTGCCCATTTGTAGACGCGATCCTTCGTCTCGATGATGCCGTAGTTACAGAACTCGCTGCCGGTGCACCCGACCGCGCCGCGGGCGAACGGGCCGGGGTCGTGCTCGTACTTCCGGGCGAACGGTTCGCCAAGGAGTCCGCCGATGTTTTCCTCGGGCACGTGGCTGACGAGGAAGTTCTGGTCGGTGGCGAGCCGGACGGTGGTGTCCTCGGTGCCGTACTCCCTCGCGGCGCGGGCGGCCTCGGCGAACTCCTCGCCGCCCATCCGGCCGGCGATGACGTTGAAGCCGACGTACTTCAACCCGTCTTCCTTCTGGTCGTGGACGCCGACGTGGTCGCCGCGGTAGCCCCGCGTCAGGTCCTCGCCGCGAGAGCGGAGGTCGACGGTGCACCGGTCCCGCACCGCCTCCTCGAACGCCTCCGGGCCCATCTGCTCGACGAGGTAGCGCATCCGGCAGACGCCACGGTTGTTCCGGTCGCCCAGCTCCTTGAACACCTGCGCGACGGCCCGGCAGAACTCGACGGCGTCCTCGGGCAGGACGAACACGTCGAGGTTCGAGGCCATCCGCGGGCCGTCCGAGAGCCCGCCGCCGACGCGGGCGTGGAAGCCGTAGTAGGACTCCCCGTCGATCTCCCTCTTCGCCGGTACCAGCCCGACGTCGTTGATCTGGGACTGGGCGCAGTCGTCGTGACAGCCCGTGACCGTCATCTTGAACTTCCGGGGGAGGTTCGCGTACTCCCGGTTCCCGGTGAAGAAGTCCGAGACGGCCTCGACGACCGGCTGGGCGTTGAACGCCTCGTGGTCCGAGAGTCCCGCGGCCGGGCAGCCGAGGACGTTCCGGGCGCCGTCGCCACAGCCCTGGACGGTCGTGAGCCCGACCTCGTCGTACCGGGCCCAGATCTCCGGCATGTCCTCGATCTCGATCCAGTGCATCTGGATATCCTGGCGCGTGGTGATGTCGAGGAAGCCGTCCCCCCAGACGGCGTTCTGGTCCTCGCCCCCGAACTCATCGGGCGCCCGCGCGAAGTCCTCGGCCACCTCGCCGATGACCTCCGCCTGCGCCGGGGTGAGTCGCCCGCCGGGGACCTTCGTCCGCACCATGTAGTAGTCCTCGTGGACCCCGTGGGTGTACATCCCGGCCCATTTCATGCGCTCGAATTCGCCCTCGCCGGCGCGTTCCTCGATCTCCGCGAACGTCAGCCCCTCCGCGGCGTACTCCTTGACGTCCTCGATGACATCGAGGGGGTGTTTTTCCTGTTTCCAGCGTTCGACCGTATTCATGCTCGTCTCTCCTCCGTGCTCGTAGGCGGCTCGCTCACTGTCTGTTCCACAGGGGCCCCGGGCCATGTAGGTGCGTGAACCGGTGAATCTCGGCGTGACTGCCCTCCACCGGCCAACGTTGCCGCCATCCGGGACGCGACGTCGCGCACCCGGCGTGGACGGCTCCCCAGCGGCCCGGTATCGCCGGGACAGCGGCAAGGTTTGTCACCAACGGGGAGTGACGGAACCCTTCGCCCGAACGCGCGCACTCAAACCCGGCGGACGTCTATGGGCACCCATGAGCAGCTCACGTGCGTCTCGTCGGGGCCCGCCCGTCCGCCCACGGAGGTGGCCCTAGCGTGTCCGACGCCGAACAGGATGCCGAGGAATCGTCGGACGACCACCTCGCGGACGTCCCCGACGGGGCCGGGTGTACGGGGATCTGGGAGTATCTCTCGGAGCGACGGAAGGACGATGACTGACGGCTACCCGGGTGGCAAGGTCTACCTGATCGGTGCCGGTCCGGGCTCGCCGGACCTGATGACCGTCAAGGCCGCACGGCTCATCGAGGCCGCGGATACGATCCTCTATGACTCGTTGATCAGCGAGGAGGTCCGGGAGACGTTTCCGCCGGCCGCCGCCACGATCGACGTCGGCAAGCGCGGGCCCGGCGGGCGCACCTCCCAGGAAGCGATCAACCAGCTCCTGGTCCAGCACGCCCGCGCCGGCGAGACCGTGGCCCGCCTGAAGGGCGGGGATCCGCACGTCTACGGGCGCGGGGGCGAGGAGGCCCAGCACCTCGCGGCGGCCGACGTCCCCTTCGAAATCGTGCCCGGTGTCACGAGTCTCGTCGCCGCCCCCGGCGTGGTCGGCATCCCTCTGACCCACCGGGAGCACGCCTCGGCCGTGACCGTGATCACGGGCCACGAGGCGGCCAAGGAAGACAGCGCGCTCGAGTGGTCGGCCATCGCGGAGACGGTCCGCACCGGTGGCACGCTCGTGATCCTCATGGGGGTGCGGACGATGCCGCGGAACGTTGCACGGCTCCGGGAGGCGGGGCTGGCGGCGACGACGCCGGTCGCGATGGTCGAGCGGGCGACGTGGGCGGACGAAACGACCGTCTCCGGCACCCTCGAGACGATCGTCGAAGCCGCCGAAACCGCGGGGATCGCCCCGCCGGCGATCACCGTCGTTGGCGACGTCGTCGACGTCAAGGAGGAGATCGCCCATGCGCTCCACCGGGATGCGAAGTCCTCGGACTCGCTAACCGATCCGGCGGCCGAGCAACAGGGCCTTGAGGATGCGCCGATACCGCTGTCCCGACCATGACCGAATGGACGCTCCAACGCTTGCTCGGCGAGGTCGTCGGCAGCGGGCCGAAGTCCGCCGAGGACATGACGCGGGCACAGGCCAGCGCCGCGTTTCGTCAGGTCCTGGCGGATGCGGCGGATCCGACCACCCTCGGCGCCTTCCTGCTGGCCAACCGATGGAAACGGAACACGCCCGAG
>CAZAYR010000197.1:0-810 GCA_964489365.1 uncultured Salinarchaeum sp.
CGCCAACGGGCTCATCACGCCGAACCGGTCGATGTCGATGGAGGCCTCGAGCGGGAAGAACCCGGTCAACCATATCGGGAAGATCTACAACCTCCTCTCGACTGATATCGCACGGACGGTCGTCGACGAGGTCGATGGGATCCGGGACCTCCGGATCCGGCTGCTCAGCCAGATCAACGCGCCCATCGACCAGCCTCTCGTGGCCGATGCCCATGTCGCCATGGAGCCCGGGATCGAGCTCCAACGTATCGAAGGCGACATCGAGGCGATCGTCGACGAGGAGCTGGCGCACGTGACCAGCATCACCGAACGCGTGCTCGCGGGTGACGTGCGGACGTTCTGACGGCGAGCCAACTCAGGGCTCGTCGGCCGGGAGGGCCGAGATGTCGACGGTGACATCTCCCGTCAATGCTTCCGTCCACACGTGGCCATGCGAACGTGCGGCACCTGGAGCGCGGATGATCGTGTTCTAAAGATAGCCCAGTTCCGCCAGCCGTCGTTCCGCCCCCCGGGAGATCTCGACCGCTTCCGACGGTGTGGCCTGTTCGAAGCCTCCCAACCAGCGGTCGAGACGACGCCCGAGAGTGGCCATCGCCTCGCGGCGCGTCCTCCCGAGGTCCGTCCGCTCGTCCGGATCCGTTGCCACATCATAGAATTCGAGATGGCCGTCCGAGCCCCGGATCAGTTTCTCTGAGCCGGTCCGGATGCACCGGAGTTGGCGATCGAATGCCTGCGCGTATGGGGGTAACTCCCCGTAGCGGTCGGCCAGCACGTCCGTGGGGGGTTGGGGGGCCATGTACTCGGCAATGA
>CAZAYR010000197.1:820-4156 GCA_964489365.1 uncultured Salinarchaeum sp.
CTCCCGTGGGTCCTTCGCTGCCGGATGGAACGAGCGTCCCTGTACCTGTTCTGCCATCGCCGGATCATCGATATCCGCAAGCGACAGGAGCGTCGGCGCGATATCCGTTAATTGGACGAGGTCCGACACCTTCCCGGCCTCCGAGAACGGTCCGCCGGTGATCACGAGCGGGACATGGAGCAAGGTATCATAGAGGTTGTACTGGTGGCCGAGGAACCCGTGGTCGCCGATGTTCTCCCCGTGATCGCCCAGGACCACTGTGACCGTATCCTCCCATAATCCCGTCCTGACGAGCACATCTCGGATCCGGGCGATTTGCGCGTCGACGTGTGCCAGCTCTCCACGATACAGACCGCGGAGCATCGCGAGTTCGCGGGTCGAAAGCTCGAATTCGCCGACGTCGTATGCGCGTGGCTCCTGGCGCACCGCCAGGGCCTCCTCGTAGGTGGCGTCCTCGGGGAGAAACGGCTTCGCATAGGTGGCTGGTGGGTGATACTCGATGTGAGGTTCGAGGTAATTGACGAACGCGAAAAACGGTCGGGCGGTGTCCCGCTCTTCGAACCACTGCTCAAGGCGTGCCGTCGTCCGGCGCGCGCCGTAATCGCCCCGGCGCCGGGAGACGTGATTGTAGCACGCGTTGATTCCATTGACGATAGGATTGCCATCGAACGCGGAGGCGAGAGCCGCCCGCGCACGTCGGAACGGTCCGAGCTCGTGCAGGATCGACCCGACGTCGTCCTCGGACTGGATGTACTGCCAGCCCTTCCAAAATCGATCGAAACCGCGGGCAAAGCCGAACTCGCCGGAGATCCACGTGTTGTTCGACGCCCCGAAGGTCTCGTAGCCACTCATCGCGAAGCTTTCGGCCACGGTCCGGTGTTGCTCGTCGAGCCGAGGGTGATCGCCATGGGCGCCGTGTTTCGAGGAGTACGTGCCCGTGAAGAGCCCGGCATGCGAGGGAAGCGTCCAGGGTGCACTCGCGAAGGCCGACTCGAAGACGGTGCCCGCACTCGCCAGCTCCTGAAGCGTCGGCATCACCGTCGGCGACCGCGCGAAGGCGTCGTCGGCTCGAGCCGTATCCGCGACGATCAGCAACACGTTGGGCCGGTCGGCCCCATCGGTCCGTGACATGTGGCTTCATGCAATGTACGCGACATGATAGGTATACCACTATCGCAGGCAGCTGCAAGGCGATCGGGCGAAACAGACTCCCCCAGCTCAACAAAACGCCGTCCTGCACTTGCAGGCCTTCGCTATTCCCTGCCGGACCGCGAATACTCTCAAATGCCAAATTCACTCGAAGATATGATACATTCGGGACTCACTATCGTTTCAAATCGCCAACCGTATCGGCACGAGTACGTGGACGATGGGATCGAGGTCGACCGTCCTTGCGGGGGCGTTGTCGCCGGGCTCGATGCGGTCGCCAAAGAACTCGGTGGGACGTGGGTCGCGTGGGGGGACGGCGAGGCAGATGCGGTGGTTGCCGACGAATCGGGGCGAGTACCGGTTCCGCCGGGGGAACCGAGATATACGCTCGATCGGGTATGGCTCGACGACGCGGACGTGACCGGGTACTACGAAGGCTACTCCAATCGGGTGTTGTGGCCGCTCTCTCACAGCGCAACGGGGGCGATCTCCTACCGCCCCGAATACTGGGATCGGTACCGGGACGTCAACCGCCAGTTCGCACGCGAGGTCGTGGACGCAGCGACGCCGGAAGAGATCGTCTGGTTTCAGGACTACCATCTCGCGTTAGCCCCCGGCTATGTCCGGGAGGCCCACGACGGTATCTTGACACATTTCTGGCATATTCCATGGCCACCCGCGGACATCTTCCGGATCTGTCCCCAGCGCCAGGAGCTGCTGGAGGGACTCCTTGCGAACGACGTGATCGGCTTCCATCTCGAGGAGTATGCGGCGCACTTTCTGGCGAGTGTGGATCGGTTCGTCCCCTCC
Source organism: uncultured Salinarchaeum sp. (assembly GCA_964489365.1). Lineage (GTDB taxonomy): Archaea > Halobacteriota > Halobacteria > Halobacteriales > SKNY01 > SKNY01. The sequence goes on from CAZAYR010000197.1 coordinate 2,780, forward strand.
GCCCGCGTCGATCATGAGGCTCGACGGGTCTCGTTCGATGGGCGCACGATTCGGATCGAGTCCTTCCCGCTAGGCATCGACGTGGACGCCGTCGAGGAGCGGACCGCGGCCGATATCCGACCTGACCGCTTCCTGCCAGAAGGCGTCAAGGGTCAGATCGCGCTGGGGGTCGACCGCGTCGACTACACGAAGGGAATTCCCAAACGACTCGACGCCCTGGAGTACCTTTGGGCGCACCAACCGGAATGGCGGCAACGGTTTACGTACGTCCAGAAGGAAATGTTGAGCCGAGAAGGGATTCCGGAGTATCGCGACCTCCAAGAACGGATCGAGCAACGGACGACGTCGATCAACGCCCGGTTCGGCACGGAGGACTGGGATCCGATCGTTCGACTCGAGGGGTTCCTCCCGGAGGAGGAGCTATACGCACTCTACCGGACGGCCGACGTCATGCTCGTGTCGGCGCTGCGGGACGGGATGAACCTCGTGGCCCAGGAATACGTCGGCGCCCAGCTCGAGCGGGACGGGGTCCTGGTGCTCAGCGAGTTTGCCGGGGCCCACCGGTATCTCGGCGAACACGCGGTCACGATCAACCCCTACGATACGGCGGGCCATGCGGAGGCGATCGCCAGGGCCGTCTCGATGAACGCGATGGAGCGGAACCGCCGCATGCGCGCACTCCATAACGCCGTGAAGGATCTGGACATCGATCACTGGATCCAGGACAACCTTCGGGCCGCTGGCGAGCGGCGCGTGGGGCGCGCGCCGGCCGGTCGTGCTGGCGAATGAGCGACGCCAACCTGTCACGTCCCCGTGCGGAGGTGCGGGCCGGGCTGGATCGACACGATCGGCTCGCCCTCTTTCTCGATTACGACGGGACCCTTGTGCCGATCGTGGACGATCCGGCAGAGGCAACACTCGATCCGGGGACCCGGCGCCACCTCGCGGCGCTCGCCGGGCGCCCGGAGGTGACGCTCGGCATTATCAGCGGGCGTGCGCTGGGAGACCTGCGCGATCGAGTCGATCTCGACGGGATTCGGTATGCCGGCAACCACGGCCTGGAAATGTGGACGGAAAACGGTGTCTGGCGTCATTCCGCCGTGGGGGAGTGCCGCGATGCACTCACGTCGATCGTGGACGAGCTCGACCGGCACCTCGCGGACGTGCCCGGCGTTCGGATCGAGGACAAACACGCCACGGTGAGCGTGCACTATCGCACCGTCCCGGATGAACGGAAAGCGGATGTCAAACAGGCCGTCTCGACCCATGCGGATCTCCTCGACGACGTCCAGGTCGCGACGGGCAAACAGGTAATGCAGCTCCGGCCGGCCGTGGAATGGGATAAGGGGGACGCGATCCGGCGGATCGTCGAATCGA
>CAZAYR010000198.1:0-4113 GCA_964489365.1 uncultured Salinarchaeum sp.
CCGGGCGTTTTACAGAACGGCCGGCCGCCGATAGCGGATCGTCTCCCCGTTCTGGAAGGCAGGACCGGGGGCCACGTCCACGAACCCGTTCGCTTCCAGGAGTACCCGGGTCGATCGCTCCTCCCGAGGGAGGAGCATTTCGGCCGCCAGGCCTTCCCGGGCCGCGTAGCGGAGTGGCTCCGCGAGCAACGCCTCGAGCCGATCCGGGTCGCCGGACAAACGGGTGACCTGCACGGCATCCTCCGAGACGGTGAAACTCACCACTCCCAGGACCGCGTCGCCGTCCAGCGCGATCCGGACGGTCCGCTCCTGGATCATCCGTGCGGCCGCTCCGATGGACGTGTCGATCAGCTCCGCGATGGCGTCGGCGTCCGTCTCGGTGGCATCGCGGATCGTCATCGACACCACCTAGGGGCGGCCGGATGCTCAATGCCACGGTCCGTGTGGATGGATACAGTTAATGCCCGGACTGCGATAGGCGGCCCCATGAGCGGACGACCGCCGGGTCGGGTGATGTGGTCATGCGGCTCGTAGTCAAGTTCGGCGGGACCAGCCTCGGCAGCGGCGAACGCATCGATCGGGCGGCGGACTCGATCGCGAAAGCCGTCGAGGACGGCCACGAGGTCGCCGTCGTGGCCAGCGCCATGGGGAGTACGACCGATGACCTGCTGGGCCAGATCAACTTCGAAGCCTCGCCCGCCGACCGGGCCGAGATCGTGAGCATGGGCGAGCGCACCAGCGTCCGCATGCTCAAGGCGGCACTCTCCGCGCGGGGGATCGATGCCACCTTCGTCGAACCGGGCACCGACGCGTGGCCGGTCATCACGGACGAACGCGGCGAGGTCGATAGCGAGCGGACCAAGGAACAGGCCGCGGCACTCGCCGATCGACTCTCTTCGACCGTCCCGGTGATCACGGGATTCCTCGCCGAGACCGACGACGGCACCGTGACGACGCTCGGACGCGGCGGGAGCGACACGACGGCGATCATGCTCGGCAACTACATGGGTGCCGACGAGGTGGTGATCGTCACGGACGTCGAGGGGGTCATGACCGGCGATCCCCGCGTCGTGGAGGGCGCCCGGAACGTCGGGGAGATTTCCGTCGACGAGTTGCGCAATCTCTCCTTCCGGGGGGCCGAAGTCGTCGCCCCCAGCGCGTTAAGTTACAAGACCGGCCGCATGGACGTCCGGGTGCTCCATTACCAACAGGGAGATCTTCTGTCCGGCGGGACCAGCATCGAGGGCGAGTTCCGGAACCTCATCGACCTGCGGGAGCGGCCGGTGGCCTGCATAACCGTCGCGGGGCGGGCCATCCGGAACCAGCACGGGATCCTCGCCAAGCTCGCCGACGAGCTGGCCGATCACGAGATCAACATCGAAGGGGTCGCCAGCGGCATGGACTCGATCACGTTCTACGTCGACGAGGACGAGGCCCATCGTGCGGAGACCGTCCTCCACGGGACGGTCGTCTCCGACGAAGTCCTGTCCTCGATTACGGTCGAGGACGACATCGCCACCATCCGGGTGACCGGCGGAGAGCTCCCGAACCGACCGGGCGTGATCAAGAGTATCGTGGACCCGCTCAGCGATGCGCGGATCCAGATTTACGATGTCATCACCAGCGCCACGAGCATCTCGCTGTTCGTCAACTGGGATGACGGCGAGGACACCCTCCGGCTGATCCAGGACCTCTTCGGCGACGAGACGCCCTGATCATCGACCGGCCGTCAGGCGCTCGCCCAGGCTCGGCGGCAAGCCGGCACGTTCGATGGCGGTTCGCACACGATCGATGTCGTATTCCATGCGCCGGAGGTTGACCTCGCCAGCGTCGAGATCGACGACCGCGAAGGCGGCCCGTGGATCCCCGTCCCGGGGTTGACCGACGCTCCCCGGGTTGAGGACGATGCCGTTTTCGAAGCTCTCCGCATGTTGTACGTGCGTGTGGCCCATGACCAGCAGCGCCTCGTCGCCTAACATGCCGGAGGAAAACTCGTCGGGGTAGGTGTACCGGTCGGGATCCTCCGGATGGCCGTGGACCAGCCGCACCCGCCCGTCACAGAGCCGCCGCTCTGTGGGTAAGCCGGACAGCCAGTCCAGGTGCGCGGCGTCGAGCTTCTCACGCGCGTGCTCGACCCCGGCTTTCGCCGCCGGGTTGAACCGGAACGCGGTGTCCTGGGCGACCGCCCGGTCGTGGTTCCCGGAGACACACGGGATGTCCCGGTCCCGCGTGATGTCGATACACGCCGCCGGCCATGGGTTGTACCCGACCACGTCGCCGGCACAGATGACCCGATCGACCGCCGCGAGCTCCGCCAGGACGGTTTCATAAGCCGGGAGATTGCCGTGGATATCCGAGATGACCCCGAGTCGCATACCGACTATTCGCCCGGGGGACCGTTGTATATCCCGGTGTCGACCCCATCCTCGTTGACGGTCACCCCGAGGGCACAGATCGGGTGCTCGTACTCGAGGGCATAGGCCCCACGGGCGGCCTCGGTGGCGGTGCTCCAGTCGACGCCGATGGGCGTCGGTGCATCCTCCTCGTAAGTCGCGACAAGGGTCGGCTCTTCCACGGATTCGACTCGCAAGGCCTCGCGACGGACAATGCCGATCGACGCCGTCGAGCCGTCCAGCACGCCCGCGATGCGTGGGGTGTCGTAGTCGTCCTTCTCGAAATCCATGGCATGGAGGGCTGTCACCAGCGCGTCCCGAGATGGATATCCCATCTCGAGCTTCTCGGCGATCGGATCGACGTGCGAACCGTTCCCGATCGCAACGTGGTGACCGCCCCGTCGCATGCAGTGATACGAAACGTACGGGTTATCCGTCGGCTCGGCATCGGCCGTCGGTATCACGGCGATCGCTTCCTCCCGCCTGACCATCTTGCGATGGGGGAACGAGCGCGACGAGACCCGGTAAGCCCCGATCGCTGGCGCGATGACCAGCAGGCGACCGATGTACATGTTGTCCCATGACACCCCTCGAATAAGGTGATATCGGTCCGGTTCGACGGATCTCGCATCGCAATTAGCACCAAACAGACTACGCGCGATCGCTGCTAGACGACGGTTGAAACCGAATAAGGCACGAACGACCGGTGAACCGATGGGCTACACTGAGGAAGATTGTATCGAATCACTCCGGGAAGCGGAACGCCGCCTCGACGAAACCCCGTCGAAGAGACAGTACGCTGACTTAGGGTTGAGGCCGTCGGTCTCGTCCGTTAAACGTATTATGGGAGGATGGAATGCGGCCAAGGAAGCCGCAGGGCTGGACGTCTTGAGCAGTGGAGACCGCTACAACAATCCGGTCGCCCCGAAACCCGACGGAATCGACATTCCGGAGGGAGCATCTTGGGAATCGCTGAGTCCTCAGCAACGGTGGTATTATGCAAATCGCGAGCACCGTATCGCGGTCAAGGAAGACCGACGCCGGGCGTTACACCGCTGGCTCCGGCAGTACAAGGCCAGGAACTGCGCCTGCGAGCGGTGCGGTGAAGAATCCTCCGCGACACTCGTGTTTCATCATCTCGACGAGAAACTTGGGAATATTTCCAAGCTCGTGAACGACGGAGTCGGCCGGCACCGGATCATGGAGGAAATCGAGAAGTGCGAGGTGTTGTGTGCCAACTGCCACTGGATTGTCCATCACCCGAGTCACAACGAATTGGAAGCGTTGAACAACGAATTCACCGAGGAAACATGGAAGGCGTTTAACGCTAAGCGAGCACGTCGAGGGCGTCTTCGTCAGTGGGTGTTCACGCACAAGGCCCGTAGTGAGGGGTGTATATATTGTGGGGAGGAGGACTCCCGATGTTTGGAATTTCATCATTCCGATCCGGAATCAAAGGACCATACCGTGGGCCAAATGATTTCAGATGGTTATCAACTCAGAAAGATTCGCCGGGAGATTGCAAAGTGTGAAATCGTTTGCCGAAATTGTCACAGGGAGATACATTACGGTACAGGGACTCATTGATCGCTCGACCAACGAACCCTGTCGAAAGGCTCTTAGAAGGGCACTCCCAACTAAGATACGCTAGTCCATTGGGGTAGCGGCCAATCCTGTCAGCTTCTGGGGCTGACGACCCTGGTTCGAATCCAGGATGGAC
>CAZAYR010000199.1:0-4050 GCA_964489365.1 uncultured Salinarchaeum sp.
ATGGGGATGGGCGCGATCGGCGCGGGCCTCGTCGCCTGGTCGATGACCGGCAAGGTCGACACGCTGTACGTCGCGAACGGAATTCTCGCCGGGCTCGTCGGCGTCACCGGCGTCGCCGACGCGATCACGCCGATGGGCGCCCTCGCGATCGGCTTCCTGGCCGGGGGCCAGCTCCCCATCGTCTTCCGGATCGTCGAGAACTACGTCAAGATCGACGACGTCTGTGCCGTGTTCCCGGTCCACGGGAGCGCCGGTATCCTCGGCGTATTGATCTTCCCGCTGTGGTCGACGAGCGGGACACCGATCGGCGAAGCCGTCATCGGTGGCGGCCTGCTCTCGGTCGAAGCATCCGCGTTCGGCCCACAGATCATCGGGATCGCCGTCATCACGATCTGGACGGTGGCCGCGACCGTCGTCGTCTGGGGCGTCCTCAAGGCGATCGGGCAGGCGCGAGTCACGCCCGAACACGAGCGCGAAGGGCTCGACCTCACCGAACACGGCGTCGAGACGTACCCCGAGTTCGGGCGGGACGAACTCGCCGCCGACGGCGGCACCATGATGACCGACGGCGGCCCGAACGGCGAGATCAAGATGGTCTCGGCGATCGTCCGGCCGGACCGCCTCAACCAAGTCAAGACGGCGCTCGCGGAGATTGGCGCTCCGTCGCTCACGGTCACCAACGTGTCCGGGCGCGGGAGCCAACCCGCAAAGACCGGCCAGTGGCGCGGTGACGAGTACACCGTCGACCTCCACCAGAAGGTCAAGATCGACGTGGTCGTCGCGGACGTCCCCGCCGACGATGTCGTCGACGCCATCGCCTCGGCCGCCCGAACCGGCGAGCCGGGGGACGGGAAGATCTTCGTCAGTAACGTCGAGGACGCGTTGCAGGTCCGCACCGGCGCAACGGGCCCGGAGGCAGTGTAAGCATGCGACCGTCCGAGGAGGCCGCCGACGAGCGATACGAGTGCTTCAACTGCGGCACACGGGTCGAAGGGCTCGACGGCCGGGAGTGTCCGGACTGTGGCGGACGGCTACGAAACATCGGCCGTCCTCGGGATCTGTAGGTCGTTTCTCGACGACATCGGAGTCGCAGTTTTTTACCCCTGCTGCCGGTGGGGGTAGCTATGGACCCAAGCGGTTTCAGTGCCAACAAGAGTCGCACCGTGCTCTCGCTGCTCCTCGGGCTGACGGCGGTCGTGCTCGCGTGGCGCGGGCAAACCGGAGCAAGCGTTCTCCTGCTGGGCGGCACGCTTGTCTGGTGGCGGATCGATATGGGCGAGACGCGTGATGACCACAAGGTCGCCGTGCCGGATGGCGGTACCCCGGAGATCGAACTCGTCGTCGCCATCATCCGCCCGGGCAAGCTCAACGACGTCAAGCGTGCCCTCGCGGACGTCGGGGCACCCAGCCTCACCGTCACGAACGTGAGCGGGCGTGGGACCCAACCGACGGCGACGGGCGAGTGGCAGGGCTCGGAATACATCGTCGATCTGCACCAGAAGGTGAAGGTCGAGTGTGCCGTGACCGACGACAAGACGGCCGGCGTCGTGGACGCGATCCAGGAGGCCGCCCACACCGGCGAACCCGGTGACGGGAAGATCTTCGTGGTCCCAGTGTACGACGCCTGTCGCGTGAGCACCGACGAGCGGGGCGTCGCTGCGATGTAATAATTGTTTATATCGCCTTATATCGATTAATCTTTCCAAGTATGTGGTAGGATAACGCTAAAGGCGCTGACCCCCGACCGCCCCGTAATGACTTCCCTTACACCGATTGGCGAGTCTGTCGGGCGAGTTCGCCCGTGGTCACACGCACCGGCACCCCAATGTCGACGTCGACGGGGCCGCCGATGCCCGCCGTAGATACCCCCGCGAGCTTCGCGGACGAAAAATCGAACTGCGGGGTCGGCGTGCTGATGAACCTCGATGGGACCGCGGGCCACGAGATCGTCGAGGACGCCTTCGACGTCCTCGAGAACCTGGATCACCGCGGTGCCCGCGGCGCCGAGGAAAACACCGGGGACGGGGCCGGAATGTTGATTCAGGTTCCCGAGGCGTTCTTCGAGGCCGAGGTCCCCGAGTTGGTCGAGTACGAGCGATGGGGCGTCGGCCAGCTGTTCCTCCCGCAGGACGAAGCCGAACGGGAGGCGATCCAGGGGACCGTCGAAGCGGTCGTCGAGCAAGAGGGCCACAAGCTCATCGCGTGGCGACGCGTGCCGACGACCAACGACGGCCTCGGGGCGACCGCCCTCGCCGGCGAACCCGCCGTCTACCAATGTTTCGTGAGTACTGACGCCGAGGACGCCGCGAGCTTCGATCGGGGATTGTACGTGCTCCGACGTGCCATCGAACGCCGACTCCGCGAGACCGACCTCGCCGGCGCGGAGCGAACCTACATCTGCTCGCTCGACCGGCGGCGGATCGTCTACAAGGGGATGCTCACGAACGCCCAGCTACGAACATACTACCCCGACCTTTCGGACGAACGGGTCCGCTCGCAGCTGGTCTTCGTACACTCGCGGTTCTCCACCAACACGCTCGGCTCCTGGGAGCTGGCCCATCCCTATCGGACGGTGATCCACAACGGCGAGATCAACACGCTCCGGGGGAACATCAACTGGATGCGGGCCCGGGAGGCCGACCTCGAGACCCCGACCTTCGGTGAGGAAATCGAGAAACTGACGCCGGTCACACGTGCGGATCAAAGCGATACCGCGATCGTCGATAACGTCCTCGAACTCCTCGTCGAGAGCGGTCGCTCGCTGCCCCACGCCCTGCGGATGCTCGTGCCGGAGGCCTGGGAGAAGAACGACGACCTTCCGCGCGAACGCCGGGCCTGGTATCGCTACCACGCCACGATCAACGAACCGTGGGACGGCCCGGCGCTCGTGGCGATGACCGACGGGACCAATCTCGGGGTCATCCTCGACCGGAACGGCCTCCGGCCGTGTCGCTATCAAGTCACGACCGACGACCGGCTGATCATGGCCTCGGAGACGGGCGTGCTCGAAACCGACCCGTCCGAGGTCGTCGAGAAGGACCGTCTCCAGCCGGGGCAGCTCTTCTACGTCGACGGTGATGAAGGGCGGATCGTCCCCGACGACGAGATCTTCGACGAGCTTGCCGACCCGAAGTACGCCGAATGGCTCGACGAACACGAACTCAACCTCGCCAACGTCCTCAAGGAACGCGACCCGGCGCCGGCCAATCCGCTGACCCCCGGGGAGGATCTCGTGCCGTACCAGCGCGCCTTCGGCTTCACCCTCGAACATCTCGATCGCCTGCTGGTCCCGATGGCCGAGGGAGGCAGCGATCCCGTCGGGGCGATGGGCAACGACACGCCCCCGTCGGTCCTCTCCGATCACAACAAGACGCTGTTTACCTACTTCAAGCAGCTCTTCGCGCAGGTCTCGAACCCGCCCATCGACTACATCCGCGAGGACGTCGTCACCTCGCTGGAACATCACATTGGTCGCCAGCGGAACCTCCTCGGGGAAACCCCCGAACACTGTCGCCAGGTCGCCCTGGACTCGCCGATCCTCGATCGGTTCGAGGCGGCCGCCCTTGCCGACCTCGATCGGGAGGGGCTCCGCACGGCCAGGATCGACCTGACCTACGATCCGGACGAGACCGACCTCGCCGCCGCCGTCGAGACGGTTCGGGGGGAGGCCGTGGCCGCAATCGAGGATGGCGCGGAGGTGCTCGTGCTTAGCGATCGGGCCGTGGGCCCCGACCGCATGGCCATCCCGAGCCTGCTCGGCACGGGCGGGATCCACCACCATCTCGTCCGGTCGGGGCTCCGCACGCGCGTCGGGATCGTCGTCGAATCCGGCCAGCCCTGCGCAGTCCATCATTTCAGTACCCTGCTGGGGTATGGCGCCGACGCGGTCTTCCCGTATCTGGCCTACGACAGCATCGACGAACTCGCCCACGACAACGAACTCGAGATGGACGCCCCGGCCGCCCGCGAGACCTACCGGCATGCGGTCGAACACGGGATCCAGAAGGTCATGTCGAAGATGGGCATTTCGACCCTGGAGAGCTACAAGGG
>CAZAYR010000200.1:0-4028 GCA_964489365.1 uncultured Salinarchaeum sp.
ACTCGATGTCGTCGACGGGGAGCTCCTCGCGGTCCGATATCGCCGCGACGCAGTCGATCGCCCCGGTGATGTGGTAACAGATCGGCATCGGCTTCAGGTGGGTGTGCCGGATCGCGAAGTCGCCGTCCGCCCGCCCGAAGCGGGAGACGTCGAGGTCGAACGTGCCGTCGAACTGCGACGCCACCCCGTGTTTGCCGGTGAACACCCCGCGCGGGCCGTCGATACCCTCGGCAGCGAGTTCGACCGCGAGCATCCCGTTGCGGATCGCGTTGCCGACCGCGAGCCCCTTCCAGGCCGAGAGCCGGCCGACGCGGGTCTGTCTGAGCGGGACGTGGCCCGCGACGGCGATGCCCACGGCGTCAGCGAGCCGTTCCGCCCCCAGCTCGAGCATCGAACCAACGGCGAGGACGGTCCCGACCATCGCGAACAGGACGTGGTCGAACCCCTCCTCGTTCAGGACGGTGGCCGCCGTCAACCGGCACTGGACCTCGTAGGCGAGGACGATCGCCTCGAGAAGCTCGGCGCCGGTGCGATCGTGGGCCTCCGCGGCGGCGAGGACCCCGGCGATGCACCCGGACGGGTGGCCGACCGCGTGGGTGCCGTAGCGCTCGACCCAGGCGTCATATACGTCGTTCCAGTCCAGGTAGCGAATGGCCGCCGCGTTGTGGAACGCCGCGAACGCCGGCGTTGTGGGTCCGCCCGGTCCGAACATCGTCGCGGTCGGCGACCCCGACCCCGACTCCGACACCGACCGCGCCCCGCCCAACCTGCGCAGGGCGACGACCGGCGGCTCGTCGACACCCGCCAGGCCACAGATCAGCGTGTCGAGCAGGCGGAGCTTTGCGGCCTCCGAGACCGCGTCATCGAGCATGCTGGAGTCGAACTCCATCGCGTAGGTGACGAGTGCGTCGGTGATCCCATCCGATGCCATCCCGTGGAGGGATCGACCGCGCCGGGATAAAGCTTCGCGCGACCCCGTCGACCCGGAGTCGCCGGCGGTCGTGGGAGGAACGCAAACGGGGACCGTTGAGGTACGGTCACGGTCACGGTTACGGAGTTCGGCCGACCCGTCTCCCTACCTGTCGTCGGTTCGATCGAAGGTCGTGATGCGGCCCCACGAGGTCATCTTGCCCCAGACGCCGCGGCGCATGCATTCGAGCTCGACGATCTGGGAGTGGTCGACGAACACGTTGACGTGCGGCCCGAACTGCTTGATGTACCACTCGAAGACCGCCGGATCCGCGGCCTCGAACATGCAGTTTTCGAACCCGAGTTCGCCAGCGATCTCGAAGATCACGTCGGTGCGCCACTCCGAGACCTCCTCGGTGATGCCCTCGGACTCGATGTTGATGAGCTCGGCCCCCGCGTCCATGTGGGCCTTCGCGAGGTCGATGGCGATCCGGAGGTCCGCGATGCCCTCGCGCTCGAGCTCCTCGGGGCTGCTCGTTCCGCCAGCGCCGAACTGAACGCCCACCTCCGGCTTCGGTTCCAGGCCGTGTTCGATGATCAGCTCCGTGATCTCGACGAGGTCCTCGCCGTCGATGGCCAAGAACCCGCTCGAGACCTCGACGACGTCGAAGCCGAGGTCGGCCGCCTCGATGATGGCGTCCTCGACGTGGGCGTTGTCCCGGGCGAGGACGTGCTCGAGGAAGCCGCCGGTCTGCACCTTGATGTCGTGGTCGTGGGAGAGGCGGATCATCTCCTCGACCGGCTCGCGATCCATCACCATCGCGGCCTGGCCGATGAGCTTGAAAATATCGATGGCGTGCCCCATCGTCTCGAAGAGGTCCCGTACGTAACGAGGGCCGACGGGATCGTAGAGGGGCCCACGGACCTCCGTGATGCCCTTCTCCCGGGGTTTCGACGGACGCGAGTTCTTCTGGATCGAGTCGAAACAGTGTTCGACGATGGGCGTCGCCTCGCCAACCCGTGCCTTAATGGTGCTTATTTCGACGGGGGAACGACGCCATGGGGATCCGGCTCGCCCCCAGATGCTGGCGATCGATCGGATTCTGCGAGCCCGGATGACCTGGACGACCCGCAAGGGAGCACCAAATTCCAGGTTGTGATCCCGTCGGTGTCGTCGTTCGCCACGTCGCTTCGTACCTCCCCCACCCGGTACGGGTCCCAGGGTCGACGTCGGTAGTATTTCCCCAACCGGGCCATCCGCACCCGACATTGAACGCCGACCAGAGGGGGTGGCGTCGTTGCGCCAGCTACAAGGGCCGAGGCCGGATGTCCCCGAACGATGGAACGCTGGTCCTCGAGCTGGGGGTTCGTCCTCGCCGCCACCGGCGCAGCCGTCGGGATCGGGAACATCTGGCGGTTTCCCGCGGTCGTCGGTCGTAACGGGGGCGGCGCCTACCTCCTCCCGTTCCTAATCGCGGGGTTCGTCTTCGCCGTCCCGTTGATGATCCTCGAGATTCACAGCGGCCGGTCGGGTCGGGCCGACGTCGTCACCGCGTTCGGCCTGGCGAATTCCGCGGTCAGGCCGCTCGGCTGGGTCGTCGTCGGCGTCGTCGTACTCATCCTCAGCTACTACCTGGTCATCACGGGTTGGATCCTGGCGTTCCTGCTCGCCGCGATTGCCGGGACGGACCTCACCCTGGCCGGCTATACGAGCACGTACCTCCCGCTCGCGTCCTTCGTGGGCGCGCTGCTCGTCGTCGGGGCGGTCCTGACGCTCGGGATCCGTGCCGGCATCGAACGCGCGACGACGATTCTGATGCCGCTCGTCTTCCTCATCCTGCTTGCGCTGGCGGGCTTCGCCACGACCCTCGAGGGCTTCGCCGCCGGGCTGGCGTTCTTCCTGACCCCCGATGCCATCGTGCTCCTCGACCCCACCGTCTGGGCGGCGGCGTTCGGTCAGGCGTTCTTCTCCCTGTCGGCAGGAATGGGGATCCTGCTCACCTACGGAAGTTACGCCGACGATTCGTTGGATGTCCCGCGCGCGACGGTCCTCGTCGCCACCGCCGACGTGCTCGTGGCCATCCTGGCCGGGGTGGTTATCTTCCCGATCGTGTTCACTTTCGGCCTGGAGCCGACGCTCGGCTCCGAACTGGCATTCTCGACCCTACCTGCGGCGTTCGACCTCCTGCCGGGCGGTCGGGCCGTGGCGGTGGCCTTCTTCGGCCTCCTGTTCGCTGCCGCGGTCACGTCGGCCATCTCCATGATGGAGGTCGGGGTTTCGACGGTCCGCGGGGCAACGACGGTAGGTCGTCCCGGTGCAACCGCATCGGTGATGGCCACCGTCTTCCTCCTCGGGCTCCCCTCGGCCCTCAGCTATACGCCGTTGGGACTTGCCGCGTACGGATCGCCTATCCTCGATCTCCTCGACGAGACGGTCGGACCCCTCGGGCTGCCGGTGACGGCGCTCTTCATCGCGATCGTGTTCGGCCACGTCGCCGAGCGTCGCTGGCGACCGGCGTCGGGGTCCGAGCGCGTCGCCGAGGGAGTGGTGCGCTACGTCCTCCCGGCGGTGCTGGCGGGGATCGTTGGATTCCAACTGGTCCTCGGGTTCGGGTTCCCCGGCTGGCGGGTCCTCCCGGGGCGGACCGACCCCCTCCCGGCCCTCTCCGTCGGGGCCCTCGTCCTCCTGTTGGGCATGGGGTTCATCGCGGTACGGCTCCGCCGATCGACCGGGGATTGAACGGCATCCGATCGGTGACCGAAACGAGGATCGTGGCGGAAGGGGCTGCCCTAACGGTCGCGGTCGAAGCTCATGTTCGACCGACGATGAGCCACACCGTAGCCGCCCCGATGCCGGGAAAGACGAGCGGGTAGAGGAGCCCGGCGATGACGATCGCGGGCAGGAGGTCCGGCGCAGCCGTGGCACCGGCCACCGAGATCTCGAACAGGGTGACGCCGACCGCCGTCGCGAGCAGGTAGCCCGGCGCCGCCGTCGCTCCGGCGAGGATCGCCGACTCCAGTCCGGCGGCGCGCAGATACCTCGCCAGGCCGGCCCCGGCGATGAGCAGCAGGCCGACGGGGATCGCGTACAGCAGCGGGGTGAAGCCGGCGTCACCCCC
>CAZAYR010000201.1:0-3925 GCA_964489365.1 uncultured Salinarchaeum sp.
CGAGCTCCTGGGAGACGTACCGATAGGTGCGGCCGATCTCCTTGCGCTCGACCCGCGAGACGTCCGCGACCTCCTCCAGCGACCGCGGGATGCCCTCCTTCCGGCAGGCCGCGTAGAGCGCGCTGGTGGCGACGCCCTCGATGGAGCGCCCCCGGATGAGGTCCTCCTTGAGCGCACGTCGATAGATGACCGACGCGACCTCGCGGACCGACCGCGGGACGCCGAGCGCCGAGGCCATCCGGTCGATCTCGCTCAGCGCGAACTGGAGGTTGCGCTCGCCCGCGTCCTTGGTGCGGATGCGCTCCTGCCACTTGCGCAGCCGGTGCATCTGGCTGCGCTTTTTCGAGGAGATCGTCCGGCCGTAGGCGTCCTTGTCCTTCCAGTCGATGGTCGTCGTGAGCCCCTTGTCGTGCATCGTCTTCGTCGTCGGGGCCCCGACGCGGGACTTGCTTTCCCGTTCCTTGTGATCGAACGCTCGCCACTCCGGGCCGCGATCGATCGTCCCCTCGTCGATCACGAGCCCGCATTCGTCGCAGATCGTCTCCCCCCGGTCGGCGCTCTGCACTAAATTATCCGAGCCGCAGTCAGGACAGGTCCGCTCTGCCTCCGTCGCCTCGTCGCGCGTGTCGACCTGTGCGTCGCGTTCGCGCTGCCGGCTAGGGCGTGACATCGCACTTAAGTAGTAGGAAATTGGGAATTCTTAAGACTTCGGGTGTGCGGCAGCGACCCACGGCGCGTTTTCACACGCCCCCTCGACCGGCCTGTGAAGGGTCGAGGCGGTCGAATTGGCGGTCCACGGATACCCCGGTATCCCGAAACACGAGCAGCGCGGATCGTCGCGCCCGTCTGACGGCCATGCACGGTCGGGTCGGGGGTATCCGGAACGGGTTAACCACGGGCCGACCAAACCCATCCGTATGCCCGTCGTGGAGTGTCACCCGGAGGCCGCTCGGGAGCGCCTCGAGGCCGCGGGGATCGAGGTCGCCCCCGGCAACACCGAGCACGAGCGCTGGCGGGCCGACCACGGGGACGCGACGGCGGTGGCCTACGACGACAAGGTGGTCGTCCAGGGCGCGTCGCCGGAGGCCCTGCTGGGCCACGTCCGGGAGGGGTCGGGGCGCGCCTACGTGTACTTCGACGGGGGAAGTCGGGGCAATCCGGGCCCTGCCGCGATCGGCTGGGTGATCGTGACCGACGACGGCATCGTTGCCGAAGAAGGCCGTCGGATCGGCGACGCAACGAACAACCAGGCCGAGTACCGGGCACTGATCGCCGGCCTCGAGACGGCGGTGGCCACTGGCTTCGACGAACTCCAGGTCCGCGGCGATTCGGAGCTCATCGTCAAACAGGTCCGCGGGGAGTACGATGTCAACGACCCGATGCTCCGTGAGCACCGGCTCACGGTGCGGGAACTCCTCGACCGCGTCGACGACTGGGAGATCCAGCACGTCCCCCGGGCGGTCAACGACCGCGCGGACGCGCTCGTCAACGAGGCCCTCGATGGGTGAGGAACTCCCCGAAGCGGTCCGCCGGGACGCCACGCGGACGGCTCGACAGGTCCTGGCCGGGGATGTCCCGGAAGCACACTTGGAGGAGGTGCTCTCGCCGTACGGCTATATCCCGCGGATACGCGAGGAGGGCGACCCGCCGGCGCTCGTCTGTTATCCGGCGGACTGGCGCGAGGACGGGGCCGTCCGGGTCGAGGCGATCGAATCCCTCGATCGGGCCATCGAGCTCCCGCTCTTCCCCGGGGATACGGAGGACTGGGAACGCGTCGCCCGTGCCAACGAGCAGGTCGTCGATCGTGTCGCCGAGGAGTACGGGGAGGCCCATGCGAGCAACGCGCGGGCGTTCGCGGACTTCATGGACAACCACCGCGGCCACCGGATCGCCAACGCGACGGACGCGGACGTCGAGGAGTTCCTCACCCAATACTACCCGCGGAACGTCTGGGCAGACGAGTCGGCGGAGTCGCTCGTCGAGGAGTCGGTCACGACCGTCCGCGCGACCGCCGAGGCTATCGCGCGTTGTCGATCCGATCCTTGAGCGCGTCGGCGCGACTCCCGGAGGTCACGAGATAGGAGAAGATCCACTCGAGCTGTTCGAGCACCGCTTCCTCGCCGGCATCGGTGAGGGCGTACTCGTTCGTGCGCTTGTCGAGCTCGCTCTTCGAGACGAGACCGAGATCGACCAGATCGTCGAGATTGGGATAGAGGCGCCCGTGATTGACCTCGTCGTCGTAGTAGGTCTCGAGCTCGCGCTTGATGGCCAGGCCGTACATGGGCTCCCGGGAGAGAATGACGAGAATGTTATATTGGAAGGCTGTGAGATTGCGGGCGACCACGCCGTTTTGTGCCACCGCTTGAGCGTCTGACATGGTGAGTCCTGCTGTCCGGAACCATATAAACGTAGAGAAATCGCCCGCGGCTGCGGTGATGCGTCGCATGCCGAAACGGCTTTTTCGGGGGACAGAGCAGTCCAACCATGGCAGACCTGTGGCGCGACATCGAGATGGGCCCGGCGCCGCCCGAGCGGATCTACGCGGTCGTCGAGTGCCTCAAGGGCGACCGGAACAAGTACGAATACGACAAGGACATCCCGGGGGTCGTCCTGGATCGGGTGCTCCACTCGAACGTCCACTACCCGGGCGACTACGGGTTCATCCCCCGGTCGTACTACGACGACGAGGATCCCTTCGACGTCCTCGTGCTCGTCGAGGCGCCCACCTTCCCCGGGTGCGTCATCGAAGCGCGCCCGGTCGGGCTGATGCGCATGGACGACGACGGGGAGCAGGACGACAAGGTCATCGCCGTCCCCGAGGAGGACCCACGGTTCGACCACATTCGGGATCTCGAGGATATCGCGGAGCACCAACGGGCGGAGATCGCCGAGTTCTTCGAGACCTACAAGAACCTCGAGCCGGACAAGGAGGTCGCGACGCTCGGGTGGGACGACCGGAACGCGGCCTTCGCCGCCATCGAGCACGCCAGCGACCTCTACCAGCAACACTTCGGCTGACCGCGGCCTTACTCCTCGAGTCGCATCGTGGCGCCGCCATCGATCTCGGCCAGCGGCGCGATATCGCGAACCTGCGCGACCGGGCCGACCGGGCTGGCCGCGACCGGGGTCTCGTCCGTGCTCGCGGGTGTGGGTCCCCAGAAGAGACAGACCGCCGGCCCGTCCGGCCAGTACGCGATGGTCCCCGGCTCGACCACGGTCTGAGTGGTTTCGGGCTCGGCGGCGACGTCGACACCGACGTAGAGTTCCTCGCCCCATCGACTCGCCTGCCCCGCGACGGGAAAGGCCCCACGGAGCGCGTCCCGCGTCCCGGCGTTCGCGTCGAGCCACTCCGCCTCGAGGGCGATGTCGCCGACGGTCACGGCGAAATCTGGCATCGGGTCGCATGTCGACCGGCGATGGCTTGTGCCTTGCCGTGCACGGGCGTGAAACAGGAAGTTCTTGTAGGTCAATCGGCCATGACCGCCAATGGGTTTGTTCGACCGGTTGCGGGGCGGCGACGATCCGCGCGTCGCGTTCGTCGGGATCGACGGCGTGCCCTACGGCCTCATCGAGGACAACCCGGACGTCTTCGAACACCTGACGGCGATCGCGGACGGGGGTGCCGGCGGCTCGATCGACAGCATCGTGCCGCCGGAATCGAGTGCGTGCTGGCCGAGCCTCACCACGGGCGTCAACCCCGGGGAGACCGGCGTCTACGGGTTCCAGGACCGGGAAATCGGCTCCTACGAGACCTACGTCCCGATGGGACGGGACGTCCAGGCGACCCGGATCTGGGATCGCGTCCACGCGGCGGGCCGCGCGGCGACGGTGTTGAACGTGCCCGTCACCTTCCCGCCCGAACGGAACGTCCAGCGGATGGTCTCGGGGGTCCTCTCGCCGGACGTCGAATCCGCGGCGTACCCCG
>CAZAYR010000202.1:0-3792 GCA_964489365.1 uncultured Salinarchaeum sp.
CGACGAGTTCGAGGACGTGGGGGGCGGCCTCGTGGGTCGCCGTCACCGGCGTGTAGAGGTGCTGGACCGACCGGAGTCGTCGGATCCGGCGGTCCTCGACGGTCACCTCCGCCCCCAACCCTTCCAGGGCGGCACGGATGGCCGCCACGACCAGTTGGTGCTCGTGACTTTCCTTGCGATCCGAGCGGAGCGATTCGGAAAGCCGCTCATCGTCCTGGCTCGTCTGTCCGCGACCGATCGTCCCCGCAAGTGCCCCCGAGGCGATCCCGGCGCCCCGTCGGCGGACCAGTCGCTCCGGGGTGGCCGCCACGAACAGCGCACCGGGTGTCGGCTTCGTCACGGAGATATACGAGCCAGGATTCGTCTCCCGGAGGCGATCGACGCATTCGAGCGCCGACGGGGATCCCGAAAGCTGGGTCTCCAGTGAATGGGCGAGGACGACCTTCTCGAAGGTCCCCTGCCCGATGCGCTCGCGCATGCGCTCGACCGCCCCCGTCCAATCCGCCCGCGGCGGAATCGGGCGAGCCTGTGTCGTCCGGATTGGCCGGTAAGGCCCCTCTATCGAGGGATCCAGCTCCGATGCTGCGCCCGTGCTCGTGTACCAGACCTCACCGTCGCGGCGGACGACTTGATGTCGGGGCAGGAAGAAGAACCGGTTGGCAAATCCCGTCCAGAGGTCGTCACGTTGCTCGCGGTCGTCGAAGCATGCACCGCCGATCATCCGGGGTCGGCCGGCGGCAGGCCCGTCGTAGTCGATGACATCCCACACCGCATTGGCCTGATCGCGAAGGGATTCCCAGGATGGTTCGGCCAGCGCGATGGCCTCACCCTGGGCAGCGATCGCCGTCCCATCCGGCGCCTGCCAGTACGCGAGTGGCGCTTCCGCGCGGGCAAGTAGCCCCCGGAGCACCCGCTCTTCCGCCCGGTGGCTCCGGCTCTCGACGGTCCCCGCGGGTTGGACGCCGTCGAGGGGTTCCTCCCCGCGCGGCGCATCCATGGATCGGGGATCCGAATCGGATCTCCTTGAGGTTACCCCTTCGGGGTCGGGGCCGTGTTTTCCCGCCCCGTCAACATTAAATACCCCTCTGTCGAACCCCACCCTGTTCCGATGCCTAAGGTGGAAATCACTATCCCCGAGCATCTCGAGATGCAGATCGTCCAATTCGTCGAACAGGGGGAGTTCGTCAACCGGGAGGAGGCCATCGAGGAGCTTCTCACGGCTGGCGTCAAGGCCTACAAAACGAGCGGCGAGGCGGTCCGGGAGGACGAGGCGGGGATAGAGGACGACGGGATGATGGGCCACGAGGACGAATACGTCTTCTAAGGGCGTGGCACAACCCTTAAACGCGAACTCCGTTTACCACCCCCAATCATGCACAAGGACGAACTCCTCGAGCTCCACGAGCAGATGGTCATCATCATGAACTACTTCCGTACCCAGGAAGATGTGGATGAGGAGCTCTTCGCGCCCTACGACGAACTGTCCGTGACACCCTCGGACGTCCATAAGTCAAAGAGCGAGCACAAGCATGCGGTCTTCGTGCTCGGGAACGCGCTCGCGTCGGCCCTCAGCGATGACGAGTTCTCGAACGCGGGGCGGATCGGGAAACGGATGCAGGAACTCGCCGACGACGCGCAGCAAAAGATCTAGGGCGGATTCCGGAGCGGGTGGCCTATGAAGTGAGGCGCGTACCCACAGGATTGAGGGAATCTGACGCCCTAGGAACCGGAGTGGCGGAAGTCTTTTAAGATCTTACGCTGACGCCCTCGCGTATGGACCCCCGTATCGAGGCCCGCCCTCGACGACTGGCGGTTTCGTTCGTGCGATCCCGGCTACGCGGGGTTGCATGCGTTGGCCGACGCCGGGTTCACCGGCGGCCTCACCACCGAGGACACGGTGGCCTTTATGGTGAACGGGCGGCTCGTCGGCCTGACCGGCGGGACGACGGAGGCCTTTTGGGGCGCGGAGTTTACCGCGCTCGAGGCCGACGGCCCCGCGCTGCCGCTGTTGTGTGCGATGTTCACGAGCGATGCCGACACGGAGGGCGAATACTACACCGGTGAGACCCCGATCGCCGAAGTGGACGAGACGCTCAGCCAGGGTGGGTTCACCGGGTACCTCGAGCTGAGCGAGAACGTCTTCAGCGGGGATTACTTCGTGGCCTATTACGGCGGCCGCTCGTTCGCGGCCGCGTTTCTTGGCACGGAAGAGCGGCTCGTCACCGGGGACGAGGCGCGCGAGCGAGCGAACGACGAAGTGGGGATCTTCACCGTCAACAGCGTGGAGATCGACGTGATCGATATCCCCCAGCCGGACGTGGATGATTCGGCGACCACTGCGGCCCCGGACCCGACGGAGGAGCCCGCACCCGAGGAACCGTCAGCTCAGGAAGAGGAGATCGCCACCGCGAATCCGGCCGCGGAGCCGACGCCGGAACCCATCCGAGAACCCGCGTCGGGCGGCGGAAGCCAGACCGCGCGACAGCAGGAACGCTCGGAGCTCGCCCAATTGGCGGAATCCGCCTTGGGCGCCGACCCGGGCACGGTCGGGCGGGGTGCCCAACGGACCCAGCCCGCCGAGGACGAATGGCTCGCGATCCCCGCCCTCGACCCAGATCGGACCGGGGGGCTCGAACGGCCGCAGGAAACGACCCGTCGCGAGCCGACGACCGCCCAGGACCCCGTGTCCGAACCCGAAGCGCCCGACGAGCCCGAAACGGCCCAGTCCGAACGCCAGGAGGCCCTCGAGGAAACCCGTGCGGAGAACGAGCGGCTGCGCGAGCGCATCGAAGAACTCGAGGCCCAGGTCGCGGAATTCGAGGCCGAGGCCGCCGCCCAGGCGGCGTCAATGAACGCCGTCGAAGCCCTCGACGGGACGAACCTTTTCGTCCGGTACGAAACGCAGTCGAACTTCACCCTCGCGGACGCCATCGAGGGCAGCGCCGATCGGAGCGACCTCGCGAACAACCTCCGGCTCGAGTGGCACACCGCGTTCGAGACCGACGAAACGACCGTGGAGGGCGAACCGTTCGAATCGTTCCTCAAGGGAACCGTCTCGTACCGGTTTAGCGACTGGCTGCTCCAGGACCTCCTCTTCGAATTGGTCGATCGGGACGAGGCCAGTGGCTTCGGTGACCTGCTCGAGGTGCTCCCGGACATCGACCGGATCGAGTTCCGCGGTGACGTCCCGATTCACCGCCGCGACGCAGGCGAACGGGATGCCCAGACGTTCACCTTCGATCTCGTCTTCCGAAATAGCATGGGCGATCCCGTCATGCTCGCCGAGGTCCACGAGGGCCGGGACCCGGTGCAAGGCGAGGCGCTGGACCGGTTGCTGGCTGACATGAGCGACATCGCGAGCGAGCGCCAACAGGTCGCCGGCGCGTTTTACGTGACCCAGAGTTACTTCGAACCGCCGGCACTCGAGACGGTCGTGGACGCGACGGGCGGTGGGTTCCTCCGGGGCGGATCACGGACCTCCTACGTGTCGATCTCCCGAAAACGCGGGTTCCATCTCTGTCTGGTCGAGGCTCGGGACGATTCCTTCCACCTGAACGTACCGGACGATTAGGGCTCGATCTCGGCGAGGTCCTCGATTTTCATCTCGTCGAGTTTGGCGCTGATGGCGTCGAGCTTAGAGTCGAGATCGCCGACGAATCCCGCGGTGCGATCGGTCGTGATCGCCCCCTGGCTCGACGGCTCGATGAGGTTCTCTTCTTCGAGGACACGCAGGGAGTACCGGACCTTGTGGTGGGGGTAGCCGGTCTCGTTCGACATCTTTACGATCCCGAT
>CAZAYR010000203.1:0-3707 GCA_964489365.1 uncultured Salinarchaeum sp.
GGAGGTCCCCGCGATCAACGCCGAGCTCGACGAGGAGGCCGAGGAGATCGTCCTCCACGACGAGTACCACATCGGTATCGCGGTCGCGGCCGAGGCGGGGTTGATGGTCCCCGTGATCGAGGACGCCGACCGGAAGGGACTGTTGGAGATCGCCGCCGAGATCGCGGACAAGGCCGAGCGGGCGAGGAACCGCTCGATCGATGTCGAGGAACTCCGCGGGAGCACCTTCACCATCACCAACGTCGGGGCGCTCGGCGGGATGTTCGCCTCGCCGATCATCAACTATCCCGAGGCGGCGATCCTCGCGCTCGGCGCGATCGAGGAACGGCCCTGGGTCGTCGACGGCGAGGTCGTCGCCCGGCACACGATGCCGATCTCGATGACCTCCGACCACCGCATCGTCGACGGCGCCGAGGCTGCACGCTTTACGAACGCGATCAAGCGGTACCTCCACGAGCCCGACTTGCTCCTGCTCGAGTAAGTTCAGAGGAACGCGGCGTCGATCACGATCACCAGCATCACGGCCCCCAGGAACGCGTTCGAGGCGTGGAACGTCCGCAGGGCCACCCGGGGGGTCTGATCCCGGTAGAGGTCGACGACGGTTCGGAGGAACACGCCGGCGAACACGACGACGGTCAGCGCATACAGGATGCCGAGCGGGGCGACGAGGCCGAGCAGGACCGCCGAGAGCAACGTCGCGCCGAAGTACCAGGTAATATGCCGGAGGGTCACGCCCTCGTCCCGGGCGATCGGGAGCCTCGGGAAGCCACCGCGTTCGTAGACGGGCTTGTACGCGAGCGCCAGGTTGTAAAAATGCGCCGGCGTCCACAGGAAGATGAGCAGCCCGAGCACGAGCGCCGGGACGCCGACCGTACCGGTGACGGCGGCCCAGCCGATCAGCGCCGGGAACGCCCCAACCGCGCCCCCGATGACGATGTTCTGGTCGGTGTGCGGCTTGAGGACGACCGTGTAGATCACACTGTAGAAGAAGATGGCTCCGAGACCCAGCGCCGCCGCGACCGGGTTCACCAGTGCGAGGAACACGACCAGCGAGGCCGCCGCGAGGGCGAACCCGAACGCCGTCGCGTTGCGGAGGGGGATCGTGTCCGTCGCGGTCGGCCGATCGGCCGTCCGGGCCATCTCTCGGTCGACGTCGTGCTCGAGGACGTGGTTGAAGGTCCCGCTGGCCCCGATCGCCAACACCCCGCCGAATAGCGTGCCCGCCACGACCGTCGGTCCGACCGACTGACCGGTACTTGCGCTCGCGAGCGCGATGCCGGCGATCGCCACGAAGCACAGCAGCCACATCAGTCGCGGTTTGGTGAGACTGAGGTAGGCACGGACGATGCCGGGCTCCCCGCCCTCGCTCCCCGTCCCCTCGTCCCGACGCGAACGCTGACTGTCGTCGAAGGATGGCGCCACGTCCGCGGTTTCGCGCTCCAGCCAGCGGACGGTGGCGATCAGGACGCCCCCGAAGATGGCCATCGCCAGGGCGAGGTGGAACAGCGGATACGGGTTGGACCCGCCGGAGATCGCCGTCAGCGCGCCGAAGCCGACCTGGACGGGATACAGGACCGCCACGAGGGACACGAGGGCCCGGATGGATCGCGGGGCGCTCGCGAGCCAGGCCATCGCGGTCGTGACCGCCAGCAGGAGCCCCACCCCGAGCGCGAGGACCCGATGGGCCATCGTCACGGCCAGGAGCGGATCGCCCGGCGGGACCAGCCACTGCCCATGACAGCTCGGCCAGGTCCCACAGGCTTCGGCGCCGTCGGCCAGCGAGACCGTCGCGCCGACGATCACGAGGGCGTAGATCCCGAGGCCGCTCGCGGACAACAGGGGGGTAAGCCAGGACCGTGCCAGCTCCCGCCGGCTCATGCCGTCGTCTCCCCTCCGGGGGCGCGTCGTCGGGTGGGACACGACCGGCGCATCATGATGCGGAGGTCGCCAAGCCGGTCGTTTAACGGTTTCGTGCTCGGCGCGGAGCGGGCACTTTTATCCGCTTGCCCGCGTGCGGACCGGCATGCGCGTCGCGCCATGGAAGGTGATGGCCGGGCTCACGGTGGCCCTCGTGATCGTGGGGATCGCGGCCTCGCTCGGTGGCCTGGGGCCCGTCCAGCTCCTCCTTGGCGCGATCGTCCTGGCCCTGCTGGTCGGCGGGCTGTATTTCGGGTGGCGGATCGGGCAGCGGTGGGCCGAATGACGGCGCCGGGCACCGTTTGTTAGGGGACGATCAGCACGCGGGCGTTCTCGGTGTCGAGAAGGGCGACCTCCTCGCCACTCTCCGCCCGCCGTTCCTCCTCGATCTCGACGGCCTCGCCATCGACGACCAATACCTCCCCGTCGACGTCGATCTCGATCTCCCCGTCGATGCGTTTCTGGCGCTGGATGTCCGCCGGATCGCCAGCCTCGAGCGCCTCGATCACCGCCCCCGCTCGATCGCGGAACTCGGGGCCGACGATGCGCTGGTCGACCGAGACGTCGACCGGTACCACGTCGACCGACGGGCGGCGGGATTTGAGATAGACCGGCGCGTTGACCGCGTTGCTCAGGTCGTACGTGTCGATGCCGTGTTCCTCGTCGATGTCGTTCCTGGGATAGAGCTCGACGCGTTCGAGTTCCGCGTTGAGCGGTCGGCCGGTGTCGGATTTCCAGGCCCGGACCTCGCGGGCGACGTCGACGATCGCCTCGCCGGCGGCCCGGTCGTCCGTCCACGGTTCCTCGGGGTCCGGCCACGAGGCGGTATGGACGCTGTCGGCGTCCGTGGGCAGGTGCGACCAGACCTCCTCGGCGAAGAACGGCGAGAAGGGACTCAGCATGCGAATAGACGCCGAGAGCACCGTGTAGAGCGTGTATCGGGCGGCATTGCGCTCGCCGGGCCGGCCCTCGTAGAGGCGCCCCTTGACCAGCTCCAGATACTCGTCGGCGAGGTCGTTCCAGACGAACTCGCGGAGGGTCCGCATCGCGGTGTCGTACCGATACGCGTCCATGGCTTCCCGGACCTGCTCGGCGACCTCGATAGCCCGCCAGAGGATCCAGCGATCGGCCACCCGGTAGGCCGGATCCTCCTCCTCGGGCGTGTCGGCGTCGATGTGCTGGTCGGCGAACCGGGCGATGTTCCAGACCTTGGTCAGGAACCGATCGGCGCTCTTGACCTCCTTCCACTGGAACTGGATGTCCCCGCCGGGTTGCCCGCCGAGCGCGATCGCCTGCCGGAAGGCGTCGGCCCCGTACTCCTCAAGGACCTCGGTCGGGCTGACGACGTTCCCCCGGGATTTCGACATCTTGTTGCCGTCCTCGCCGAACACCATGCCGTTCAGGAGGATCTCCTCCCAGGGGTAAGTGTCGCAGAGGGCGTCCGTCCGGAGGATGGTGTAGAAGGCCCACGTCCGGATAATGTCGTGGCCCTGGGGCCGCAACGCCACGGGCTCGAAGGGCTCGTCGGGCCACCCGTGGACATGCATCGCGGAGATCGAGGAATCCATCCACGTGTCCATCACGTCGGTCTCGGGCCCCCAGTCGGATGCGCCACAGTCGGGACACGCGCCGACGGCGGGGTCGTCCTCGAGCGAGTTCGCCGGCAGTTCGTCCCGGCTGGCGACGTACGATGCCCCGCAGTCGCCGCAGAACCACGCCGGGATCGGCGTCGCGAACACCCGCTGGCGGGAGATGACCCAGTCCCAGTCCATCCCCTCGGTCCACTCCTC
>CAZAYR010000204.1:0-2894 GCA_964489365.1 uncultured Salinarchaeum sp.
AAAGCGGCCGAACTCGGCGCGGCGCTCCGGGCTGGCCTTCCCGTCCCCGACGGCCTCGCCGTCTCCCATGGCTTCGTCGAGGATCTCGTGAGCGCTGGAGAACCTGCGGGTCACGTGATAGATCGCGTGTCGTCCCTCGACGGACCGTACGTCGTGCGATCCTCCGGTGTCGGCGAGGATAGCGAGGTCGCGAGCTTCGCCGGGCAACACCTGACGGTCGTGAACCTCGTCGACCCAGCGGAGGTCATGAAGGCGCTCGAGCAGGTGCACGAATCGGCCCGGACCGACGCAGTGCGGGAATACCGATCTCAAATGGGGCTGGCGGGTCCGCCGAAAATCGGGGCCGTCATCCAGACGTTGGTCGACGCCGACACGGCTGGCGTGCTCTTCTCGGAGAATCCGGTGGATGGGAGCAACGAGCGGATTATCGAAGCCACGTGGGGGCTCGGGGAAGCGGTGGTGGATTCGATGGTGACACCGGATTACTTTCGCGTGCGCCCCGGCGGTGAGGTCCTCGAGAGCCGAGTGGGGATGAAGGACATCCGCGTGAGGCCGGCTACGGGTGGGGGGACGCAAACCGAACCCGTCCCCGAGGCACAACGGGAGCGCCTGTGTCTCACCGATGCGGAGCTTCGCACCCTCGATCGGCTGGCGGCACGATGTGACACCTACCGGAGCAGGGGACACGATATCGAGTGGGCGTTCGCCGAAGAGACGCTCTTCTTGCTGCAACGGCGGGCCATCACGACGACGTAAGACCGGTGGACGAATCCGGGCGCCCCCGGCCAGAGATCCGACGACACTCGAGCGCGACACGATTCGCTCCGGCGGGTGCGGCGTTCGCCGTTGGTCAGCCGTTGCTCTCAACTGCAGACATCGACCCGCCACCGGTTCTTCGCGTCACAGATCACCTGAGGTGGACCGCATTTGCTTCGCCTCTCGGGAGCCGGTCGCGGTCGTGAGGGTGCTCGAAATCGAGCCGGGGACCGATCGGCGTCTCGATGAACGACCGTTCACCCGCTCGAAGAATGGGTCAGATGAACTCGGTGTTCTGCGGGCCATTCGTGATGTGCACTTCGAAGGGCATCGTATCGATGCTGTCCTGTTCGACGAGGTGCCAGTACGTCTCGGCCATCCTGTCGGGATCGAGAAACGTGTCCTCGTCCCTGTCCGGAAAGCTTCCGCGTGCCCCGGGTTCGTCGATCTGTCCATCGATCACCACGTGCGCGACGTGGATGCCGTCCGGGCCGAACTCCTGGGCCATGTCCATGGCCATGCCACGGGCCGCGAATTTCGCCGCCGTGAAGCTGATCGCCCCGCCGAGACTTCGCACCGCAGAGGTCGCCCCGGTGAAGATCACCGTTCCGCCCCCCGTTTCGAGCATGTCGCCAACGGCTTCATGGGAGCAGACGAAGGCCCCTCGGCAGTTGACCGCCCACGCCTGCTCGAACTCCTCGACATTCACGTCCATGAGTCCCTTCCACGACGCCGCACTCGCGTGATTGACGAGGACGTCGACCGGGCCAAATGCCGCTCTGACCGATTCGAAGCCCGTTCGAATCTGGTCGACATCGGAGAGATCCGTCGGAACGGGGAGCGCCTTGCTCGACTCCGGCAAGTCGGCCGCGAGTTCCTCGATGAACGCCGCCGAGCGGGCGAACAGGCCGACCTGACAGCCCTCGGCTGCGAATTTTCGAGTCAGCGACTCACCGAGTCCGGGACCAACGCCGGCGATGACAGCCGTACGTGCCATAGTAACACCTCTCGTCTCCACATCAAAACCGTGGTGGTCGCCCCGGATTCTGGCCTGGCGTGTCCCAATCCCACCTGCACCCAAACGGCCCCCTGCCAGCTCAGCGGAGACGAACCGCTCGGTTCCCCGAAGCGGGATCAGCACGCATCGATTGGAGTGACGATCGACACGCGAGGCGACGGTGCGCTTTTCGTCACCACTCCCGTACACCCCATATGCCCGTTGGGACAGACGCTGAAGTCCGGGAGATCCTTGGACTGAACACCGTCGCCGTCGTCGGGTGTTCGTCGACCCCGGGAAAGGACGCCCACGAGATCCCGAAGTATCTCCAGGCGCAGGGCTATGAGATCATCCCGGTCAATCCAAACGCCGATGAGGTCTTGGGGCGGCCTGCGTACGATTCGCTTTCGGACGTCGAGGTAGAGATCGAGATCGTGGACGTCTTTCGACCCAGTCCCGAAGTCGCTGGGATCGTCGACGAAGCGCTCGCCCGTGACGACGTCGAGGTCGTCTGGCTCCAACTCGGCATCCACGACGACGAAGCGGTCGCTCGCGCGGAGGCAGCTGGGCTGCGCGTCGTCCAGGATCGGTGCATAAAACCCGAACATCGGCGACTGATCGCGTTCGCCTGAGCTTCGGTAATTCGGAGCGTGTCAGGAAACCACCTGATGAGGTTTGACGGTGCAGTCATCGAGACTCGTCAGGGACGACCTGGTATTTCCAGAGCGCAGCGCCCAGCCCCGCCAGCCCCACGCCAAAGGCGACGGCCAGCATGGCGACCAGATGGGGGAGGAGGAAGTTAGCGGCGAAGGGGACGCCGCCGAGGACGGTGAGGACGATCGCCCAGCGTGGCATGACACCAGCTCGAAACATCGCGATCCCGAAGAGAACGAGTCCCACGCCGATGAGGCCACCCGTTGCGAGGACCCCCGCGAGGAACCCCTCCCACCCACCACCGGCCGGGTAGGCCTCGAACAGCGCTGGCGCATGTGCCGCGATGATGGGGGCGATGAACGGCTCGAAGAACATCGCATTCGCGATCAGCGCGGACCCGAGGACGGCGAAGGCGCTCCCGACAAATTCGAGCATTCCCACGGCTTCACGTTGGCGGAGATACAGGCCGGCAAACCCGAGCATCGCC
>CAZAYR010000204.1:2904-3648 GCA_964489365.1 uncultured Salinarchaeum sp.
ACCAGATACCGTGTATGTGCGAGGCTTGACGCGAGCCCGCCACTCTTCTCGCTCGCGTTCCTGCGTGACGCGTTTACGCGGCCAGGGGCTTATCTGGATCATTCGGCGGTCCCAAACTCTTCGCGAAACACGTCCAAGGTCGCGCGAAGGGCGCCGATGATCACCGGGCCGAAGAAGATCCCCATCACTCCGATAACGTAGATCCCACCGACCACCCCGATGATGATCACGCTCGGATTGATCCGAGCGTAACGGTCGACGACGATGGGTCGGAGGTAGTCGTCCGAGACGCCGACGACGACCGCCCCCCAGAGGAACAGGGCCGCGGCGAACACGGTCTGACCGCTCAGGAAGAGATAGAGGACGGCCGGTCCCCACACGAGAAAGGAGCCCACGACTGGCAACAGCGAAAGCACGACCATCACCACGGTCCAGAAGGTGGCGTTGGGGACGCCAGTCGCAAAGAGACCGAGACCGGCCAAGATTCCCTGTACGAGTGCGATAAATACGTGTCCGATCAGCACCGCACTCATCGTTTGATCAATATCGTGATAGAGCCGGTCCTGGATGTCATCCGCCAGCGGCATGGTCTGACGAAGCCATCGCAGAAAGTCATCCCGGTCCTTCAGGAAGTAGTACAGGAGGAACAGTGTCAATCCCAGACCGATGAGAACGTGCGTGACCGCACCGAACGCGCCCACGACGTTGTCGAACTGGATGTCACCGACTGCCGACTGAAGCACG
>CAZAYR010000205.1:0-3592 GCA_964489365.1 uncultured Salinarchaeum sp.
CGCGGGCCTCGGCGAACGCGAGCCTCGCCAAGCGCGAGGAGCATCCCGGCTTCATGGGGCTCGGGGAATACGACGAGAGCCGGGAACGGGACATCAAGTCCCGCATCAGCCGGATCCGGGACGAACTCGAACGGATCGCGGAGGACGAGGCCGCCTGGCGCGAGGACCGCCGCGAGTCCGGGTTCGAACTCGTGGCGCTCGCCGGCTACACGAACGCGGGCAAATCCACGCTGCTCCGCCGGCTCGCCGAGGAGTTGGCCGTCGACGAGAACGAGGATCTCCACCCGGATCTCGATCCCACCGCCGAATCACGCGACAAGCTATTTACGACCCTCGGGACGACGACCCGGCGAGCGGGCATCGACGGTCGGGACGTGCTCGTGACCGACACCGTCGGGTTCATCCAGGATTTGCCCCATTGGCTCGTCGAGTCCTTCCGATCGACGCTCGAGCAGGTCTATCAGGCGGATCTAGTACTCCTCGTCGTGGATGCCTCAGAGCCGATCGAGGCAATCCGTCAGAAGCTCGTCACCTGCCACGACACACTCTACGAGCGCAACCGTGCGCCTATCGCAACCGTGTTTAACAAGGTCGATCGCCTGGCGGATGGGGATATCGCCGCGCGGGAGCAGGCCCTCGCCGACCTCGCACCGAATCCCGTGCCCGTGAGCGCGTTGGAGGGCGAGGGCATCGCCGGCCTCCGGGACCGGATCAGTGCGGAACTGCCGGATCGCCGCGAGGAGCGACTCGTGTTGCCCCAGTCGGACGAGACGATGCGCACGGTCTCCTGGATCCACGATAACGCCGACGTCCTGAATGTCGAGTACGACCACGAGTCCGTCACCGTGCGGTTCCGAGGCCAGGATGCCATCGTCGAACGGGCGCGCGCCCGGGCCGCCGAAGTGGCGACGGCTGTCCCCGAATCCGGTTAACCGTCCTCGATTCGCTTGAGGATCCGACTCATCAACACGAGGCTACCGAGCCACGCTGCCACCCCGAAGAGGCCGAATCCGATGCCCGTCCAGAGGCCGGGTTCGAGCGCCGGGAGCATCGGCGGGGATGGGTCGTCCGATGGGAAAAGCGGTTCGAGCCGGGTCAGTCCTCGTCGTCGTTTCGTTTCTCCTTGCGCAACACCCGCACGTCTTGGATCCGCGTGTGGGGATACTGCCCGTCGGCGTCCTTCTCGACGGCCTTCACCATATCCCAGACGACGTTGAGCCCGGTCGTGACGCCCTCGAGGGCTTCCATCTCGCAGCCCGTCTGCCCGGTGGTCTCGACCGCGACGGTGAGCGCGACGCCGTCGTCCTCGACGACGATCTCCGTCTCGACGTTCGTGATCGGGATCTGATGGCACATCGGGATCGTCTCCCAGGTGTGCTTGACCGCCTGAACGGCGCCGATCCGAACGGTCCCGAGGACGTCACCTTTTTCGAGTGCGTCCGCACGGATGGCTTCGATCGTCTCCTCGCCGAGGTCGATTCGGCCGGTGGCGACCCCGCGCCGCCGGGTGACTGCCTTGTCGCCGACGTCGACCATCTGCACGTCACCGTCGGCCGTGTGCGTGAGCTCGTCGCTCATGCGCGTGCCTCCATGATCACGGTCGGGAGGTGCTCCAGCAGGTCGCTGGCGACGAGACTGTCGCCGCGGGTCTCGGCGGCCGCGTCGCCGGCGAGCCCGTTGACATAGGCCGCCGCGCCGGCCGCCTCCACCGGATCCTCCATCCGGGCAAGCATGGCGGCCACCACCCCCGCGAGCACGTCCCCCGTGCCGCCGACGGCCATCCCGGGGTTGCCGCTCCGGGACACCCGGGTGGTCCCGCCGTCGCTGATCACGTCGTTATGGCCTTTGACGAGGAGGGTGTGGCCCAGTTCGTCGGCGTAGGCGGTCACCGCCTCCCGACGTGCGCCCCAGTCGGGCTCGCGCGGACCGCCCATCTCGGCGAGCTCCCCCTGGTGCGGAGTGCAGACCAGACTCGCCTCCGTCTCGAGGTCCGGGACGACCTGGAGGGCGTCCGCGTCGACGACGACACCTCCACTCGCGGCTCGAAGGATCTCCCGAACGGCTCGTTGGGTCGACTCCTCCTCGCCGAGCCCAGGACCGATCACGACGACGTCTGCAAGCGCGGCGCGCTCGAGCACCCGGTCGGCGTGATCCGGTGTCAGGCGCTCGCCGGGAAGGGACGTGACCATGAGATCAGGGGCATATCCCTGGACGGTACGGCTAATCGGCGCGGGACAGGCCACTTCCACGAGATCCGCCCCCGACCGGAGGGTCGCCTGTGCGGTCAACGCCGGTGCCCCGGTGTACGGACCCCCGCCCACGACGAGCATGCGGCCCGCCTCGCCCTTGTGACTCGAGGGGGCACGATCCAGCGTACGGAGGTCGCCGGGGCCGACGAACGTCTCCGCCGCCGCGGGGATCCCGATATCGGCCACGGTCACGGGCACATCCAGCTCGGCAATTCCCGGCATTCGATCGTGGAACGTGACGATCCGGTCGGCATCCACGCTGACGCCGGGTGACGCCCCAGAATCCGGGTCGATCCCCGAGGGGATGTCCACTGCAAGAACGGGCGCCTCCGCGGCATTAATCCGGTCGATCGCGGTCGCCTCGGGTTCCCGCGGCGGCCCCGCCAGCCCCGTGCCGAGAAGGGCGTCGATGACGAGATCCGCCGCGGGGATCGTCAGGTCACGGGAATCCCGGACCGTCTCGGTGGGATACGCGCCCGCCCGGAGGGCGTCCCAGTTAGCGCGGGCGATGTCCGTGGATATCGTTTCGGGCCGGCCGAGTAGCTGTACGGAGAGCTCGAACTCGTCCAGGAAGCGCGCGGCAGCGAAGGCGTCCCCGCCGTTGTTCCCCCGCCCCGCCACGATCGCGATCCGGTCCCCGGGATTCGCCACCTCCCGCGCTTCCCGACCGATCGCGTGCCCGCTGGATTCCATGAGGTGGGCCAAGGGCACCCCCAGCGCGGCCGCATTGCGATCGACTGCAGCCATTCGATCGCTCGTGATCATAGCCCCGTTTCGGACGTTCGCGAAATAAGTATGTGCGGGTCGCGGACTCACCCCCTGTTTTTTACTGCCTCGTCGGCGAGCAGGGCGATATGGCATCGGACGTCAACCCATTCGAAAGCCTCCGCACGCAGGTCAAGGAGGCGGCAGACCACACCGAAATCCCACAGGACCTCCTGGGGACGCTCATGGCCCCGGACCGCGTACTCGAGGCGAATTTGAAGGTACAATTGGCCGACGGGACCCTCGAGACGATCCCGGCGTTCCGCTCGCAGTTTGACAACGCCCGGGGGCCCTACAAGGGCGGGATCAGATACCACCCGCACGTCGACCGGGCCGAAGTGAAGGCGCTCTCCGGGTGGATGGTGTACAAGTGTGCCACAGTCGGGATCCCGTTCGGGGGCGGCAAGGGCGGGATCGTGTTGGATCCGAGCGACTACAGCGCGGAGGATCTCGAGCGGATCACCCGGTCGTACGCCGCCGCCATCACGCCGATCATCGGGGTCGACCGGGACATCCCGGCGCCGGACGTGAACACGGGCCAGCGGGAGATGAACTGGATCAAGGACACCTACGAGACC
>CAZAYR010000206.1:0-3561 GCA_964489365.1 uncultured Salinarchaeum sp.
ACAGTTGCTGGACCGCGGCGCGGTCCGTGCCTGGCTCTGAGAACGTCACATCCTCGAACGCGAGCGACCCCTCTACCCGCTCGATGCCGATGGGGTCACCGGCTTCCCGGATCGCCACCGGATAGTGCATCAGGCCGAACACCCGCCTGGCGGCCGTCGCGGTCCGATCGTAGCCGTGGACGAGTTGGCCCATCCCGCTCAGGCGACTCGAGAAGCGCTGGGCGTAGAGGAAGAACGTGACGAAGACGCCGACCGAGATCGGGAGAATCGCCGGTGTCGGCGGGCCGCGCAGCACGATCCATCCCCCGACGACCAGCACGGCCAGCGTGGAGCCCCGCTCGAGGAGCGCATTGAATCCCGACCAGTAGGACCAATCGAGATGGACGTCGTATCTGCCGTCGTGAAACCGCCGCGAATCGCTCATGAGCCGCTCGTGTTCGAACGGCTCGTTGGCGTAGGATTTGACGGTGGAGATCCCGCTGATCCCGCCCTCCAGTCGGGCGTTCATCCGACCGTAGTTGCGCCAGACGTCGGTGTACTTCTCGTCGATCCGCCGGTGGAACACGTAGGACGTGATCCCGAGGGGGACGCCGAACGCGAGCGCGACGAGGGCGAGTTGCCAGTGCATCGAGATCATCACGACTCCCAGGGCCAGGACGAAGACACCGAAGGTGTAGGCCGACTTCAACCAGTTCGAGGGGGCGTTTGCTACCCGGTCCAGATCCTGGTTCAGGACGCTCATGACGTCGCCGGTCTGTGCGGCCTCGAAGAAAGACATGCCGTGACGCTGGGTCGCGTCGTAGGTCTCCGTTCGCAGCTCGTGAGCGATGTCGTATTGGATGCGCGACCACAGGAGACTGTCGGCCGTCTCCACGCCGAGCATGGCGATGGCAGTCGCTGTGAGTAGCACGAAGGTGAGGATGAGCTGACCCCGAAGGCCCGCCGGAATCCACGCGGCGGGCGCGAAGGGGAGCCGAAACGCATCCGGGCCGCCGGCGATGGCGTCGACCGCGGTCCCAAGCAGGTAGGGCGGCACGAAGTTGAGGATGGGGCTCGCGGCAGCGGTCAGCAATCCCGCCGCGAGGAGGAGTCGATACCGCCCGCCGTAGCGCCAGAGCACGAACAGGACGGGATTCGGGAACTCCACGCGCTCCCGGAACACCTCGTCGAAATCTGGGCGATCCTCAGCCATCGATTCCGTCCCCCATGTGGTCTGTCGGGGTGGTCACCTCGCCAACGTGGACCCCCCAAAGGGTTGCGTACAGGCCACCCGCGGCGACGAGCTCCTCGTGCGATCCGCGTTCCCGGATGCGGCCGTCCTCGAGGACGAGGAGTTCGTTGGCGTCCCTGACCGTCGCCAGGCTGTGGGCGATGGCGAACGTGGTGCGGCCGGCGATGAGTTCGGCCAACGCCTGCTGGATGAGGAGTTCGGTCTCGTTGTCGACGTGGCTGGTCGCCTCGTCGAGGATGAGGATGTCCGGGTCCTTGAGGATCGCCCGGGCGATCGCGATCCGCTGGCGTTGCCCGCCGGAGAGTTTGATGCCGCGTTCCCCAACGAGGGTGTCGTAGCCGTCGTCCAGTTGCACGATGAACTCGTCGGCGTTCGCCCGCTTCGCCGCGCGCTTGATCGCCGTCTCGTCCGCATCCGGATTCGCGTAGGCGATGTTCTCTGCGACGGTATCGTCGAAGAGGAACGGTTCCTGTGAGACGTAGCCGATGCGCTCGCGCAACGATCGCAGCCCGACGTCCCGGAGGTCGTGTCCGTCGACCCGGATCGTTCCCTCGTCGGGGTCATAGAAGCGCACGAGTAGCTTGAGCAGGGTCGTCTTCCCCGCCCCGGTCGGCCCCACGATGCCGATGTACTCGCCGGGGGCGACCGTCAGCTCGACGTCCTCGAGCGCCGGCTCGTCGGTCCCCGGGTATCGAAACGTCACCCCATCGTACGAGACGCGGCCCGCGAGTCCCTCGAGCTCGATCGGCTCCGTGGCTTCGGGCACCGTACCGGGATGGGCCATGAGCCCGTGGATCCGGTTCGCCGCGGCCTCGAAATTCCGGTACTGGTCGATGTACTGCACGATCCGGCCGATGCTCTCGGAGAAGCCCCGCATGTAGAAGAAGAAGGTCACGAAGGCCCCAACGGTCATCGGGGCCAGGACGGCGAACGGCGGGCCGAAGACGGCCCACCACGCACCGAGGACGAACGCCACGACGGTCGCGACGCTCGTGGATGCCCCGGTGAGGGGGATGAACAGCGCCTTGGTTTTGGCGGCCTCCCAGTTGGCATCCCGGTTCTTGGCTGACGTGGTTTCAACTCGCTCGCGCTCGTACGCCTCGTTCGTCGTCGCCTTCACGGTGCCGATCCCGCTGATACTGTTCTCGATCCGGGCGTTCAACTGACCGGCATAGGTCATCACTTGCTGGTACTGCGGGGCGATCCGATCGTCGACGTGTCTGGCGATGAGCCCGACGGGCGTGAGCAGGATGACGAGGATGAGCGTGAACTGCCAGTTGAGGGCAAACATGACCGCCAGCCCGAGTGCGGTCGTCACGATCCATCCCGTCAGATTCTGGAGCAGACCGCCATAGATCCCCGTATAGGACCGCAAGTCGTTGCTCAGGACGCTCATAACGTCCCCCGTTTGGGCGTTGTCGAAGAACTCGAGCCCGAGTCGCTGCGTGGCCGCGTACGCGTCAGCACGGACGTCGTGGCTCGGCCATTCGCGGAGGAACCCCTCGCTGCGCATTTCGATGAACTTCATCAGCGCGATGCCGAGCACGACCGTGGCGAGGATGCCGACGATGAGCAGGAACTGGTCGATTCGTGTCGACGGCTCCCACGCGTTTGGGAGCAAGAGGATCGAGATCTCCGCCGGCTCGGAGATGAGAATGTCGGTCGCCAGTCCGAGCAGATAGGGCGGGATCACCATCAACGTCGAGCGGATGACGTGGGCCCCGCGGTTGAGGGCCACCCGGCCGGGATATCGCAGGAGATACTCCCTGACGAAATGGAGTAGCGGGTACCGGACCGTCCCGTACTCCTCCTGGATCTCGGCGAAGTCGATGCTGGCGCCCATGGAAGACCGACAACAGCGGTGGATATCCACCGGTCGGCCACTAAAACATTTCGACTGACTGAGGGGCCTCCGGGTAGTCGAATGCGAGCTCCTGCGCGCCGTGGACGATGGCGGTGATCACCTCGTCATCTCAGGATCGGAAAGTCTCGTCGGGCCTGCTGGATTACCCCAGGCCGTCTAGGGGTCCGGCCGACCGACGATGAACGATCCTGGTGGCAAAGACGAAGAGGGGCGCATTCCCCTACTAATGTCTCCTCATGGAAAGCGATGCAAACCATCTACCATCCAACGGAATATCTACACTGTCACTCGTCCCTGCCACTACACCGGAGAGTGTCCGATGGACCGCGACATCAATGAGTGCGAGGCTACGTCCTACAATACGGCGAGCAAGTGCCCCGGTTCTGTCGGACCACACGCCCTTCGACGTGGGTACGTCACCGAGGCACTGAACGCCGGTCAGCCGCGCGACGTGACCGCTGATCGT
>CAZAYR010000207.1:0-876 GCA_964489365.1 uncultured Salinarchaeum sp.
CTGAATCTCGATGAAGCTGTCGTTGTGCCACTCCACCCGGAGCGGTGCGCCGGCGTCCTCGATCGACTCGGCGCTCACGTCGCCGCCCGTTCCGTAATTGATCTGCGCCCGTGGATTCCGGTTCACGTCGATCACGGCGACGAGCCGGCTTCCCTCCTGGAGCTTGCGGGCGGTCATGTAGCTTCGCCGGATCGGGATCGACTCGGCGGTGCCGGGCGTGAGGAGATTTCGTTCGGTCATGTCCTGCGCGTAGCTGGCGCGGCCCAGATAGTAGGAGAGGTGCACGTACCGCCCGTCGGGCTTCCGTTCGTAGAGGACGACCAGGGGGTCGAAATCCCGCTTGTTGATCGTCACCGTGAGCCGGCCGCCAAAGATCCCGCTGACTTCGACGGGCTCCTCGAACGGCTCGCTGACGAAGACGTGCGCATCGCCGAACTCCGGCTCCGGCCCCTCGATCGGCCACGGGTAATAGTTGAAGCTGGTCGACTCGCGATCCCGGAAATCGATCTCCTGTACCGTATGACCGGGAGTGGACGGCCGACTCCGGCTCAGGGCGCGATGCGCCCCCGAGGCCGTGTCGCTCAGGTAGAGTCGAAGAGTGTCGTCTCCCAGCTCCGCCATCGACGGTGCGTGGCGCCAGCGCTCGGCGCCCATGACCTGATAGTTGATCCGGTCGCGGAGCAAGGCCGGCCGGTCGCTGCCTCGAAGAACGTGGTCGAACCACTCGAAGGTGAGGTCGGGTGGACTGATACGGGCGCCCGGGTCGAGCGTGTATCCGCGCAGTTCTTTCGGAGAGCCCCACTGGGCGCCGGGATGATCGGCGGGACTGATCACCAGGTAGTGTTCGGCCTCGGGATTGTGTCGACAGTGCTCGTT
>CAZAYR010000207.1:886-3526 GCA_964489365.1 uncultured Salinarchaeum sp.
CGTTGAAGTAGTGCAACGCCGATATCTGACCGTCGTCGTAATAGCCGGTGATGGTCAGCACGGGAACGTCGATGTCCGCGAAGTCCTCTTCGAACGGGACCAACCGTTGCCAGTACTCGTCGAAGCTCGGATGGTCCAGCCACTCCTGCAGCAGCGGATTCGGGGTGCCGTCGATCGCGTCGATCTCACGATAGGGTCGGCCGGTTTCGTAGTACTCCTGCTGCATGGTCGCCCAGCGCTGCCCGTCCGCACAGGGTTCGTAGTCGAGGGTCCGGTTGTTGGTGACGTGAAAGGCCCAGCAGTAGTTGGCGTTCAGGTACACGTTGTTGAACATCGGGAGGCCCAGGCCAGGCAAGGCTGCAGCGTGGGCGGCGACCGCTCCGACCGCGGGGTGAGGATCCTTGAGAGCCGCCCACGCTGCGTAGCCCCCGTAACTGCCGCCCCACACCGCGACGTCGCCGTTGCTCCAGGGCTGCTCCACGATCCAGTCGAGCACAGCGTGGGTGTCCCGAGGTTCGTGCCTGAAGGGCTCGATGGGGCCGGAGTCGACGCGCTTGCCCCGGGTATTGGCCACCACGCCTACGAAGCCGTGCACCGCGGCCGTCTTGGCCAGAAGCAGGTCGTTCACGCGCGTGGCGTAGACGTTGAAGGACAGGGCAGCGGGTTGCGGCCCCGACATGCCCCGGGGTCGAACGACCGTCGCGTGCAGGACGGCCCCGTCCGTGGTCTCGATGAGGACATCTTCCTCGATCACGTAGCGGCGCTTGGCGTCTTCGTCGACCAGATCGATCAGAAAGGGAAGAATCCGTTCCTTGACGTGGTGGCGGTGGTAGAGATCAACGAGCTGAATCGCCTCCTGTCGGCTGATGCGTTCCCGGTCCCGGTAGCGATCGAGCGTCTGGTCGATCCGGTCGCGGCCCATCCCCAGCATGTACTCGACGCGGGGAAAGAACCGGTGCGCCTGCCGGTCGCTGAGCTCCGCGAAGGTCTCGCGGAAGACACGGGCGAAAGCGGCGCCGAAGTCGGCGGCGCCCGCATCCGCTCGCATGCGGGCCCGCACCAGAAGCTCGCTTTCGAGGTGGGCCAGTTCGGCCGGGCTGTTCAGGTAGGGAACGTCGGGACCGTCGCCCAGCGCGGCCAACCGCTGCTCGCGCACGCGCTTCAGCGTCTCGAGCGCCTCGGTGTCCCGCCCGTTCAGGACCTGCAGACGGAACAGAGTTTCCAGATGCTGGTCGGGGTCGGACGTGTCCAGATCCTCGATCAGCCGCTCGGCCAGGGCCGGCATGGCTCGGGACAACTCCGCGTGGTCCGTGGCCGAGAGGGCGTAGTCCACCGGGGCCTTCTGTCCTGAGCACGCCGCCAGCAAGTAGCACGCGAGTGCACCGAAGAGAAGCTTCGCCCCCGACCGGCGCCGAAGCGTCCAGGGGTGGGGGATCCGATGGTGTCGGCGCTGGTTCGTGGGTCGCATCTGGCCAGTCTCCCGTGCTAGTTTTTTAGCATGATGGGGCCGCAAAATGCCCCGGTCCCGATCGTCGGAACCGGGGGAGCCCCGCGTTCGCTACCTTCGTTCCGGTCCGGCTCGGCTGTCTCCGTCCGTCCGGAGGATCGCGATTCGTCCGTTCGCCGTCCCGACGGTGAGCTCCCGTTCGCCCCGGCCGATCGTGCCCGCTGCGGTTCCGCCTCCGTCCTCGGTCGGGTGAAGCTCGATCGGGAACTCCGAGATGACCCCTCCCGACGCGGTGTGTGCGGCGATTCGGGTGCTCGCCGACGGCGGAAGTCGGAGGCGCACCTGGCCGCCTCCCGACTCGAGCGCGAGCTCCCCGGTCCAGTCCGTCCGACCCATGGTCACGTCGATGGCCCCGTTGCCCGTGCGGGCCCGGACGGCCCCCTCGGCCGTCACCTGGATGCTGCCCACACGGGTGAGCGCGCGGACGTCGCCCCGGATCCCCTCGAGGGCGAGCGATCCATGGTGGCTACCAACCCGGAGCGACACCCCGTCCGGGACCTGCACCACGACCTCGGTGCGCTCGACGCTCGCGCGTACATCGTCAGCCAGCCCGACGATCCCCGCCGGCGTGCACCGCCCGCCCCGAGGAAGCAGACAGACCGCCGTCGTCCCCTCCTCGTCGACGGTCACGAGCTGGACGGGCTCCTGCCCGGGACGCAGATCGGTCGCGTACCCGACGACCCGGGCCGTGCCGCCCATGACTCCGGCGGCCTCGATCGGACCGTGTGCGGCAAAGACCGCGAGCTCGGTGCCGGGAGCTAGCGCGCCCTCCCATTGCAGGCCCGCCCGCGCGCCACCGACCTCGACCCGCTCGGGTGCCGGCCCCGGCTCCAGCGCGGAAAGCGGAAGCGCGAGGGCGAGCGCGGCGCCGATGCAGCCCCAGGTCGCCACGCGGGACGGGTCGGACCGACGGCGGACCGGATCGAGCACTCCGAGCAGGCGTTCCTCGAGCTGCGACGGCAGCGCCATGGCCACGCTTGCGCCCGCGTTCCGCGGAACCCGCAGGGACCGGGCGATGTCGAGCAGGTGCTGCGCGTAGTCCGCGGCGAGCGCCCCGGTCGGCACGACCGTCCGCACGACCAGATCGTCGCACGCCCGCTCGCGCTCGATCCGCAGTCGGCGCGCCGCATGCC
>CAZAYR010000208.1:0-3508 GCA_964489365.1 uncultured Salinarchaeum sp.
TAAAGCCCATCGAGCGGGCGATTTCGCGGAAACACTGGCGACAGAGCCAGATGTCGTACTTGCCGACCAATCCCTGCTCGCGCTCGCAGCGCCGACACGTCTGGAGCGAACCGGTCCGTGGCGAGGCATGCTCGCCGGTGGTCTCCTCACTCATCGTCCACCTCCACGTCGAATCGGGTGCGCAGATACGCGATGGCGTCCGCCGGGTCCATCCGGTGTCGGTCGGGAATCGACCGCGTGGCGACCCG
Source organism: uncultured Salinarchaeum sp. (assembly GCA_964489365.1). Lineage (GTDB taxonomy): Archaea > Halobacteriota > Halobacteria > Halobacteriales > SKNY01 > SKNY01. The sequence continues at coordinate 249 of CAZAYR010000208.1, forward strand.
CCGCTGGCTCACCCGATAGCCGGGGCGGACGAGGTTGACCGTGACGTCGAGCCCGTAGATGCCGATCGTCGGGTCGTACTCCTGGTCGGGGAAGTCCGTGTGCTCGGGGATCCCGAAGCTCACGTTCCCCGTCTCGTCGAACTGCGCCGACGAGAGCTCCGCGAGCGGGAGCGCCTCCTCGAGGAACGCCGCCGCCTGCTCGCCGCGGAGGGTCACCTTCGCGCCGATGGGGTCGCCCTCGCGGATATCGAACTCCGGCTCGGTCGATTGGGCGAGCGTGCGCACGGGGTTCTGGCCGGTCAGGGACGCGAGGATATCCTCGGCATCCCCGAGGTCCCGACCCCCGGTGCCGACGCCCATGTGGACGACCACCTTCTCGATACGCGGTTCGCGCATCTCGTGGAATTCGCCTTCGGCGCTCATGCGTCCTCACCTCCGACGAAGTTCTCGTCGATCACCACGACGTAGTCCTCGATGGTCTCGACGACGCCCCCCTCGGTCGAAATCGTCACCGTGTTCGGCGAGCTCCCGGGGATGATCTCCATCGCCTCGATCTCCCCGATCACGCCGGCGTGCTGGCCGTCGACCGCCGTGACCAGCGCGCCCTCCTCGTAGGGGAAGTGCGCGAGGATCTCGCCCGCGTCGAACCCGATCACGATCGAGTCGCCGGGGGCGTAGTCGTGGGCCTCGTCGGCCGGGATGTGGACGTTCTGCCCGTCGTGGAGGGCCAGCTGCGTCCCCCCGCCCTGTACCTGATGGGCGTCCTCGATCTTGCCGAGCTTCCCGTCGGCCGCCGATTCCGGAATGGACGTGAGCGCGAGGCGTCCACCCTCGTCGGGGAACACGCGGTAGTACTCGTCGCGCTCGGGGAACCCGAGAATGTCGAACATCCCGATCGGTCGCCGCACGTCGTTCGGGGGATCGCCGTTGACCTCGACGCCGCCGTGCTCGACGGCATACGAGGCCTCCTTGGTGGTGTCGACGTAGCCCAGGACGTCCCGCAGGAGGATCACCAGGGGGACCCCGGCCGAGCCGTGGGGGCCGGCACCGGCCTTGACCGTGAACGTCTCGGTCTTGCGCTCGACCGGCCAGGAGATCGGCGCGGAGAGGCGTTTCTGGTGACGCGTCATGTGCCACCCTCCTCGAGCCGCGCCCGACGCCGCTCGTCCTCCAGGGTCAGGTCGGTAATGCGGAGGTTGCTCGCGTCGATTGGGCGGGGCACCTCCTCGCCGTCCACCTTCTCGACGGTCACGTCCTCGACGTGGACGGCCGGATCACCGAGATCGACCTCCACGACCTCGCCTTCGGTGCCCGCATGATCGCCGCGGAGTACCTCCACCGTGTCGCCCGTATTGACCCGAGCGCTCCGGGTCCCGTATTCCTCGCGCAGGTCATCCGAGAGGCTCGCCCGGAGCTGCTTGTGCCGCTCGTGGAGCGGCGCGTCCCTCGTCGATCGTCGCTGTTTGCGTGGTTGTTCGCTACTCATGGTTACACGATCATCGTCGCTGCGCTGGCGATACTTCCGAAGCGTTCGGCGACCTCGCGGGCGATGGGCCCGCGAAGCTCCGTCCCCCGCGGATCCTCGGCTTCGTCCACGATCACCCCGGCGTTGTCCTCGAACTTGACGCGGGTCCCGTCGGGCCGCCGGATCGCCTGTCGCTGGCGGATGATGACGGCCTCGAGGATCTGGCGTCGCATCTCGGGCGTGCCCTTGGTGACCGAAACGGTGACCTTGTCACCGACGCCGGCCTTGGGATGGCGGTTCTTCGTGCCGCCGTAGCCCGCGACGCTGACGATCCGGAGCTCGCGTGCCCCGGTGTTGTCCGCGCACGTCAGGATCGAGCCCTTGGCCAGACCCTGGGTCACGTCGGCTTTCAGCGCGCGCATCAGTCCTCGCCCTCCTCGGCGGCCACGCTGGGCGGGGCCTCCTCCTCGTGGCGGGTCTCGATCTCGGCCGCGGTCACGGCGTCGGCCTCCTCGACGATCTCCACGACGACGTGGGACTTGGTCTTCGAGAGCGGCCGACACTCCGCGATCTTCACGCGGTCGCCGACCGAGAGCGGTTCCAGCACGCCCGGCACGTGCGCCGGGATCCGCGATCGCCGCTTCATATACCGGTCGTATTTCGGGACGTACGTGTCGTACTCGCGTTCGACCACCACCGTCCGGTCCATGTCGTTCGAGGCGACCAGCCCCTCGCGGACCTGGCCACGGACCGACAGTTCGCCGTAAAACGGACACGTCGAGTAGTCGTACTCCTCGGAGTCTTCCGGCTCCGGCGGCGTCGGGACGTCCAGGCCTACACCCATGGCGAGATACCTCCTGTTTCGCTGCGTCGGGCCGGGCGCGCACACAGGCGAGCACCCTCGACGCGGACGTCGTTGCCGTCGGGCAGCGTGAAGTGGCACGTCGTGTGCCGCTTGGGGATCCGTTTGTCCCCCTCGGCCGTCTCGACGACGAGCGTCCGTGTCGTCTCCTCGCGGACGACGCCGGCGAGGCCGACGAGATCCGGATTGGGCGCGTCGACGACGCGGACGTCGAGGCCCGTCAGTTCGTGGCGTACCAGTGTTTCGGGTGTCAGGGGCATGGATCTCATCGAGCCTCCTCGACGACCGCGGGGTCGTCCTCCTCGCGCTGGATCGTCTTGATCCGGGCGATGGTCCGTCGGAGCTCCCCGATGCGGCCGGGGTTCTCCGGGGCGCCACCCGCCGCCTGGATGGCCCGGGCGTTGAGCAGCTCCGTCTCGAGCTCCTCGAGTTCCCCCTGGCGCTCCGGCGGGGTCATATCCCGAATCTCCTCGGTATGCAGGATTGCCATCAGTCATCGCCCTCCGATTCCATCTGCTCGACGAGCGCGGCCGCCTGGGCCTCGAGTTCATCGTCGAGCGCCTCGTCGTCCGGCTCGTCCGCCTCGTCGCTCGCGGCGGCCTCCACGGCCTCGGGGTCCGGCGTCTCCGCGGCCGACGCCGCGTCCGCCTCCACGACAACTTCGTCCGGCGTCTCGGCCGCGACCGCCTCCTCGTCGACCTCCTCGGGCTCGGCGATCAGGTCGTCGAGCTCCTCGGCATCCGCGTCGTCGGGCGCGAGTGCGCTGGCGTCGGCGTCGTCGCGAATGCGGAAGTCGTCGGGCAGCTCGGCGTTCGGCGGGATGATCTTGACCGTCACCCCGATGGTCCCGAGCTTCATGACCGCGACCGCCTGGCCGGTGTCGACGATCTCCTCGGCGGGCTCGCCGTTGTGCTTGATGTATCCGCGGTTGAA
>CAZAYR010000209.1:0-3456 GCA_964489365.1 uncultured Salinarchaeum sp.
TCGGCGTCGAGAACTGGACGGTCAAGGGCATGGAGTTCGCCGCCCACGACGGCCGGGTCTGCAATGGGCAGGCACTCTCGTATGCCGTCGCGAACCGCGGGGCCGACCACCTCTATGCCGGCCTGATGGGCCGGGAGTACGCGGGGATCATGGATCCGGAGGGCGTCGCGGGGAAGGCCCCCGCGCTCATCGAGGAAGAAAACGAATCGGCGTTCCGGGACTCCGCGATCCTGTGTGCGTTTGCCGGCCAACGCGTCGAGGATGACGATCTCGAGGATCTGTTCGGCGTCGACCACGACGAGCTGATGGAGGTCGGTGCCCGCGTCGTCGAGCTCGAACGCCATTTCAACAACCAGCGCGGCATGGACTTCGAGGACGACACGCTGCCCTATGCGGACATGTTCGACGACCTCGACGAGGAAATCCGGGAGTACTACCGGCTCCGCGGATGGCACGAGGACGGCACCGTCCCGACCGACGCTGTCGGCGGCGACTCCGCCGTCGCGGCCGACTGATCGGCTCGGCCTATCAGGAAAATTGAAATGAGTTCGCTTGCAGCCCACAGCCATGGCTGACGTCTACGATCCGATCGAGCTCCGTCCATGGGACGAGATCCTCGCCGAACACGAGCGGATCCTGCCGAAGCAACTCGCGTACATGCGGGAACATTCCGATTTCTACCAGCGGCGCTTCGAGGAATGGGATGTCGACTGGGATGATGTCGATTCGCTCGAGGCGCTTCGTGACGTCCCCTTCACGACCAAACAGGACGAGCGGGACTCCCAGACCGATCCGCTGCCATCCCAGCCGCTCGGCGAACACCAGGCCGCGCCGAAGTCCGCCCTCAACCGGACGATCTCCTCCTCGGGCACGACCGGGAAACCCACGTACTTCGGGCTGACCGCGCAGGATCGTCGTGACTGGAACACCGTCCAGCAACGCGTGTTCTACACGCTGGGCGTTCGTCCGGAGGATACGGTCCTCTTCGGGGCGACCCAGACCATGATCACCGGTGGAACGCCGTATTTCGAGTCGCTGACGAAGCTGGGGGCCAACGTGGTGCCGGCCGGTGGGGAAAGTACCGATCGTCTCCTCTCGGTGGCGTTGGACGTGTATCCGGACATTCTGTGGACGACGACCTCACATATCCGCTATCTCTCCGAGCAGACCGAGGAGGTGACCGGCGTCGCGCCGGAGGACTTCTCGTTTTCCAAAGTGATCGGCGGGGGCGCACCGGGGATCGGCAACCCGGAGATCCGACAGGAGTTCTACGACGTGTGGGAAGTCGAACTGGTCCGCGAGGGCATGGGCCTCGGCGACGTCCTCGGCGCCATGTGGGGCGAATGCGAGGACGAGAGCGGGATGCACTTCCACGGGCAGGGGTACGTCCACGTCGAACTCATCGATCCAGAGACCGGGGAGGCCAAGCCGTTCGAGGCGGGGGGAGAGGGGGAACTCGTCTACACCCACCTCCGCCGCGAGGCCGTGCCGCTGATCCGGTTCAAGTCCGGCGACTACGTCCGGGTCACCGGGACTGACTGTCCGTGTGGCCGGACCTCCCCCAAGATCCAGGTGATGGGTCGCGCCGACGATATGCTCATTTACAAGGGGATGAACGTGTTCCCCTCGGCGATCCGGGACGTCATCTCCGACGTCGAGGGCGTCGCGCCGCGGCTCCGGATCCTGCTGCCCGAACCGGACAAGGTGAACTTCGAGGAGCCGATCCCGGCGGAGATCGCCCGGGCACCGGGCACCGACCTCTCGGATGCGGAAATCGCCGAGCGAGCCGTCCAGGCCGTCCGCGAGCGGCTGAAGGCGCGCATCGATCCCACGGTCGTCGACGTCGAGGATCTCCCCGCCGGCGAGTACAAGACCGAGCTGGTCGAACACCGCGAGGAATAGCGCCGCGTCGAACCGCTTATTCCTCCTCCCTAGATATTCGGGCACATGGACGCCGACGTCATCATCGTAGGTAGCGGTCCCGGCGGGCTGACCGCCGGCATCGAGGCCGGACGGGCGGGCCTCTCGACGATCCTCTTCGAGAAGGATAGCCTGGGGGGCGAACTGGTCAACCGCGATCACATCGCCAACTACCCCGGGGTCCCCGACGGGATCGCCGGGACGGAGCTCCGTTCGGAGCTGGTCTCGACCTTGGAAGCGTACGACCCGGACGCCCTGCTGGCTGAGGTCGTCGACATCGAACCGGGCGATCCCCATGTCGTGCGGACCGAGGACGACACGTACGAGGCGCCGGCCGTCATTCTCGCCACGGGCAGCGAGGAGACCCACCTCGATGTCCCCGGCGAGGACGAGTACCGCGGGCGTGGCGTCTTCTACTGTGCGAAGTGCGACGGTCCGCTCTACCAGGGCGAGACGATCGCCGTCGTCGGTGGGAACGATCACGCGCTCATCGACACGCAGTTCCTCGCCGGCCTCACGGATCGCGTGATCTTGACCAACGAGGGTGCGGACCTCGCCGGCGCGAAAGCGCTCCGCGAGGCCGTGCGGGCGGAGGATGCGGTCGAGCTGATGCTCGAAACCGAGGTCCGCGAGATCACTGGCGAGAACGGCGTCGTCGACGGCATCCGGGTCGCCGACGTCGGGGGCTCGAACGAGCGCACGATCGAGATCGGCGGCCTGTACGCCCACGTCGGCCTCGAGCCGAACACGGCCTTCCTCGACGGGACCGTGCCGCTCACCGAGGATGACCGGGTCGAGGTCGGCCCGGACATGCAGACCGAGCACGATGGGATCTACGCCGTCGGCGATATCCGGGAAGGCTCGCCGCAGATGATCTCCGCGGCAGTCGGGGACGGCGTGGCGGCGATCCACGCCGTCCGGCAGGCCCTCGAATAACGGGCGTCGCGGGCGGGCGAGAGCAACGTATTTGCGGATCCTCCACGATCGGGGTATCATGTCCGGAGCGAACGAAGAGATCGTGCGCCGGCTGTATCGCGAGGTGTGGAACGGCGAGAACCCGGAAGCGGCCGAGGAACTGATCGGGGAGGCATACGAGATGCACGAGCGCGACCTCCCCGATCGGGACGCCGGCCCCGCCAAGTACCGGGGGCTGGTGGAGATGACTCGCGACATCTTTCCGGACATGACGTTCGTCATCGAGGACCTGATCGCCGTGGACGACAGGGTCGCGGTCCGCTGGACGATGCGCGGGACCCACGAGGGCGCGGCGTACGGCATGGAGCCGACTGGGCGCGCCGTCGAGATGACCGGAATCGAGATCAACCGCCTGGCGGACGGTCGACTGGTCGAGACATGGACCCAGAGCGATCAACTGGGGATGATGGCACAGATCGGTGCGCTTGATCAATAGGAACCGTCCGCGACGCGACCGCCCAACGACCTAATCCTCGAGAACGATCTCGATACTGACGTCGTTGGGCACTTGGATCCGCATCAGCTGGCGGAGCGCCCGTTCGTCGGCGTCGATGTCGATCA
>CAZAYR010000210.1:0-3440 GCA_964489365.1 uncultured Salinarchaeum sp.
CGGACCATGTGTCGCTCGCCGTCGAGCAGGGCGACATTGTGCGCCGCGGCCGACCGCAGGTGGGCGGTGATCGGGCTGTCGGTATACTGCGGTCCGCCAGGATCCGTCAATACCCACTGCTCCCCGACGGCTGCCAGGACCTGCAGCGTATCCTGATGCTGGTGGGCGGCACCGTACGGCCCCGCGTCGAAGAGCGCGTATCTGCCGTCCCGTCTGAGTACACCGTAGCCACCCCACGAGAGATGGTCGTCGTCGGTTCCCCGCCACGGTGGCTCCCCGCCGACCAGGTCTTCGAACGGCTCGGCAACGGACAGGTATCCAGAATCGTGCAGGGGCGCCATTCGCCCGTCGGGTCCTGCCAGTCTCGCGTGGGCCATCGCCGTGGCCCGGAGTCGTTCCCGCGAACGTGAGGGGACCGACGCACGCCCGTGCCCCTGACGGTCGGCGAGTTCCAGACTGGAGTACAGGTTCGCGAGCGCGGCAGAACCGTAGTTCGGCGCGAGTTCGTGCTGGAGGCCGTCGGGATAGAACTGCCGTTGGAGTTCGGCGACGGCGCGGTCGACGGCCGTCGAGAGGAATGTGCTCGCCCCGTCGAGCTCGGGGAACATGCCGCCGACGTGGGCGAGGCCGTTCGTCTCCATCGTCTTCCAGTTGTGGGCCGTGACGTGCTCGAGGAGGTGGTGGCCGTGCTCCCGGAACGAACACACCCAGCGCCAGAGCGCCTCGTCGGTGACGGTCTCGCTCCGTCGAAACGTTTCGAACGCGTAGGGCCACGACCAGCCCGCACGAATGCCCGCCTCGATCGTCCGCCACGCACTGGGTCGCTCGTTCCCGTCGTCCGCTGGCCGTGGACAGGAGGCGATCCAGCTGCGAAGCTCCCGCTCGAACGACTCGGCGTACGTGGGATCACCCGACGCCTCGTACGCGTCCGCGAGTGTGACCCACTGATAGTGGCGGTTGAGTTGCCACTGCCACTCGGCGCTGGAGGCCACTCCGTCGGCAGCGGTTGCATCGTAAAACCAGTCGATCTCGTCCTCGAACGTATGCTCGACGCCGTACGCCCCCACGTACCGGCCCTCGACGATCGCATCGGGGTCGAGATCGAAGCCACGCTCATAGCCCGGCTCGTCGTCGAACCACCGGCGTTTCAGCGAACAGACGTCGCTCTCGGGGCTGGTCCGGGTTTTACCGGTCCGGAGCTCGGCAACGAATGCTGATTTCGCGGGACCCGAATCCCCCGCCGCGAGCGCGTCCGCCCATTCTTGGTCCGCGAACCCGGACGGGTCGAGCACCGCTTCGGGCTCAGTCGTCAGGGGGGATCCGTTCATGGCCGTTTTCATTCGGCGATCCCCACATAAGTTCGGTGCTGGGAGACAGTGAGAGGTGGGCTGACCAGGTCGATCCCGTATCGTGACTCAGTAGATGACCACCCCCCGCGAGCCCCTCCACCGTTTTCGGCGGCACAGTCTCGCCGGCCTGATGGACAGGTGACCGACGAGTTGCCCGGATCAGTCTCGAGGTGGCATCCCGTGAGGAAAGTCCAACATGGCCCGGGCGACTTAATATCGATGTGGCACCATGGGTGGCTCGTGACAGCACGCACCTCCGCCGTCCCCGACAGTCAGAGCCGGGGCGGCTTCCTCGATAAATTCAAGACGGGACTCAAACTGTCGAAGGACAGCCTGGGAGTCATTCGTGACCACCCGAAGCTCATGGTGTTTCCCGCACTCGGTGCGCTTGCCGCCCTGGCCTTCTGGCTCGCGCTGTTGCTCCCGCTGGTGATCGCCGGACTGGTCGGGAGCGGCGCCGAGTACGTGGTCCTCTTCGTTTTGTACTTCCTCACGACGTTCTCTGCGACCTTCTTCACCGCGTCACTCGTGTTCGCCGTCAATCAGGCATTCCACGGAGAGGAGCCGGAGCTTGGCGAAAGCATGCGTGCGGCCTGGCAGCGAAAAGGCGCGATCCTCGTCTGGTCCGCCATCGCCGCGACCGTGAGCGTGATCCTGAAGAAGCTCCAGGAGTCCAACAATCTCGTCGCCACGATCGTCTCGTCGCTCTTCGCGGTGGGGTGGACCGTGATGACGTTTTTCATCGTGCCCGTGATCGTCTTCGAGGAGGTCACCGTGCGGACGATGTTCACCCGAAGTGCTCAGACCTTCCGGGATACCTGGGGAGAGAGCATCGGCGTCGGGCTCGGCGTGACCCTCATTCAATTCGTCATCGCCATCGGTGGGATCGTCGCGGCCATCGTCGTCGCGATCGTGGTCGGGTCCATCGCACCCGGGGCAGGACTGCTTATCGGCATCCTTCTCGTTGTGGGCGTGCTCATCGGGACCTACCTGGTCGGCCAGACGATCTGGGCCATCACGAAGACCGCACTGTACGTGTATGCCGCAGAAGAACGCGTACCCGAACAGTTCGCGAATTTCGATTTCGAGACGCTCGACGGGAGAGCAGCACAGGCCGCCACCCCGGGGCAGGTGGAACGTCCCCAGACGCACCTCGATCGCTAACTACTCACGCTCATTGCGGCCAGCGGGCGGACCTGACCTTCACCGCCGCTGCACGCAGACGAGGTATGCCGGATTGGTGCTCCATCGTCGTTCGAACACGGTGGGTTTGACGAAGAGCACCTCCCAACCATCGGCCGCTCGGAAGCGCCGCCGCATTTCGTCCGGGGAGATGCCGTAGATCGCCCGCTCATTGGCGCGCGCGTCACCGAGCATGCAGTACAGTCCGCTCGGTCGAATGACCTCAGCGAGGCCGTCAACGAACCGATCGCGTTCGTGATAACCGAGAAGGTGAAACATCGCGGAGTCGACCACGGTCCGGAAGGACAGGTTCGCGTCACGGAGGCGGGGGAGCGCGAGCGCATCCCAGTCGAGAAAGTGCGCGGAAATCCGGCGCCACCGGGCCTTTTCTCTCGCTTGATGGATCGCCAAGCGAGAGAGGTCGATCCCGAGCACCTCGTGTCCGTGGCGAGCGAGGAACAACGACAGTTCTCCCGTCCCACACCCGACATCGAGCACGGGGCTCCGCACGAGACCGGCGTCCAAGAGTGCAACGAACGCCCGCTGAGGGCGGCCGATATCCCAATTCGGAACGCCAGCATAGGCCGCGTCGAACACGTGAGCGACCGGCCGTGACCGTGGGGGTGAAACGCTCATCCGTTCCCCGAACGATCGATGGGCACGCGGATCGTTAGGCACCGCTTGAAGGGACGCCTCCGGCTACCACCGATCCCCTCCTGCGGCAGGGCACGGCTGTGACGATCACCTCTTCAGTCGCGAAGCCGTCGACGCGCTCGGGCCGCCCGCCCATCGACCACACCTCGACCCAACTCTGATGGTCCGCGGACCGCTAGTCACGTCGATGAATTCAGAGGAGGACGATGAGCCGTTGACGAACCTGAGTGACGCCGAGGTCGAGGCGTTGCATGC
>CAZAYR010000211.1:0-3428 GCA_964489365.1 uncultured Salinarchaeum sp.
ACGCTCGGCCACTACGAGCACAAGATCTTCTACATCCAGGAGTTCGTCGAGAAGGGCGATCAGGACGTGCGGGTCGTGGCGACGGACGGCAAGCCGGTCGCGGCGATGGTCCGGGAGGCCGATCACTGGCTGACGAACGCCGCCCAGGGCGCCGAGACGCTTCCTTGCGAGGTCGACGAGGCGGTCGCCGACCTCGTCCGCCGTGCGAGCCACGCGGTCGGGGACGGGTTACTCGGCGTGGATCTGATGGGGTCGCCGGACGGATGGACCGTCCACGAGATCAATCATACCGTGGAGTTCAAGGCCCTCAACGACACCGTCGAGACGGACGTGCCCGCCCGGGTCGTCGATTGGCTGGAGGCACGCGCGGCGAACGGGAACGAACCGGTGGAGGTGACGCCCTGATGGCGCAAACGGCTTCCGTCGTTGGTGGCTCGGGATTCGCCGGCGGGGAACTGCTTCGTTTGCTCGATGCGCATCCCGAGCTGGAGGTCGTTCAGGCGACCAGTCGCCAGTACGAGCATCGCACAGTCGGTTCCGTCCACCCGAACCTCCGGGACTCGACCCTGCGGTTTTCCCATCCCGAGGAACTCGAGCCCGTGGACGTCCTCTTTGCGGCGACGCCCCACGGGGTGTCGATGGAGCGGATCGAGACCTATTTCGATCACGCCGATACGGTCGTCGACCTGAGCGCGGATTTCCGGCTCAACACCCACGAACAGTACGAGCAGTGGTACGACGGTCACGACGCCCCGGAGTACCTCGACCGCGCGCAGTATGCCCTCGTCGAGCTGTTCCGCGACGAGCTTCCCGGGGCGGATCTCATCGCCGGCGGGGGCTGCAACGCGACGGTCACGATGCTGGCCCTGCACCCGCTATTCGCCGACGGTGTGCTCGAGGGCGACGAACGCATCGTCGTCGACGTGAAGGTCGGTTCCTCGGAAGGCGGCGCCGGGGGCGGCCCGGCGTCCTCGCACGCCGAACGGTCGGGCATCGTCCGGCCGTACGCGCCGACGGACCACCGCCACGAGGCCGAGATCGAACAGATCCTGGGGACGTCGGTGGCCTTCACCGCGCACGCCGTCGACATGACCCGTGGCGCGGCGGCGACCTGTCACGCCTTCCCCAGTGAACGCGTCGAGAGTCGTGAACTGTGGCCGGCCTATCGCGAGGCGTACGAGGAGGAACCGTTCATGCGGCTCGTGGCGGGAGGTGGCGGTGTCTATCGCTATCCCGAGCCCAAGGTCCTCGCGGGGACGAACTACGCGGACGTCGGCTTCGAGCTCGATCCGAAAAACGGACGGATCGTCGTGTTCGGAGCGATCGACAACATGATGAAAGGATCGGCGGGCCAGGCCGTCCACGCGACCAACGTCGCCCTCGGGTTCGACGAGACTGCCGGGCTGGACTTCGCCGGCATGCACCCAGTGGGGGCGCCGTAGCATGGTGACCGTCGTCAAGCTCGGCGGCGCACGCGCCGTCGACCCCGCGGGGACCGTGGCGGACGTCGCCGAACGCGTCGACCGGGGCGAGGAGTTCGTGGTCGTCCACGGCGGCTCCTCCACGGTCGATGATCTCCTCGAGGACCTGGGGGAAGACCCCGAGTACGTGACCACGCCGTCGGGGGTCACCGGGCGGTTTACCGACGAGCGCACGATGGAGGCACTCACGATGGCGATGCCCGGGAAGATCAACACGGAACTCACGGTGGAACTGGCGAACGCGGGCGTGGAGGCGGTCGGCCTCTCTGGGGTCGACGGCGGGCTGTTGCGGGGCCCCCGGAAGTCCGCCGTCCGGGTCCTCGAGGACGGCAAAAAGAAGATCCGCCGCGGGGACCACGCGGGTCGGATCGAATCCGTCAACACGGAACTGCTGGAGCTGCTCCTGGACGGCGGTTACACGCCGGTCGTGTCGGTGCCGATGCTCGCCGACGATGGGGTCGCGGTCAACGCGGACGCGGACCGCTCGGCGGCGGCGGTCGCGGGGGCGCTCGGGGCGTCACTCGTGCTCCTGACCGACGTCTCGGGAGTGTATGCTGATCCGGACGACTCTGACACGCGGATCGACGTCGTGGACTCGCCAGCAGAGCTCTCGGAGGTCGAGGCCGCCGCCGAGGGCTTCATGACGCGGAAAGTCATGGCCGCCGTCGAAGCCATCGGGGGCGGTGCCCCGGAGGCCTTGATCGCGGACGCGAATGCCGAGGGCCCGATCACCAACGCGTTTGACGGGGATGCGACCCGGATAACGGCAAGCGCGGTCCGCGAGGAGGGCACGCCATGAGCGAGTTCGTGTTCTCCCGCAAGCCGATCACGATCGACCGCGGCGAGGGTGCGTACCTGTACGATACCGACGGGAACGCCTACCTCGACGCGGGGGCGAGTTACGCGTGCACGCCGCTGGGGCACTGCCATCCCCGGGTGGTCGATGCGATCCAGGAGCAGGCCGGGCGGCTGCTGTACGTCCAGGGGTCCTATCCGACGCCCCCGCGGGACGCGCTCGTCGAGCAGCTGGTCGCGGTCGCCCCCCAGGGGTGTGCGAACGTCTGGCTCTGCAACTCGGGGACCGAGGCCAACGAAGCGGCGCTCAAATTCGCCCGGAGCGCGACGGGCGGGGAGACGGTCGTCGCGGCCACGCGGGCCTTCCACGGGCGGACGATGGGCGCGCTGGCGGCCACCTGGCGCGACAAGTACAAGCAACCGTTCGAGCCGCTGATGCCGGGCGTCGAATTCGTACCCTACGACGATCCCGAGGCCCTCACCGAGGCGGTCGACGATGACACGGCCGCCGTGCTCCTCGAGCCGATCCAGGGCGAAGGCGGGATCCACCCCGCCTCGGCGTCGTACCTCAAGGACGCCCGGGCGCTGACCGAGGATGTCGGGGCGGCGCTGATCTTCGACGAGATCCAGACGGGCGTCGGCCGGACGGGGACGATGTGGGCCTGCGAGCACGCCGGCGTGGTGCCGGACATCCTCACCAGTGCCAAGGGGATCGCGAGCGGGCTCCCCCTCGGGGCCCTGGTCTGCCGGGACTGGATCGCCGAGGACAGCGGCCCCCACGGGTCGACCTTTAGCGGCAACCCGCTGGTCGCGGCCGCCGCGACGCAAACGCTCGCGACCATCGTCGAGGAACACATCCCCGAACACGCCGCGGAGGTCGGCGCGTATCTCCGCGAGGAACTGCGCGCGGCGGATCTCCCCGTCCGGGACGTACGGGGACGCGGCCTGATGATCGGCATCGAGGTCAAGCGGGGGGCCAATCGGCTCCTGCGCGAACTCGCGCTGGAACACGGCGTGCTCGCGCTCCCGGCCGGCCGGACGGTACTCCGGCTCCTCCCGCCATTGATCATCGAGCGCGAACACGCCGACGAGCTCGTCGCGGGCATCGGCGGGGCGGAGGAAACGGAGGAGTCCTCGTGACGGGGTCCGTCG
>CAZAYR010000212.1:0-3421 GCA_964489365.1 uncultured Salinarchaeum sp.
CGGACGCGAACGTCGATGACGCCGAGCGGATCGCGAAACAGTACTTCAGCGCCCAGGCGCGAGCGGATTCCGACGATCGCCGCTACGTATTTCGCGCCGTGTCGCCCCGCCACCTCTTGGCGGCGGACACCGAACGGACGAGGGAGGAGACGGCCGCCGCCTTCCAACACGTCGGGACGGAACAGCTGTGTCTGTACTTGGACGGGATAACGACGCTCGCCCGGGCCCGGACCCACTCCTCGTTGGTGCGGACGGTCATCGAGGTCATTAACGAACAACTGATCCAGTGGGACGAGGACAACGTTCTGCTCGTCGAAGCCGGCGAGGACGCGGATTCATTGCTCTGTGTCGAATGACCCACGCGCCCCCCTGGGCCACGGACCAACCGGTCGGGATCTTCGCTCGAGGAAACGCTTGCGGGACGCGGTGAGGCGTAGCGTTGGCTCCACGGTGGTCCACGTTGCATCGACCTGATCAACTATGCGGTGCCGCCCGAGGAACCGGACACCGGTGTCGACGACCTCGTCGACTGACTGCTCGAACGATCGGCCTCTGCCCTCGCCTCGACCAGGCGGACGGCGAACCGGCACGTCATCGAGCAATCGAACCGGACCCTCGACGTAGCATCGACCTCGGAGATGGTAGGCTTCCTCCGGATGGAGGGGTAGGGCGGGGGCGATCAGACGGACTTCGTGTGGCCGGACGTTGAGCCGCCCGAACCGATCCCGGTCGACGACTGATCGGCAACCGGTCGCGGGCCCGTTCGAATCAACAGGGGAATCAGGTCGATCCGCCCGATCGGATCGGCCGTTGGTCGACACGCGGAGGGTCCCCCGACTCGGCCCATCGCCGTCGACCCTTTCGGTTTGTTCCGGTGGCCGTTCGGTGGGCCCCGAGGTCGGTCTCCTGTCCCCACGCCAGCGTGGATGGCCCAGCCCCGACGCCCCCACCAGCCGGTAACTCCAGTCGTAACGAGGTAACGAACGTCCCAGCCCGACCGTCCCCGGCGACTCCGATGCGCATCGACTCACAGGCCGGGTCTGATCGTTACGGCGACGATGACACCATACGCCGCAGCGACGGCCGCAGCCAGGAGGAACACGGCATCGAAGGTGGAGAGGGCGAGGATCGCCCCGAAGGTGACGGGTGCGAGCGCCTGACCACCGCTTTTGAGCACCGTCAGTGCGCCGACGATGCCGGCCCGGTGCGTTTCCGACGCCGTGTCGGTCACGCTGTCCTTCACGACCGGAGACGAACACGAATCGCCGACCGAATACACCCCGAAGGCCACCCCCAACCACGCCACGGACGGCATGAAGGGAATCGCGGCGACGCCGATCGCGGCAATCCCGAACGAGGCGACGAGGACTCGCTTGCGCGAGAACCAACCGACGAACACGCCCACCGTCGGCGACACGACGATGGACACCACGCCACGAATCGAGAGGACGGCGCCGGCGTAGAACAGCGACGCGTCCAGCGTACGGACCGCGAAGAGCGGCACGAACGTGAGGACGCCGAGTCGGACGAAATCCCGGAGGAACCCTCCACCGATCAAAACCCCCATGTCGACCTGGGTGATTTCCGATCGGATGGCTGTCCAGTAGCTCCGGAGCGTGCGACGGATCCCACGTCCCGTTTCGGGTTCCCTCGCGTTCTCCGGGATGTACAGGTGGGCTACGATTACGATCGGGAAGACGGCAAGGAAGAGCACGAACGGCCGGGTCCACGCGATCCCGGCCAGCAGCCCGGTCAGCGCGGGGAAGACGACCGAGCCTACTCCGTTGATGCCGACTCGGATGCCTTGGCTGGCGGACCCCGTGGCGCCGGTATAGAGGTCGCCGATGAGCGCGATCGAAAGGGGCATGAAGCCGGCAAATCCAACACCGAGGACCCCACAGAGGACCAAGAGGGCGGCGAACGAATCGATGGTGCCCATGGCGAACCCGCCGGCGCCGAACACCACGAGCGAGGGGATGACCACCGGCCGCCTCCCGTAGAGGTCGGCGAGCACGCTCGTGATGGGGATCATGAGCATGGCCGAGAGTTTGAACGTCGTCAGGACGAGTCCCACGCGGGCGTCGCTGACCGCGAGCCCCTCGGCGATACCCGGGAGCGCGGGCGAGAGGACGTTCGTTCCCATCGTCCCGATGAACGAGATGAGTGCGATCGCGAGGAACGCGGGATCGGACAGGATCTTCGAATAGGAAGGCCGGCCGGACATATCGGGTGCCACTGGCCCCTGCGACGCCGCGCCTAAGACGTTACTGATACCGACTCGTCCGGCGATCGCCAACCACCGCTCCGGTGTCAACGCCCGGGGGCTGCTCACCGCCGGGACGATCCCTGGCCCCATCCAGATCGTCAACCCTCGTCGCTTCCTCGTTCGAAGGACGGGGCGTACTGGCATAGCAGTTCACTCGCCACAGGATCAGCTGGACCGGTTGGCTCTCGATCGACCGCAGGACGGCGAGGATCACCTCGGACGCCCGACCGCCCGGGGGGACGGTGAGCCGTTCGCCTGGTATACCCTTCCTGGTGCGAGACATGGAGTGGGCGTCCTCGAGCGGTGACGCGATCCCGGTCAGCCCCCATCGGCTCGACCATTCCGGGCTCCGTCATCGATGGCCGTCGTCGGGCCCGTCGGAACTGACCCCGGCACGACCGGTCCCGAGTCGACGGATCGCCCTGGTCGCGGGGACGATCCAACCGGTGGCTGTCGCGTCTCCGTTCGTCGTCGCCGGCGCCACCGCCTTAACTCAGCGGCGGAGGTATCCGGATTCGAACCGTTCGGACGACCGACGCCTCAGATTTTCGTAAATCGCAGTTCCCACGGTCCGGTGGCCGTGACGGAAAACCAACTGGTCCCCCGATAGTCGAGCGTGATCTGCGGCCGGCCCTCCCCGCTCTCGTTGATCACTTCCGTCCCCTCGTGTCGCTCTCCCGTGATGGTATACGACTCGACCAGAAACATGCCATCACCCTCGTGTTTGCCGCGGATGAATACGAGTTCCGTGAGATCCACGGGGAAGACGGCCCCCCGTTCGTCCCCGCTTTCGACGAACCGAATCTCCTCGCCGTCCCCCGGGGCGATCTGAGGTTGCCGTACGGAGATCGTCCAGTCCCCATCGGCCGTGACATCGAGGACCCAGTCGCCAGCGGGGACACCTTCGCCCCAGACGATTCCGGTGGCGCCAGTCCGGTCCACGATCGACCGGTCGTCGTGTTCGCCGTTCGAGTCACGTAACGTGACGACGAAGTCCCCCTCCCCCGCGTGTTCGGCCTCGACTACGACCATGTACCCGGCTAGCGACACCGGATCGGTCTCGTCGTTCCCGCTCCCCTCGAACGAGACGGGATCCAGTTCGTTCGGCGGGACCGGGGTGCCCTCGAGTTCGAATTCCTCGGTAAAATCCGCCTC
>CAZAYR010000213.1:0-3332 GCA_964489365.1 uncultured Salinarchaeum sp.
CGTCCGCGTCGCTCGGACGCGCTGTTCGACGTCCAGGTGGGCGGAGGGCTCGTCGAGGAGGTAGAGGTCCGCGTCCTCCGAGAGACAGGCGGCGATGGCGACGCGTTGGCGCTCGCCCCCCGAGAGGTCGGGCAGCTGTTGCTCGTACAACCGTTGGAGCTGGAGCGGTTGGGCGATCTCCGTGTTCCAGTGGGAGGTATCGAAGTCGTCGGCGATCGAGGAGAGGAAGGTCTCGACTCGCATCCATTCGTCGATCTCGACGTACTGTGGCTTGTACGAGATCGACAGATCGAGGCCGACCTCACGATCGTCCGGAGTGAGTCGCCCGGCGAGCAGGCGGGCGAACGTGGACTTCCCGATCCCATTCGGTCCCACGACGCCCAGCACTTCGTTCCGGTTGATGGTCCCCGACTCGACGGTTAGCTGGAACTCGTCTTCGCCGTATGATTTCTCCATGGCGGGGTAGGAGATCAACGCATCGCGTTCGGCCGTCGCGCGGGGGGCGTGGGCCGCAAATTCGATCGATTCGGGACGAATCCGCATGTTCTCGTTTTCGAGAAAGCCGTGGAGGTACTCGTTGATCCCGTTGCGCACGGACTTCCGATCCGTGATCACGCCGAACGCCCCCGGCTCTCCGTAGCCGATATGCAGCGTGTCACAGAGCAAATCCAGGATGGCGAGGTCGTGTTCGACGACGAGGATCGATCGTTCGTGTTCGTCCGCCAGCTCCCGAATCAGGCGAGCGGCGACCATGCGTTGGCCGATGTCGAGATACGGCGTGATCTCGTCGAAGAAGTAAAAGTCCGCCTCCTTCGCGAGGGTCGCACAGAGGGCAACCCGCTGTAGCTCACCACCCGACAGGTCCGCGATGGGCTGGTCGAGGACCGCCTCCAGCGACAGGCGCTCGACGAGTTCATCGAGGGCCCCCCGTTCGTCCGTTCCACGCAAGAGGTCGGCGGTCGTTCCCGTGAAGCGGTCCGGGATCCGATCGATGTATTGTGGTTTGCGCGCGACGCTGATGTTTCCCTCGCGGACACCGAGGAGGTAGTCTTGAATCGCGGTCCCTCGAAACGCCTCGACCGCCTCGTCCCACGCTGGTTCGTCCGCCCATTTGCCCAGATTCGGGCGAAGTTCGTCGGCCAGGATGTGAACCGCGGTCGTTTTCCCGATGCCGTTCGGGCCGAGGATGCCAGTCACCTGCCCGGTCTGGGGTGCCGGGAGTCCGTAGAGGGCGAATGCGTTCTCCCCGAATCGATGGGCCGGCGTTTCGTCGAGCGCCTGGGGAAGATTGATGATTTCGATGGCGTCGAAGGGGCATTTGACGACGCAGATGCCGCACGACTCGCCCAGGCAAATCTCCTCGGAGATGGATACCTGATCCGGACTGCCGTCGTAGGGTTCGTCCTCCTCGAAGCGTTCGGCCCGGGTGACGATGCACTCCTTGCCAGTTCGGTTCGGCGGACAGAAGTTCGCGCACTCGTAATTGCAGCGGTCCGGTTGGCACCGATCAAGATCGACGACCGCGATGCTGTCATCGGCCATCTCAGATGGGGAGACGAGCGTCGGTCGTCAGCATTATTCCCCACGTCACGAACCAGAAACAGAAGGTCATGAAGACGATAAACAGGTAGTCCTTCACCCCGAAGGTCTCCACCTCGATTCCGACCCCGCGAAGGAGCGGAAACTGCACGAGCACGGCCCCACCGAAGACGGCAAGCCCCACTAGATCCTGCGGATCGGCGGCGATGTGGGCCGCGATGACGCCCGCGAGGATGCCGGCCATCGACGCAATGGTGGTTACCGTCACCCCGCGGATGTGGCCCCACCGCTCCTCCTCGACCGTCTCTGCCATGCGTATTTGTCGGGTGGGGACCGTTGAAAAGCCGTTCGTTTGTTCGGGGGGATCCCCGGACAGCTCCCCTGCGAGCCGAAGGTCACCGCGCCACCCCGCCAACCCCCGTAATTCCGGTCGTTGGCGGGGCGGATCGGCAGGTTTTTCAGCGGCGCTCCGATTATTTTCCCGGGTATGGTGCCTTCTCGCCGGGAGCGCGTGGCCGATCTGCCTCCCAGCGCAAAACTCGTGTACACCGTCTTGGAATACCAGGGTCCCCTAACCCAGAAACAAATCGTGGAGGAGTCGATGCTCTCGGCCCGCACCGTCCGGTACGCCCTCGAGCGGCTGGAGGAAATGCGGGTCGTTGAGGAGGAGATTTACTTCGCCGACGCCCGACAGAATCTCTACCAACTCACCCCCGAGCCCGCGACGAGCGGCGCCGGCTCCGAGGGTGCCCGCTGCGCCGAATAGCGAACGACCACACGTCCACCGGGTCAGGCGGACGCCACCGTGACCCGTTCGGCACGATCGATCGCCTCCTCCAGCTCTGCGGCGATGGCACTCCCCCTGGAGACCTGGATCTCGCCCCCACGGCCGACCGTCGCGGTGAAGAGATACTCCCCGTCCGCCCGCACCTCGACGGTGTCGCCCGCGTCCGCGTCGCCGATCGGGAGGAGGATGTGCTGGTCCGTCACCTCCGGTGAGACGTTCTCTCCCTGGCTCGTTCTCTCGGATGGCGGCGGCGATCCCGCCTCGTCGGAAGGCGGTCGCTCGCCGTGGGTACGAACGTCGATTTCGATCCCGAGTCGATTCTCGACCTCACTGATCCGATTGCCACCCTTGCCGATGACCTGGGAGATGTCACGATCGTCGACGTAGACGACCGCGCGATTCTCCGAGGAGAACTCGACGTCGACCTGGCCACGAGCGATCGACTGAATTTCACGTGCGACTTCCTGTCTGGCGATGCGGGCGACCCCAGTCTCGGGCTCGGGTTCCTCCAGCGGGACCGTGACGACCTGCCGATTGAAGGTGTAAATTTCGAAGGCCGGAGTCCCGGTCTCGAAGTCGCGGACGACGATTACGGGGCGGGCGAGATCCTCCTCGGTGAGCCCGTGAGGAACCTTGACCTCGGTGACAACGTCATAGACGGTGTGGACCTCCCCCGCTTCGATGTAGACGACGGTATCGACCACCTGGGGGATCAATCCGAGCTCCACCCGCCCGACGAGCCGCTGGAGGGCGTCGATCGCCCGGCTGGCGTGGACCACCCCGACCATCCCGACGCCTGCGAGTCGCATGTCCGCAAACACCTCGAAATCGTCCGTCTTGCGCACCTCGTCATAGATGGTGTAATCGGGGCGAACCATCAGCAACGAATCGGCAGTGGCGGACATCGAGCCGCCCAGCGCGGTGTACTGCGTGATCTCGGGGCCGACCTGGAGATCTCGGGGTTTTTCCATGGTCTTGACCGCGTAGCCCTCCGACGAGAGGAACT
>CAZAYR010000214.1:0-3326 GCA_964489365.1 uncultured Salinarchaeum sp.
GGCTCTCCCGAAACTCGACGTCGAGCAATTCGGCGGCCTTTCGAAAGCTGAAGTGACCGCTCTCGGGGACGACGACGTTCGGGTTCTCGGTCGCCGCCCGATTGCGGGCGATGTGAAGCGCCTGTATGTTTCCCTCGGTCCCCCCGGTGGCAACGTATCCGTGGGGCGTGGAGAGACCCGCGATTGTACCCAACTGGTCGATGACGTCGGCTTCGATGGCGGCGACGCCGGGATAGGTCGCGGGATCGCCCGGATTGGTCGCGAGAAAACGCTGGGCGGCGGCGACGGCGGCCGGGTGCGGTTCGGTGCACATCGAGGAGAGAACACGCTCGTACGCTTGTGGGTCCTCCTCGAGCATCGTCACCGCTTGGGAGACGGCACAATTAGCAGTTGCGCTCCTTGGGCGTTCACCGGACCGCGTCGAGGATGAGTCGCTGTTCGACCCGCTTGACCTCCTCCTGGACGCTCCGAACCGCATCGATGTTCGCGGAGATTGACGAGATGCCGTGCTCGACCAGGAACTTGACCATCCGGGGCTTGGAGCCGGCCTGGCCGCAGATGCCCGTTTCGACCCCGTTCGCGCTGCAGGTTTCGATCGTGTCACCGATTAGCTGGAGGACTGCCGGGTGGAGCTCGTCGAAGAGGGCTGCCACCTGTTCGTTGTTGCGATCCACCGCTAACGTGTACTGGGTGAGGTCGTTGGTTCCGAAGGAGGCGAAGTCGATCCCCGTCTCGACCAGGTCCGCCGCCCGGAGGGCGCTCGCTGGAGTTTCGATCATGACTCCCCACGAGCGGCGATCGAGATCGATCCCGGCCTCTTCCATGAGCGCCTTGGCGTCCTCGATCTCGCTTGCGTCGGTGACCAACGGAAGCATGATCTCGACGTTGTCGTATCCCATTTCGTAGATGCGCCGGAGGGCGCCGAGCTCCGCGAGGAAGGCGTCAGACCGATCGAGGCTTCGTCTGATCCCACGATAGCCCATCATCGGGTTGTGTTCGGTGGGCTCGTCGTCGCCTCCGATCAGCTGCCGAAATTCGTCGGTGGGCGCATCGAGCGTTCGGACACGAACCGGGCGGGGATAGAACGCGTCGGCCACCGTGCGAATCCCCCCGACGAGTTCGTCGATGTAGGCCTTCTCCCCGTGATCCGCGATGTACCGAGAAGGGGTCTTTCCCAGCGAAAGGACGAGGTGTTCGATCCGCAGGAGACCGACCCCGTCCGCCCCCGTCTCCGCCGCCCGGGGAGCGGCGTCGGGAATCGAGACGTTCACCTTCACGCGCGTTGCCGTCATCGGCTTCGGGGTGGTCGTCGGTGAAGCGGCCCCGGCGCCGTCCTCCTCGTCGGTCGGGAGTTGTCCGCCCGGGAAGACGACCCCCCGTTCCCCGTCGATCGTCACTCGCTGGCCATCCTCGAGGACCGTCGTCCCGGTACTCGTCCCCACCACGGCGGGTACCCCCAACTCGCGCGAGACGATCGAGGCGTGGCTCGTCATGCCTCCCTCGTCCGTGACGATCCCCGCGGCCCGCTTCATCGCGGGGACCATGTCAGGCGTCGTCATCTCGGTTACCAAAATGTCTCCATCGTCGACCTTGTCGAGCTGGTCGAGCTTGTGGACGATCCGCACCGGTCCCGTCACGCGACCCGGGCTGGCCCCGATCCCGGAGAGCAGGACGTCGCCGGCCTCCTCCATTTCCGCACTCCCGTCGGCGACCGCCGCATTCTCTTGCCCCTGGTCGGGCATCGTCGTGATCGGTCGCGACTGCAGGACGTAGATCTCGCCATCCTCGATTGCCCACTCGATATCCTGGGGCGTTCCGTAATGCGCCTGGATTCGATTCCCCAGCTCTCGGAGCGTCTCGAGTCGCGTGTCCTCGAGCACGCGGGCGTCCCGCTGGTCGTCGGGGACCTCGATCTCGGTGGTCTCCACGTGTTCCGTATCCCGCACCATCATCGTCCGCTTGGTGGCCACGTTGACCTCGAGCACCTCGCCGGTCTCGGCGTCGACCACGTAGGTGTCCGGCGACACGGTTCCCGAGACGACCGCTTCGCCCAGTCCCCACGCCGCCTCGATGACCATCCGCTCGTCGCCGGTCGAGGGGTGGCGCGTGAACAACACGCCGCTCACGTCGGCCTGAACCATGCGCTGGACCACGACGGCCATGTTGACGGCCGTCGAATCGAACCCCTGCTCCGACCGGTAGTAGATCGCCCGCGGGGTAAACAGGGACGACCAACATTCCCGGAGGCGATCGATGAGGGCCTCGCCCTGAACGTTCAGGAAAGTCTCCTGCTGTCCCGCAAAACTAGCCGAAGGCATGTCCTCCGCCGTGGCGCTCGATCGCACCGCGACTGGTGGATCGGCGTCGTCTCCCAGCTCTCCGTAGGCGGTCAGGATCTCCTCGCGCAACGCGTCGGGGAACGCCGCCTCGAGGATGAGCTCCTTCGCACGTGCCGAGGCGTCCGTGAGCGACGAGGCCTCCTGAACGTCGACGTCGACGAGTTCCATGAGTTCGTCCTCGATCCCCGCGGCCTGGAGGAATCGACGATAGCTGTCCGCCGTCACGACGAAGGCCGGTGGGACGTTCACCCCCGCGGCCGTCAACTCGCCGAGCGAGGCGGCCTTCCCGCCCGCTACAGCCACGTTGGAGCCGTCGAGGTCGGTGACCCACTTGATATCGGAAGACACTGTCGGGACGTTCGAGGAGCACCACCAAAAATGGTATCGGTGCGCCGATGCGGCCCGCTACGTGGCGGCAAGCCCGGTGGGATCCGCGATCCACAGGTCGCCGAAGAGGTCGTCCTGCTCAAGCACGATGCGGCCGCGGTCGGCGAGGAAGAGCACCCCGAGGAAGGTGCGGGCTCGTGAGCCCGCGACGCGGGCGATCTCGTCGAAGAGGACCTCCGCCCGCCCCGCCTCGTACTGTTCGGAGAGCGCCGCCCACACCCGCTCGATCAGGTCCTCGACGTCCTCCGTGTGGGTCGCCCCCGTGACGTCGGACTCGGTCGGTTCGTCCGCCATCCGCACGTCGTCGTCCGCCCGATATTCGATCGTCTGGGTCCCCCGGGCGAAGCCGTGAGGCGATTCGCTCGTGTCGTACTCCCGGTGGGGTTTCCACCAGGTCCGCCGTTCGATCTCGCGGAGGTCGTGAATGAGTTCATCGAGCGTCTCCGGGCTCCCTCGGGCGCGTTTCCGGTCGAGCCGCCGGTCCATCTCCTGCTCGAGTTCGGCCACCGGGTCGTGGTCCATCGCAGGGGGCGAGCCCCGGTCAGCCGCCGGAGGGCCCTCCTCGACGGGAGGTTCTTCCTCGACCGTCACGAGCTCCTC
>CAZAYR010000215.1:0-3278 GCA_964489365.1 uncultured Salinarchaeum sp.
GTTGATCGAGATGCAGGAGGAGTGTCTCGAGCGTCGAGACGACCTCGGCCCGGGAGATCCGGAGGTAGGTGACGGCCTCGCGGTGGACGGGATGGACCTCGGGGTGGCGCCGGACCTGGGAGTCGAGATGGGTCTCCTCGAGCAACGATTCGAGGAGTCGCTCGACGTCGGCCCGCTCGCCCGACAGCGCGCCCTCGAAGGCGTCGTGGGCGCTCACGGGTTCACGGAAGGGGACGTCCGCGAGATCCCGCCGGTCCCGGTGGCGTTCCAGGTGGGTGTTGTAGCTCCCCACGGCTTCGTTGTAGGCCCGGCTGGCCTCGCGGAGTTGGGCGAACGCCGATTCGATCAGAAATCGATCCCGTTCGGCCTCGCCGATCCCGTCCGGGTGGCTCGGCTCGCGTTCTGTCATCGGGTGTGGAAAGGTCCAGGACGGAGACACTCTTGAACCTAGGCATTCAGGCAGCTGTCGGCGCCCTTGAAGCTCCGCTTTAACAGCACAAACAGCTAAGCCGGCGTCGGGCCTGTAAAGATCCGCGCACGTCGCGCAGGAGCAGACCAATGTCACATGCCCAATCGACGGAGAAGGAGATCGTCCTGGAGCTCTTCGACGGCCTCGACGACCATAACGAAGCGGTGATCGAGGACCTCGTCGCCGAGGACGTGACGACGGGAATCTATCGGGCGGACTCGAAGGAGGCGGTAACCGGCCGTGACGGCATCCAGGCACTCTGGCGGGAGTACTGGACGGCGTTTCCGGATCTCGCGGGCGTCTCGACGGATCTCATCCAGGAGGACGATCGGGTCGCCGTGTTCCGGCAGGAGGAGGGGACCCACGAGGGCGAGTTCCGCGGCGTCCCGCCGACGGGCGAGGCCATCACCTTCGAGTACAGCGGTTACCTCGTCGTCGAGGACGGACAGATCGTCCACGCGTACTTCCACGGCGACATGCTCGACTTGCTCGCCCAGCTCGGCGTCGAATCGCCGTTTCCCGCGGCCGATTAGGGGATCATCCCCTGCCGAGCAGTCGCTCGAACAAGGAACGCCCGGACGGCCGCTCGGTCAGGAGGACGGGGGTCTCCAGGGCCTCGAGGGTCTCGAAGGCCAGCGACCCCCGGATCACACGCGCCAGCAACCCGCGCTCGGTCGCACCCACGATCACGAGGCTGGCCTCGGCCCCGCGCTCCCGGATGGTCGTTTCGACGTCACCCACTTCCACGCGAAGCGCGGCGTCGGCCAATCCGTGGCCGTCGGCCCACTCGTTGAGGAATGCACGCCCGGACGCCTCGTCACCGGGCTCGACGACGTGCAGCAGGGTGAGGTTCGCGTCGAGGGTCTCCCGGAGCGCGGCCGCGATCTCGGCCGAGAGATCCGAGGAGGGCCCGCCGGCCGTCGGCACGAGCACGTCATCCATCGCGAGGTCCTGCCCGTCGAAGACCAGCACGTCACAGGGGAGGTCCTCGGTGAGTTCGTCGAGGGCCGGCTGGGCGCGGCCCCCGGCAAACCGGGCGCCCCCGTAGCCCATCACCACGGTATCGGCGTCGTGGTTCCGGGCCGCGTCGAAGACTTCCGACAAGCCACGATGGGAGAGGATCGTGTTGGTCTCGATCGGGACGTCCATGGCTTCAGCGTCCGCCTTGGCGGCGGCGAGCAGCTCGTCGGAGGTCTCGTCGATGCGCTCGCGGCGCTCGGCGGCACGGGCGAGCGCGGTCTGGTCCGGCACGGTGACGATATGCGAGGCCAGCACGCGCCCGCCTTCGTGTTTCGCGATCGCCGCCCCGAGGCTGATGAGCGCGTGTTCCGTGCGGGGGTTCGCCAGCGCGACCATGATCGTCGGGCCCTCCCCGCCGGTCGGCGCGACGGCGTCGGCCGCCTCGACGACCTGATCGGGGAGCTCCTCCTCGCGCTGTTGGATGTAATCGGCGAGCACGCCCTGCTGTTCGGTCCGATTCCGGGCGTACACGAAATACCACGTCACGGCCCCGAGGACGAAAACGGCCGAGAGGGCGATCTCCCCGCCATCCATGAAGGCGACGAGCCCGAGCGAACACACCGCCCCGACGATCGGCGTCACCGGATAGAAGGGCACCCGAAAGTCGGGGTCGTACCCGGGGACATCCGCCTGCCGGAAGGTGATCAGTGCGACGTTCATCAGCGCGTAGACGATCAGGTGGAGCACGCTCGCCGCCTTGGCGAGGACCTCGAGCTGCCGGCCGAGCGCCGCGATGAAGACGATGATCAGCGACCCGGTGACGAGGATCGACCGGTACGGCGTCGCGTAGCTGGGATGGATCTCGTTGAGCCAGTTCGTGACGATCTCGTCCCGCCCCATGGCGAAGTTGATCCGCGCGGAGGCGAGGATCGAGGCGTTCGCTGAGGACGCGGTGGCCAACAGCGCCCCGACGGTCATCACCGCGGCCGCCGCGGCGGCGACCCCTTCGATCGGGCCCAGCGAGAGCGGGAAGGCCGCCTCCGCCGCCTGGGCGACGGGCGCATCGTTGCTGAGCTCCGGCCACGGGACGACGCCCAGCATCGTCGTCACGAGGATGGCGTAGATGACGGTGACGATGGCGACGCTGCCGATGATCGCCAGCGGCAGGTTCCGGCCGGGGTTTTTCAGCTCCTCGGCGACGGTGGCGATCTTCGCGTACCCCAGAAAGGAGACGAAGACCAGGGCCGTGCCGGGCAGGATCGCGCCGGCGCCGAAGGGCGCCAGCCCGTCCGTGCCGGCGAGCGTCGCGTACTCGAACGTGAAGAAGCCGGCGATGGCAAAGACCGTCAGAATGGCGAGGAGAATGAACACGATCACGGTCTGGACGCCGCCGGTCTCCTTGGCGCCGATGTAGTTGACGACGACGAAGATGCTCCCGGCCACCAGCCCGCCCACCTGGATCGGGTTGAGGAACGCGATCTCGGGCAGCGGGACGAAGACGGCGAGATACTGCCCGAACCCGATACAGTAGAACGCGGAGGCAAAGGCCAACCCCATCCAGTCGCCCATCCCGGCGATAGAGCCGAACAACGGCCCGAGTGACCGGTTGATGTAGTAGTAACCGCCGCCGGCTCTCGGCATCGCCGTCCCGAGTTCGGAGACCGAGAGCGCGTTCACCATCGCGATTAGTCCGCCGACGACAAACGAGACGACGACGACAGGTCCCGCGGCGTTCGCCGCGACCCCGGGCAGGACGAAAATTCCTGCCCCGATCATGGTCCCGATGCCGATGGACAGTGCCGAGACGAGACCGAGGTCCTTGGCGAGTTCCGTGTCGTCCGCCCCTGGT
>CAZAYR010000216.1:0-3275 GCA_964489365.1 uncultured Salinarchaeum sp.
CCTATCTCTCGGACGTGTTGGCCCTCCCAGAAAACCGAATCCAGGTGACGGCCCCCGACGTTGGTGGGGGGTTCGGCCAGAAGAGCAAGTTCTATCCCGCCGAAGCGCTCGTCGCCTGGGCTGCCCGCCGCCAGGATCGCCCTGTCAAGTGGGTCGCTACCCGGACCGAGGACCACACATCGGGGATTCACGGCCGGGGCCACGTGACCGAGGCCAGACTCGCTCTCGAGGCGGACGGGACGTTCCTCGGGCTGTCCTTTCAGACGCACGTCGACCTCGGCGCGTACCTCTCGAAGGTCACGCCCAGAATCGCGACGGCGGCCTACACGTCCGTCATCTCGGGCCAGTACCGGATTCCGACGATCACCGGCCGGGTCATCGGCGTGTTCACGAACGCGACCCCCACGGATGCCTACCGGGGTGCGGGTCGCCCGCAGGGCATCTATGTGCTCGAAAGACTCGTCCGGACCGCCGCCGCCGAGCTCAACGTGGACCCGGTCGAGCTCCGTCGACGCAACCTCATCCCATCGGACGACTTCCCCTATCGAACGGCCCTCGGGACCCTCTACGACAGTGGTGCGTACGAGCGGTCATTAGACCGAGCCCTGGAGCTGGCCGAGTACGCGGATGTTCGGGCCGAACAGCGCGAGTCGGCCGGGGACAATCCCCGTGTCGGCATCGGGGTGGCCTGTTTCGTCCAAGAGAACGGCATTCCGAAGGTCGAGGGCTCGACCGTCCGGCTCTCGCCGTCGGGATCGATTACTGCCTTCTGCGGCACCACGGATCAGGGCCAAGGCCATACTACCACCTATGCGTCGCTCCTCGCCGACCAATTCGGCATCCCGGCCGACGATATCGAAATCCGCGAGGGGGATACCGAATACCTCTCACGGGGCGCCGGCACGTACGCGAGCCGGAGCACGATTGCCGCGGGCGGCTCCTTGTATCAAAGTGCCGGCAAGGTGATCGAGAAAGCCCGCCGGATCGCTGCCCATCGATTCGAGATCGCCGCGGCCGATGTCGAATTCGAGAACGGTGAGTTCTTCGTCACCGGGTCGCCAGACCGGTCCGCAACGCTCACTGAGATATCTGAGGCTGCATCGTCAACTGCCGCACTGCCGGAGGGCATGGAACCTGGACTTGAGGCGACGACGTTCTATCAACCGGAGCATTCTCTGTTCTCATTCGGCACGCACATCGCTATCGTCGCAGTGGACCCGGACACCGGTGAGGTCGACTTACGGAGGTATATCGCCGTCGACGATTGTGGCACCCAACTCAGTCCGACTCAAGTCGAAGGGCAAGTGCACGGTGGCGTCGCGCAGGGGATCGGCCAGGCCCTCTTCGAGGAGGCGGTCTACGACGAGACGGGTGCCCTCATCGCTGGCTCCCTTCAGGATTACCCGGTCCCGAAGGCCTTCCACATCCCGGACCTCGAGGTGGCGTTCACGGAAACGCCGTCTCCCTTCCACCCCCTCGGCGTCAAAGGCGTGGGCGAAAGCGGGACGCTCGGACCACCACCTGCTATCGTGAATGCGGTCGTCGACGCCCTCTCTCCGTTCGACGTTGACCATCTCGATATGCCACTGACGCCGGAACGGGTGTGGCGGCAGCTGCAGGACTAGCGGATACGGGGCCGGCAGCGACCGCGTCAGCCCGAATCGGCGTCCGGACCGTCGTCCCCCATGAAGGCCCCGGCCCCAGCCGCGCCGGTATCGCCAGGCGGTCGCTTGGTCGAGAGCTCCCCGATGGCGATGATGTCGTCGATCTTGAGCACCAGGTTCGTCGCGTCCGTCGCCGATGCGTACGCCTGCTGTTTCGTACTGGCCGAGTCGATGATTCCCTCCGTGAATGTGTCGACGACCTCGCCTGTCGAAAGGTCGAGTCCGGCTCGCTCGTTCCCCCCCTCGTGAGCCTGCCGGAGGTCGATGAGCGCGTCGATCGGGTTCAACCCCGCATTCTCCGCGAGGACGCGCGGAATCACTTCGAGCGCGTCTGCAAACGCGTTCACCGCCAACTGCTCCCGACCCTCAACACCGTCGGCGAACTGTCTCGTGCGCCGTGCCAGCTCGATCTCGGCGGCACCACCCCCGGCGAGCGCACGGCCGTCGGAGATGACCTGCGAAACGCTGTATAGCGCGTCGGTCATCCCGCGTTCGATCTCGTCGACGACGTGGTCGGTGGTCCCACGGAGTAGTAACGTAACGCCCGGTACCCCCTCCCCCTCGACGTAGAGGAGCCGCTCGTCGCCGTCGTGGTAAACCGAGCCGTGGCCGAGGTCGGAGGGGCCGAAGCGGTCGAGATCGTTGACGATCGATGCGTCCAGAATGTCCGCCAGGAATTCGATTTGGCTCTTCTTGTTCCGCCGGACCCCGATGATCCCCTCCTTCGCCATGTAGTGCTGCGCCAGCGTTCCGATCTCATTCTGACAGAGGACGACGTTCGCCCCTGACTCGACGATCTGGTCGATCTTGCACCGGATTTGGGCCTCTTCGTCATCGAGGAACCGCTGCCGGTTGGCTGGATCGCTGATCTTGATGTCGTTCTCGGCTTCTGGGCCCTCCGGTTCGATCGACTCCCGGAGCAAGAGGATCCTCGCGTCGTCCGCCCGTCGTGGCATGTCAACGTGGTTCGGGTCCTTATCGAGCACTGCACCGGTCACGAGTCGCGATGCAGACACGCCCTGCCCAGGTCGCGTCTCGATCTTCACGCGATCCAAGTCGAACTCGGCACCACCGGCGGTTATCTGGCGGACGGCCTCGATGATGAGTGAACTGAGGTGGTCCTTATGCGCATCCGCTCCCCGGCCCGTGAGGCTCGTCTCGGCGATGCTCCGGAAGGTCGACATGTCGTCCGCGTCGACCCGGGACGCGTAGGCGTCGATCTCGGCTTGCACGTGCGAGGCCGCTATCGAATAGCCTCGGATGATGGCAGCGGGATGGATGTCCTTCTCGAGGAGCTTTTCCGCGTTCTTGATGAGTTCGCCGGCCAGCGTAATGGCGGTTGTCGTCCCGTCACCCGCCTCGTCCTCCTGGGTCTCCGCCGCCTCGATGAGCATCGAGGCCGTGGGGTTCTCGACGTCCATCTCGTCGAGGATCGTCACCCCGTCGTTCGTGATGGTCACGTGCTTCAAGGAGTCGATGAGCATCTTGTCCATCCCCTTCGGGCCCAGCGTGGAGCGGACAGCATCCGCGACGGCGCGAGCCGCGCTGATGTTGTGCGCCCGCGCGTCTTGACTAGAAATCCGTTGAGAATCCTCGCTCAGGACCGACATC
>CAZAYR010000217.1:0-3254 GCA_964489365.1 uncultured Salinarchaeum sp.
CGCGGTGGCGAATCGGAAAATAGGTAGACTCAAGCTTGTTTAGAAGCTCTCGATCTCATCAACACGTTCGGTCTCTCGCGAAACGTGTCATTTCCGGTTGGTCAGAACTACCCGAGAGTGGGATCCGCATCGATCCGCCGCCTCAACCAGGTGGGTCACGTTGCTCGTTCGGGACGTCGACGCCGATTAGGATGGCACGACCATCGCTCACTCGGCCTCTTCCCGGCCACGGGCCAGCGTGACCTGGGCGATCCCTGCGGTGGCCGAGCAGTTCGGACAGGCACGGACCCGGCCATCCTGATCGGCGAAGACTTTCGCGAACCGATCCGAGATGTGTTCGTCACAATGATCACAGGTGGGCATGGGTGGTGGGGAGCTTCGCGCACCGAGGCACCTCATAGACGCCGGACCTTCATGAGGGTTTTCCGAATTCTCCCCCAACTTCGACGCTTGGCAGGCGGGTCTTCCGGCTGATTTCCGCTACTCGTCGAGCAGAACCCGAGGTTCGTGACTCGAGCACTCAATCTGCCATGTCGGGAAGGTCCGGGCGGTACGCCTGGCTGATCGCTTTCCACTCACCCGAGTTGAAGCGGTAATAATTGAGGGCGGCCGGGACGCCGGCTTCTGCGAGGGAGGCGAGATAGAGACCCCAGATCCCCAGTGCGGTCGTCGCCCCGAGGTAGACCAACGGGATGGCGGCCCCGAACATCCCGATTGCCTGGGACATGAACGTCCATCTGGTGTCGCCGCTGCCGTCTAGTGCGCCCGCCGCCGTCCCGCCGATGGCCCGAACGACGGCGGCGAGACACGCCGCATACACGAGGCCAACTGCGACCTGAATCGCGACTTCGGCCGGGTCATCGACGAAGAGGAGCACCACCGGCTCGGCAACGATCGCGACCCCGAGTGCCGTGAGGAAATAGGTCGCGACGGCGAATCGGATGATCTCCCGGCCATACGCCTCCGCGGTCTCCTCCGCACCCGTTCCGAGCTCCTGGCCTACCAGACTCGAGGCGGCGAGTCCGAACCCCCACCCGGGCGTGCTCAGCAACCCCCAGATTCGACGGGCGATGACGTACGCCGAGAGGATCTCCTGACCGAACATATCCAGGATCCCGAACATTGGGAGTTCTGCAAGCGACCACGCCAATCTTCGACCGATCACGGGCAGGCCGATCGTGACGAGATCGACCATCATGCGGCCATTGACGTATTCCCCACGGGGATTGACGGTCAGGGGAAAGGTTCCCGCGAGTGGAGCGCGCCCGGTCGTGAGTCCGAGGACGAACCAGCCGGTGACGAGAACGTTCGCGAATACCGTGCCGAGTGCGGCACCCATCACTCCCATGCCGACGCCGAAGATCAGAACGGCGTTGATGCCGATGTTCGCAACCGCTCCCCCGGCCCGAATAACCATCGCGGTATACGCGTCGTCAACCCCGACGAGGGTGCGGCTGCCCACCAGATTCAGCGCGGCGAACGGCACGCCGACGCTGATGTATCGGAGATAGATGCCTCCTTGCTCGATGACAGCGGCGTCCGAGCTGATCAGTGAGAGAATCGCTTCGGGCACCAGCAAGAACACCCCCATCAACGGCACTGTCACCACGACGGCGAGGGTCACGCTCGCCCGACCCGTCCGACCGAGATCCGCATAGGCAGCGGCACCATGTCGCTGAGACACGAGCGCGATGGTCCCCGCAGCGATGCCCGATCCGAGCGCGAAGGCGATCCCCCAATGGCCACGCCCACCATCGCAACATCGACCGCGTTCTTGGACATCCGCGCTAGACCCGTCACGATGCGCGGCCAGGTGAGATCGGTCGTCCGGCGGGCCCGCTCATCGGTTATCAACCCCAGACGCACCAGGAGAAGTCCGATACCCAGGATGGTGCCTTTGATCGGATTCGGCAGGCGGGGCACGGGCCGTACCGTTGATCGGCGTCGGGAGAGCCAAAGGGATTCCTATCCCACCCGACCCCGTCCGGGACGCGTCAGTGCCTTCCGGGCTGGTCAGCCTTCGAAAATGCCGATCGTCTCACGCTGTCGTTCGAGGATCGACGGATCGAGGTCGACGACGAGGTTCTGGGGCTCCGTGCCCAGTTCCGCGTGAACCGAGCCATCGGGCCGGGCCACGAGCGAATGACCGGCATACGCCGAGACGGGCGCATTTGCGACGTCCCGGCGACCAGTTCGTGCCACCCCGACCGTCCACCTGCTCCCGTCGAGAGCTCGCGCTCGGACGAGGAGCCGCCAGTTCTGCGTATGGCTGGCAGGCCAGGCACCAACGACGAGGAGGACATCGATCCGTGCGTCGGTGAGGGCGGCACTCTCCTGGACGAAATTCAGATCGTAACACGTGAGCAGCCCGGTTCGACCCAAGGGCGTTTCGAGCACTCGACGGTCCTCCCCCCTCGCAAACATTCGTTGCTCGTCCGCCCAGCGGTGGCGCTTCCGATAGGTCGCGAGACGCCCATCCGCAGCGACGTACGCGCTCGTATTGAAGAGCTTCCCGTTTGCCCGCTCGGCAAACCCGATGAGCATGTCGATATCGTTCCGTGCGGCAAGGTCCCGAAGACGGTCGACGACCTCCCCATCCGTGCTCACAGCGACGTCAGCGAGGCGGTCGTCCGGAACAAAGCCGGTGATCGCCAATTCCGGAAAACAGGCAACGTCCGTCCGAGGAGGAAGGTCGGAGAGGCGCGCCCGAACGGTCTCGAGATTGCCGTACACATCGAGATCGTCCACGGCCATCTGACAGAGAGCGACCGTCGGCGCCATAGTCGAGTGCGGTCGGGAGCGGGGAAAAACGCACCGTCACGTCCGGGAGCCTAGGTCCACGCCGACGATGAACCGCCACCGACCACGTCCGACGCTGGGATCTCCATCACCGACTGGAGACGTCCGGACGATGGGCTCTTGGCCCTGCGGCAGCGAAGCGACCCATGGACGCCATCGAGATTGACGTGGTCGCGACGCCCGAGCTCGACGATCCCGTCTTCGTCGAGGGATTGCCCGGCGTCGGGCTGGTCGGGAAGCTCGCCGTCGATCACCTCATCGCGGAGATGGAGAGCGAGCCCGTGCGGCGGATATACTCGGAATATTTCCCCCCAGCGATCTCCGTCGATGAGGCAGGCGAGGCGACCCTTCCCGTGCTCACGGTGTACGCGATCGAGACTGCTGGGCGGGACCTGCTCGTCCTGGCCGGGGAGGCACAAGCCCAGGAATCGGCCTGGCACTATCGATTGGCGTCC
>CAZAYR010000218.1:0-3248 GCA_964489365.1 uncultured Salinarchaeum sp.
GGCCCCGAGGGCCACGGGCAGGGCAACGAGCCCGTAGTTGACGTGGTCGAACCCCTCCTCCGTGAAGCTGGCCTGATCGCACAGTCCGCAGTGGATCTCGTACGCGATGACCGTCGCGAGGAGGAGTTCACGGCCCGTGAGCCCCCTCGCGTCGGCATAGGCCAGGAGCCCGCCGACGTTCCCGGAGGGATGCGCGGCTTCGGCCGCCAAGTACGAATCGTTCCAGTCGAGGTGACGGATCATCGCGGCGTTGGCGAAGCCGGCGTACTCGACCGACGCCCGGTCGGCCGTGCCGAGGATCCGGGCCTCGTCGTCGCCGCGCTTGCGTCTGGCATATCCGACAAGCCGTTCGATGCGCGGATCCTCGCCTGCCCGTAACGCCACCGCCAGCGAGTCGAGCACACGAAGCTGCGTGGTTTCGACCGTCTCCTCGTCGAGATCTTCGAACGCCAATCCGTCCGCGAACGACCAGATCGTCCGGAAGACGTCGTCCTCTCCCATTGGCGCGTGTTCGGATGGCGGCGAGCAAATAGGTACGGGGCAGCGCATGTCACCACACTTTATGGGCGGCTGCCGCCGACCCGTGCGGCATGAGCCGACCCGTCAAAGCGGCCCGCACGGCCCAGCTGGCGCTGACGAAGTTTACCGACGTCCAGCCCGACGAGGACGTGCTGATCATTACCGACGAATCGGGCGTGGAGGAAAACGGGGCCATCGTCGACGCGCTCTTCGCGATCGCCAACCAGATCGGGGCCAACCCGACCTCATTGGTGATCCCCGACGCCCATCCGGGCGCATCCCAGGAACACCTGCCGGAGGCAGCGAAGGCGGCCATGGAGACCACGGATGTCCTGATCGGTGTGACCCTCACGACCCATGCCTCGGTGACCCACCACCCGTTCCCCGACGGCTTGCGGGAAGATGGCGAGCTCCGCTCGCTCGTGATGGCCAAGCGCGATTACGAGACCCTCACCCACCGGTTCACGCTGGGACCGGATTACGACCGGATCCTCGCGATCAGCGACGCGTTTGCGGACGCCTTCGCCCAAGGCGAGGAGGTCCACCTGACCAGCGACAAAGGCATGGACGTGACCATGCGGATCGACGAGCTCGGGGCGCCCCACGGGGGCGGAGACTTCGCGACCGAGCCGGGCGATTTCACAGTCATTTCGTGGGGCGAACACGGGCAAGCGCCGAACGCCGGCAGTGCGGAGGGGACCTTCGTCATCGACGGGCCGGTCCAGGAGTACGGCTGGCCCGACGCGCCCCTGGAGGTCGACGTCGAGGCCGGACGGATCACCGGGATCAGGGGGGAGGGCCAGATCGCCCGGGAGCTCCGGCGCCTCATCGACGAACACGAAAACGCCGACAACATCGCCGAAATCGCGCTCGGTACCAATCCGATTCGAACGGATCTCGAAGATCCGAACGTGTTCAAAAACACCCTCGGGACGGCCCATACCGCCATGGGTGCGGGGGCCGCCTACGGCCAAGCCGTCGAGTCAGACGTCCACCTCGACCTGATGATGGCCGAGCCGACGGTCGCCGTCGACGGCCAAATCCTCATCGAGGGCGGGGACCTCGCGCTCGACATCTAACGCCCAACCGAACGGGCTTTGGCCATCCGGGCTGGCGTTTTTCGCATGCTCCACGCGGAAGGGCCGCTGCTGACGGTCGACGTCGGGGCCCGCACGGTCGAGGAGACGCGCATCGATGGGTTGCTCGAACGCGAGATCGGTGGGCGCGCGCTCGCGACGGCGCTCGCCCACGACCGGATTCCCTTCGATGCCGATCCCTATGGCCCGGAAAATCGTTTGTACCTGTCGACCGGGCCGCTTCAGGCGGCCGTCATGAGCTTCACCGGGCGGATGAACTTGACCGCGCTCTCGCCGCTGACTGACGGGCTCCTCTCGACGAACGCCGGCGGCTTCCTCTCGCGGAACTTCACGGCGACGGGCTACAGCGCCGTCGAGTTCGTCGGCGCGAGCGATGATTTGGTCGCCATCCACGTCCGCGACGAAGGCATCGATGTCGAACCCGTCCCCGATCTCAGGGAAGCCACGGTCTCGGAGGTTTCCGAGTACATGGAGGAGCGTCACGGGCTGGGGGCGGACAACTGCGCAACGATCGGGCCGGCGGGCGAGAACGGCGTCCGCTTCGGGTCGGTGATGACGTTCGACTCGCGAGCGTTCGGCCGGGGCGGCCTCGGGGCGGCCTTCGGGGCCAAGAACGTCAAGTGCGTGACCTTCGAGGGCGATCGCGAGCCGTCGATCGAGATCCCGGACCCGCCGGAAAGCGAGGTCCACCGCGAATCCGCGACGAGTGACGACCTCCGTCGCCGTCAAGGGACGACGGCCGGGACCGAGCTCATCAACGACCAGTTCTCGCTTCCGACGCGGTATTTCTCCGAGATGACCTTCGAGGACGCCGACAGGATCGGCGGGGATGCCGTCGAGGCGAAGAAGTACAAGAAGGGTGCCTGTTCGGCATGCGCGTACGCCTGCAAGCTCCCGACCCGGGACGAGGCGACAGGACTCGAGACCGAGGGGCCGGAGTTCGAGACCATCTTCTCGTTCGGCTCGAACCAGGGGGTCGGCGACATCGTCGACGTCATGCAGGCCAACGAGCTCTGCGACGACCTGGGGATGGATACGATCTCCGCCGGCGTGACCGTCGCGGCGTACCTCGACAGCGAGGACGCCTTCGGCGATGCCGAACTGGCCCAAGAGGTCACCGAGCGCATCGCGTACCGGGAGGGTATCGGCGACCTGCTGGCCGAGGGCGTCGCCCGGGCCGCGCCGGAGCTGGGCGTGGAGGACTGGACGGTCAAGGGGATGGAGTTCGCCGCCCACGATGGCCGGGTCTGTCACGGACAGGGGCTCTCCTATGCCGTGGCGAACCGTGGTGCCGATCACATGTACGCGGGGGTCATGTTGCTGGAGTACAACGGCGACATCGACCCGGAGGGGACCCTCGGGAAGGCCGAGCACGTGATCGACCGGGAGAACTTCGCCGCCTTCCGGGATACCGGCATCGTGTGTGCCTTCGCCGGGGATTACCTCGATCAGGACCGCTACGAGCAACTCTTTGGTGCCGACTGGGAGGAGCTGATGTCAGTCGGTGCCCGCACCGTCGCGCGTGAACGTCACTTCAACAATCAGCGGGGCATGGACGTTGCGGACGACGAGCTGCCGTACGACCTGCCGGACATCGCGGCGGCCCGGGCCGAGTACTACGAGGCCCGCGGG
>CAZAYR010000219.1:0-3244 GCA_964489365.1 uncultured Salinarchaeum sp.
CTCGCCCACTTCAGGTAGACCGCCAGATCGACCCGGCCGTCTCGGATCGACGCCGATTGCGAATGGGTCGAGGCGATCCAGACGAGCTTCGCCACCCACCCGGCCGGGTCGAATTCCAACGCTTCGTCGGCGACGTCGGCCGCGGCCGAGTCGTTTCCGGCCAGGAAGTGCGCCCATCCCTCGAGTACCCGCCACGTCACCGCGGCACCGCCGGTCGCCGAGCGAACCGCCCGTTCGAAGCAATCGGCGGCGGCCTCGTACCGCGCGTCGGTCATCGACGAGAGAGCCTCCCCGACCGTCGAATCGGCCCCGCTGGTCCCCAGGATCGGTTCGAGGTGATCGGGCTCGAGCGAGCGCAGATAGGTGTAGACCGCGGCCTCTCGCGGGTCGAACGTGACGAACGCCCGATGGTCGACGGCGGCCCGGATCTCGCGGGTCTCGAATTCCGACAGGACGTCCCTGACGGTCTCGTTGAACGCGTCGCTCGGCGATTGGGTCTCGCCGGGACCGAGCCCCGCGAACCCCTCGAGTTCGTCCTCGAAGGCCGACCGGCGATCCTCATCGACGGCGGCCTCGTAGGCCGTCCGAGCGAGGTCGACCGACGCCTCGTCCGCGAGCGTCCGGCGGTCGGTCAGTACGACGTCCGAGAGGGCGTTGATGACCAGGTTCGTCGCCGGCGCCTCGCTCCGATCCTCCATCGCCTCAGGGTCCGGCATCATCGGTGGCTCCGGGGGCCGTCGCCTCGGGTTGGGCTCGCTCGTAGGAGTCCGTCGGATCGTAGAGGTGACAGCGGACCTCGTGGCCGTCGACGGCATACTCCGGCGGGCGCACCCGTTCGCACGGCGAGGTAAACGCGTCGTCCAGGACGGAGACGGCGGTGTCGTCGTCCCCGTCGAGCAGGTGGTCGATGGCGGTCTCGAGGGTCTGGACGATAGTCGGGGGCAGCGAGTCGTTGATCTCGTCGGCGATGTACGAGTCGTAGCCCTCCGATTCGACCAACGATTCGAGGTACTCGGTCGAGATCTTCTCGTTCGCGACGTCGAGTTTGAAGTCGAAGACGTCTTTCCAGTCGGGCTGGTCCATCGAGAGGGTCGCCGGTTGGATCACCTGGGGACACCGGGTGTGAAACGAACAGCCCGATGGCGGATTGATGGGCGTCGGTACGTCGCCCTTCAACGGCACGAATTCGGTCTTCCCCCGGGGATCTGGACTCGGGATGCTCGTTAACAACGATTGGGTGTAGGGGTGCTTCGGATCGGTGAACAGGGAGGTCACCTCGGCCGTCTCGACGAGTTTCCCGAGGTACATCACCGAGACGGTGTCCGAGATGTGACGGATCGTCGAGAGGTCGTGGGAGATGAACAGCGTGGTCAGGTTCCGCTCGGCCTGCAGGTCGTCGAGGAGCGTGAGGATGTCGGCCTGGATGGTTACGTCGAGGGCAGTCGTGGGCTCGTCGGCGATGAGGATGTCCGGATTGACGGCGAGCGCCCGGGCGATGCCGACCCGTTGGCGCTGTCCGCCGCTGAACTCGTGGGGGTGCCGGCTCAAATAGTCGGGATCGAGCCCCACCTGCCGCATGAGGTCGACCGCCATGTCTTCTCGCTCGCGTTTGGACTCGCCGATGCCATGGGTTTGCATCGGCTCGGTGAGCGTCCGGAGGACGGTATACCGGGGATTGAGCGAGGAGAACGGGTCCTGGAAGATGATCTGGACCTTCCGCCGGAAGGCCTTCATCTCCGTTTTGTTCAGCGTCGTGATGTCCTCCCCGTCGATCCGGATGGACCCACTGGTCGGTTCGATCAACCGCAGGATCAACCGAGCGAGGGTGCTCTTCCCGCAGCCGCTCTCCCCTACCAGTCCTCTGGTCTCACCTTGGTGGAGGTCCATGTCGACGCCGTCGACGGCGCGGACTCGCTGGGTCTCCATCGTCGGGTTCAGGCGGGCGAACAGGGAATCGTTCTGGACGAAGTGTTTTTTGAGCCCGCGGATCTCCACGAGTGGGTCGCTCTCCTCCGTCGTTGTTTGCCCGACGACTTGGGTCTCGCTCATTCGGGATCCCTCCAGATGCACGCGCTGTAGTGGTCCTCCCCCACCTTTCGGAGCCGCGGATCGACGGAACGGCAGTCGCTGACGTCGTAGGAACAGCGTTCTTGGAAGTTACACCCCTGGGGCGTGTTCGTGAGATCGGGGACCGTCCCGGGGATCCCTTCGAGGGTCTCTTTCTTGTGTTCGGGGTCGGGGAGCGAGGCGAGCAGCCCGCGGGTGTAGGGATGGCGGGGGTCCTCGAAGACCGAGACGATGTCGCCGTACTCGACGATCCGACCGGCGTACATGACGGCGATGCGCTCACACGTTTCGGCGACGACACCGAGGTCGTGGGTGACGAGCAGCATCGACATCCCGAGTTCGTCGGTCAGGTCGCTGATGAGGTTCAAGATCTGGGCTTGGATCGTGACGTCGAGGGCCGTCGTCGGCTCGTCGGCGATGAGGAGCTTCGGCTCGCAGGCGAGCGCCATGGCGATCGTGGCCCGTTGGAGCATCCCGCCGCTGAATTCGTGGGGATAATCGTGGATCCGGTCCTCGGCACTCGGGATTCCGATCTGGCGCATCAGTTCGGCGGCCCGGTCGAACGACGCCTCCTTCTTCATGCGTTCGTGAATCCGTAGGGGTTCGCCGACCTGCCACCCGATCTTGAAGACCGGGTTGAGTGCCGACATCGGCTCCTGGAAGATCATCGAGATGTCCTGTCCCCGAATACCCCGGAGTTCCTTGGGGGTCATCTCCGCCATGTTCTTCCCGTCGAAGATGACGTCGCCGCCGGCGATGTACCCGGGGTCCTGGACGAGCCGGAGGATTGAGAGGCTGGTGACGGTCTTCCCGCAGCCGCTCTCACCGACGAGGCCGAGCGTTTCGCCTTCTTGTATCTCGAACGACACGCCGTCCGCGGCACGAACCACGCCGTCGGTCGTATCGAAGTGCGTCTGGAGGTTCCGGACCGAGAGTAACGGGTTCTCGCTCCGTTTGATCAGGTCCCACTCGCTGCCGTCCCACGGTTCGGTGCGATTCTCGTCGACGATTACTGACGTTTCAGACATTGGTGTTGGTGGTGTGACGATCGTTCGCGTCGATCAGCCCTGACTGGTCTCCTCGTAAGGATCGAACTCGTCGCGGAGGGCGTCCCCGATGAAATTGAACGACAGGACCACGGCCATGATCGCGAGGCCGGGGAACGTCATGAGCCACC
>CAZAYR010000220.1:0-3168 GCA_964489365.1 uncultured Salinarchaeum sp.
AGGTAAAAAGGCGTCCCCCCGAAGACCCCCCATGACCGTATCGTCGTGTCCGGATCGTCTCCCGGATAAAATACCCGCGCGTCGTCAATCGACAGTGGCGGGAGATCGATCGCACCCGTGCGACGGCCGTATAACGGACTCCCCCCACCCAGGACCTTCTCCTCCATAACGCTGATGGACGAGCCGACGAGGACGAGGGTCATGCCCGTTTCTTGGAGATGCGTGTCCCAAACACGCTGGATCTTCGACGGGAGTGCGTCATCCGTCTGCACCAGATAGGGAAACTCATCGATGACCACGACCGCATCCTGCCGGCCGAGCGCCCGCAAGAGCGGCTCCCAATCGTGTCGAACGTCTTCCAGCAACGGGAACGTCTCGCTGGCAGTTGCCACGAAGTCGGCACGTTGGACCTCGGGTGTTTCCTGCGTTGCTTGCCAGTAGACCCCTTGGCCGAACCCGGAAACCGCCTCTCGTACCAGCGCACTCTTCCCCAGCCGACGTCGGCCGTAGATAACGAGCAGATCCGCCGAGTCACTTCGAAACGTCGTTCTGAGAGTTTCGAGTTCGTCGGTTCGGTCGACGAACCGTTGCTGGGTCACGGACCCCGTTTCTCGGGGAAAAAGATAATTCTGACGATTATCTAAATAGGGATTATCTTAATCACGATTTTGCTCCTTCCCGAAGTCAGGAGGCACGCGGCGCTCCAGAACACGCTCCCATATGCGGCCGTTTGCGCGGGGCGGGTTGTCCTAGTTCGGCTCGAAGGGCGGCAGCTGTTCCTTGAGTTCTTCGACCTCTTCGCCGTACATGTCCCGGAGCGGTTCCGGGATCTGGAGTTCCTCGCCGAGGCTATCGAGGTCCTCGTGGGCGGTGAACCCGGGGCCGTCGGTGGCCATCTCGAAGGTCGCCCCGGAGGGGTCGTTGAAGTACTGCGAGCGGAACTCCTGGCGATATTTGCGCTCGGTCGCGATGCGGTCGTGCTCCTCGAGATATTCGCGCCACTCGTCCTGGTCGTCCTCGTCGGTCACCCGGAAGGCCACGTGGACGATCGTGCCGGTGCCGACCTGCCAGGGCGCTTGGTTCGGGTGGACGAGGACGTCGACGTACCGGCCCCGGTCGGCGGGCTCGCCGGGCTGATAGCGGATCCGCGCGCCGCCGGTGTCCTCGTGGCGACCGACCCGCTCCCAGCCCATCGTCTCGAGGGTCTCGAAGGTCTCGGCGGGCACCTGGGATTCCAGGGCCACCCCGTGCATGCCCCGGATGCCGTGCTCGGCCGGCACGTCGCCGCCCTCCCAGGGGTCGATATCCGATTCGCCGGTCACCAACTCCAGGGGCAAGCCGTCCGGATCGGAAAAGCCGATCGCCGTCTCGTCGAAGCGCTCTTCCACTTGGGTGGGAATATCGAAGGACTCCAGCCGGTCGAGCCAGTAGTCGACCGACTCCTCGGGGATGGTGAACGAGCAGGTACTGAACTGGCCCTGGCCCGGCTGGCCGGGTTCCATGTCCGGCTGGGGAAAGTACGTCAACACGGTCCCGGGATGGCCGGCCTCGTCGCCGTAATAGAGGTGATAGATCGGCTGGCCCGGCATGTACAGCAGGGTCTGGCGACAGAACCGCAGGCCCAGCACCTCGGTGACGAACTCGTAGTTCTCTTGGGGATCGCTCGCGTAGGCAGTGACGTGATGTAGGCCGCGGATCGGATCCATGTGGCCGGGCTCATGGGCGACGATCATACGCCTTGCGATCGGGGGACGCCGGTCACCGCCTCCACCGCCCGACGGGTCGTTGGACTTAAAGGACTCCGGGCGGGCGGGGGGACATGCAACGACGCGCGGTCCTGGCCGGGGGCGCCACCGTCGCCGCGGGGATGTTGGCCGGCTGCAGCGGCCTCCTCGGCGACGACGAGGACCTCCAGGCACGGGTCGACGAACTCGAGAACGATCTCGCCGAGCGGGAAGACCGGATCACGGAGCTCGAAAATCAGCTCGCGGACGAACAGGACACACTGGCGAATCTCCAAGACCAGCTCGAAGCCCGCGAGGAAGAGATCGCCGACCTCGAGGCCGAACGTGACGAACTCTCCGAGGAGTTGGCAAACCGCGAGGAGGAGATCGAGTCGCTCCAGGCGGATCTCGAGGCACGGATGTCCGCACTGCGCGGACAGCTCGCGGACCAGTACGGGAGCACCGCCGATTTGTTCGAGGCCGCGACGGACTGGGTCGAGACGGGCAACACCGCGATGGACAACGAGAACTTCAACGAGGCATCCCGCCTGTACGCCGGCGGGAGTCGGTACTTCGATACGACGGCCTACATCTTCGAAGAACTCGAGGCCAGCACGGTGGAGATGGGCCTGGACGAGGCCGCCTCGATCGCGGGAGAGGCGGCGAACGAATCGATCCGCCTGCGGGAGGCCACCCTCGCGCTCTCGGATGCTGCCCGACATTTCGCCGAAGGGAACACGCAGGACGCCGAGCAGAAAGTCAACGAAGCCGATCAGCACAACCAGGACGCGGAGAACTACGATACGGCCGACCTGGCGACCTTCGAGGATGCGCTGGGCATCTGACGTGAGCATCCCGGCCCGATCGGATCCTGCAAGCGCATCGTGAGATGTCCCTCCTGCACGCCACCTCCGGGATGGGCACACTGAGTGACGGAAGATACACTCGAGCCCGGCGAGGAAACTATTAAGTTGATATCGTAACGTCTTGCGCCCGGAGCACACTGCCATGCCTCGCAACAGCACACGGCGCGGCGTTCTGAAGGCCGGCGGCGCGCTGGTCGTCGGAAGCGCCTTTCTTGGAACGGCGACGGCCGCGACTCACACCGTCTCGGACGGCGACGACCTCCAGGACGCGGTCGACGGCGCGGCCGACGGCGACACCATCGAGGTCGAAGCCGGCACGTATGACAGCATCGACGTTTCGAAGAACCTCACGCTTGTCGGGCTGGACGGCCCTTCGCAAACGACGATCGAGGGGGGTTCG
This sequence comes from uncultured Salinarchaeum sp., assembly GCA_964489365.1. Classification (GTDB taxonomy): domain Archaea; phylum Halobacteriota; class Halobacteria; order Halobacteriales; family SKNY01; genus SKNY01. The sequence goes on from CAZAYR010000220.1 coordinate 2,991, forward strand.
GACAACGCGATCCTCCTGACCGGGCACACCGAGGAGCTTGCTGGCATCTCGATCGAGGGGTTCACGCTCCGATCGTCGGGGGGCGCCGGCCTGATCGCGTACTCGGACGGCAACACCGATTTCGACACGGAGGATCTGACCATCTCGAACGTCGTCGTCGACGGGACGTTGTTCGGGA
>CAZAYR010000221.1:0-3127 GCA_964489365.1 uncultured Salinarchaeum sp.
TCGATACAGGCACTTTCGTCCTCGGAACGAAAGCGCGTCTACATCGCCCTCTACCAGTGCCACCTCCCGAAAATGGATGACTCTGGCGTGATCGATTACAACCAGGCTCGAGGCACGGTCTCGCTCAGAAACAGGGCCGCCCGACTGTTCCCCTACCTCTTTCTCGACCCGACCGATCAGGACGACAACGACGGACTCTTCGACACGCTCCGGTCGAAGTTCATGCGTTCCGACTCGGTGTAACGCCTGCGATCCATCTCGGACCGCTGGATGGCTGTACCTCCTGCGACCGACTCGCTGGCCTATCGAGGAGTCCTGGGGAACGTCGAGCCCGGCACGGGGCTTCTCCAGTCAGCGGGCTTCACGGTCAGCAGGGAGCGCCTGGCAGTCACGATCGGATAGCGCATCGAGCTGGTTCCCCGTCGGCTACCATTGATGCGACCGACGGACACGCGGCTCGCCGTCTACCGTCGTTTTCCCCCTTGGCGGATCCCCCGGTCCGGATGAGCCGGTTGGGCCCGTCCTCCGCTCTCTCCTCGGGCTCCGAGTTACTGGTGGACCGGTTGGAGTCAGACGCCCGTCTTGCATCCCCCGACGTTCGCAGCGTTATGGTAATTATAACTAAGCATAATCTGGCCGGCCACCACGGCGCGGAGACATGCGAACCGACGGCAGCGAGGGGTTGGGTGTCCGCTCTCAGGACCCGGAGGCGATCCCCGCGGATCGATGGTCGCCTCCGACCGCGCCACCACGGGGGACCCTGGCGACCGTCCTGCCATACACTGGCGGATGGTCCCGGGGCCATCGGGAGTTCTCGAGGTCGGCGTCGCCGCCGTCCTCCCGCTTCCCCCCAGCATCCCATGCCAACCTCGAACATTTGCGGCGGGTTCGTGTCCGCCGAGTACACCCGCGTGTTCGGAGACAACGAGGACGAAGTGTACGGCTGCGTCAGCTGTCGGAACACGACCGAGCTCAACGACGGAGCGGCGACCAAGGTGACGTGACCGACCGGGTCGAACCTGCCCTCCCCACGAGCCGGTCGTCCGACCTCGTTCCTTCACCGGCTCGGCCGAACGCTCAGCGCTCGGAGCCACTACAGCGGGTGTCAACGGGGAGAGAGGGAGGTGCCCCCGAGCGGGAGCGGAATCTACAGGGTCGGCACTGACGGATCATCGATCGCTGGTCAGTGGCCCCGGGACTGCCTTCCGTGCTGTCTGCTCCTTCGGGAGCACCGACCGGTGCCATCATCGGTCGAGAGGCGTCGCCGTCGGGGTTCAGTCTCGGACGACGGAGTGACGGCGAGGAGGAACGGATTCCGTCCTGTTCAGGAGTGGTCGTCCCCGGTCGTATCGCCATAGAGACGGGGAGTGCCGAGCACCGGGGGGTGGACCTCGACCTCACCATCGGCATGGACGACGACCTCACAGCCGTTCAACGGAAACGATACGTACCCCGATTCCCGGGGCTGCCCGTTGGCGAGCGGCCGGAAGATGGCGTTCAGGGCGTCTGTATCGACGGCGCTGGTCGGAGAGTCGAGGTCCGTCGGATCGAGGTTGGTAATGGCCGAGACGGAACGGAGGACAGTCTCGACGATCGAAGTCTCCCCTTCCCAGTCATGGAAGAGGTGGTAGGCGCCCGTGCGTGGGTTATAGCCGCGGCGGTGGGGACGTGGCTCGTCCGGGGTGTTCATGGAGGCTGTACCCTGATATCGGGGTTTGCATCCACTGTATGTAGTTATACTTCCGGTTATCACTGGTCGTATTTCCTCAGTATCCGTTCAACTCCGGTTAACCCGGTCTGCGAGTCGCTCCTCCAGCGTCAGAACCCTCTCCGTGCCATCCACGGTGAGTCGGTGTGGTGGATTATCGCCAAACGGTCCTGGGGCCGACGGCTCTGTCTCTGCCGGCGGTCTGGGCTATCGCCGTTCTCCGAGCTCGCGGTGGCGTCCCCCCAAGCTCGAAAGGGGTGGCGAGTCACGATACGAACCCCGCCCGGGCCTTACGGCCGTCGCTGCCACCCCGACATCGACGCTGGACCTGACCGGCGTCCCGAAATATGGCATCCAGCACTGCGTGTCCTGGACGGAACCGGGCAGCGCTATACACGTTTCATCTGGAATCCGCCGCATCAATCGATATAGGTGTGGGCTTCACGCCGCTTCGAGGCGGTGGTCGCGGACATGGCCTCCACGGGGATGACGAACGAAGAACGGCGACACTGTGTCGGTTGTGGCATGTTGACCGACCACCTCGTGTCCCTCCGGATCGTCACCGAGACGCCCGGCAAGAAACATTCTCGCGAACCGTACCGGTTGACCACCTGCCGGTTGTGCGGGAACGCCGAGCGTCGACGTGTGTAGCGGCCGTTTGCCGACTGGCTCGAGGCCCCTACCGCCATGGGAACGGGCTTCGAACCCCGTTCACACCCACGTCCGACGGACCCAGCGCTGCCGCTAGCAAATGGGGTGAACCAACGTCGGCTACCGAGAACCAGCAGTTCTATTCGGAGTCGGCCGACGACGGCCGCTTGCGACCCTCTTCGTCGGCGTTGTACTCGTCATCATCGGGGCAGAGGAGCTCGGGTGCACGCTTGAAACGAGGAATCTGTGCGACCTTCCGAATCCTCTCTTTATCGGCCTCGGTCAAGCCGGGCATAAGACCTTACACGGACTCAGGGGTCTTAGTTATGGCCGGCGTAATGGAATGGTCCGTTTCAATGGATGTCGACCCCGGGCGGGCAACCGGCCGATGGACAACTCAGGGGAGCCGTTGACCGCTGGCTGGTCGACCTCTCGAGTAGCTCGGGGGACGCCGACACACCGAATACGCCCTTCGCACTGACGGCTCGGCCGGGAGCTCGACCACCGGTGGATGCCAGTCGAGACGAGGAATCGGATCGCCCCGGCGCACACGCGTGTCGCCCCTCCAAGGTCAACTGTCCTCCACGGTGGAGCCCGACGCGTTAAATCGGATATAACAAATAGCTCGTTCCGGAAAGCAAGGCGACACCGGTGATCACGATCGCCCCGCACGTATTCCGACCTCACCTCATGCTGGCTGCCCTGTGCTCCTGATGGTAAACGCCGGAATCGATTCAGAACCCACAATCCAGCGCTACACCGACCACA
>CAZAYR010000222.1:0-3111 GCA_964489365.1 uncultured Salinarchaeum sp.
TCGCCCACCGTGCGGACGAACGACGGCCGAGCGCTTGGCCGACCAGATCACCGCCAACCGATCGGCGGGAGGGAACGGTCTGGGGAAGGACAACCATTATTACCGTGTTGTCGGCCCTTGAGGCATGTCCGAATCCGACGAGCTGACACAGGACGAGCACGACCTCAAGGAACGGTTTATCGCCGAGGTCGGGTACTGGGAACCCGGCTTCGATGCCGTCCTTCGACGCGACCCGGCGTTCTTCGAGGTCTATCGGGAATGGGCCAGCTATCCCCACGAGACCGAGGCGCTCGCCCCCAAGGTCAAGGAGTTCGTGATGATCGCCGCGTACGGCCAGACGACCACCTGTCGCCCGGCGGGGATCCGACGGCATGTCGGCAGGGCCTTCGAAGCTGGTGCGGACTTCGAGGAGATCCTCGAGGTCCTCCAGATCGCGAGCGTCCTCGGGATGCACTCGTTCATGATCGGCGCCGAGATCCTCGACGACCAGTTGGGGCTTTCCGAGGATCTCTCCGAGGAGGCCTTCGAATCGTTCCTCGATGACTTCGAGGACCGGCGTGGTTATCGCCCCGAGTGGTGGGCCCCGTACTACGCACCGGACCCGGACTTTTTTGATCGGTACGTGGACTACTCGGCTCATCCCTGGGAGGAGGGCGTCCTGGCGCCAAAGATCCGGGAATTTCTCTATATCGCGATCGATGCGACCCCGGCCCACCTCCTCGAGGAGGGGATCGACGGGCATATGCAGAATGCCCGCGATCTCGGGGCGACCCGGGCGGAACTCGTCGAGGTGTTCGAGCTCGTGAGTACCCTCTCCTTCGACACGATGACGACCGGGATACCGATCCTCGTCGACGAGGCCCGCGAGCGTGGCCACCTCCCGGACAAATAGCGGATCAAGTTAAGACCCTGAGCGGCCACGTCCGGGCATGATCGATCTCCTCGCGCTGGAGGACGAGGTCTCCGAGGAGGCCAGGATGGTCCAGCGCTCGACTAGGGAGTTCGTCGAGGATCGGATCCGCCCCGATATCGGCCGGTTCTTCCAGGAGGGGGAGTTCCCGCTCGAGCTCATCCCCGAAATGGGGGATCTGGGCCTGTACGGGCCTAATATCGCGTTCGGGGATGACCCGGGTATCGACCCCTTGGGCTACGGGCTTATGATGCAGGAACTTGGCGCCTGTGACTCGGGCATCCGGTCGATGGTCTCGGTGCAGGGCGCCCTGGTCATGTACCCGATCGACGCCTTCGGCAGTGATCACCAGCGGGAGACCTGGCTCCCACGCCTCCGGGATGGCGAGCTCGTTGGATGCTTTGCCCTGACCGAACCCGAACACGGGTCGAACCCCGCCGCCATGAACACGCGGGCGGAAGCGACGGAGGACGGCTACCGCTTGCATGGAACGAAGACGTGGACGACCAACGCCCCCATCGCAGATCTCGCGCTCGTGTGGGCCCGTGACATGTCGGCGCCGGGTGACCCAGTTCGCGGGTTCCTCGTCGAGACGGACTGGGACGGGGTGGCCGTCAACGAGATCGAGGGCAAGCTCTCGTTGCGGGCCTCGCGGACCGGGGAGATCGCGTTACAGGGCGTCATCGTGCCCGAGGATCACGTCCTTCCGGGCGTCGAGGGAATGCGTGGCCCGCTCTCGTGTCTGACCCAGGCCCGGTTCGGCATTGCGTGGGGGACGATCGGGGTCGCCCGGGATTGCTTCGAGGTGGCCCGCGCATACGCGCTCGATCGCGAGCAGTTCGGGCACCCGATCGGTCGATACCAACTCCAACAAGAGAAGTTAGCGGAGATGGCGACCCAGATCTCGCTCGGACAACTGCTGGCGTTTCGTCTGGCGGAGTTGAAGGCCCGCGGCGAGCTCACACCGATCCAGGTCTCGCTCGCGAAACGGAACAACGTCCGCATGGCCCGCAATCAGGCCCGGGTCGCCCGGGAAATGTTGGGGGGCAACGGCATCACCGTCGACTACCCCCCCATGCGGCATATGATCAACATGGAGACCGTATACACCTACGAAGGGACACACGACATCCACACGCTAATCATCGGCGAGGAGCTCACCGGCCTCTCGGCCTTCTCCGCCGATTGAGGAACTCCTCAGCCGCGTATGCCCTCGTTATCGTCCCCGTACAGTCCGAGGGCTTCCTCGATGAGGGTCGCTTGGCCGCGCCGCAGGCGTTCGGAGACCGCCTGATGGGTCACCCCCAAGTTTCCCGAGAGCTCCTCGATCCCGATCTTGCGCGGGACGTCGAAGTACCCCTCGTTCCAACCGATGCGTAGTGCCTCGTGTTGTTTGTCCGTCAGCCCGTACCGGACCGCCGATTTCTGTTCGAGCTGGCCGACCCGATTCATCGCAAAGGAGATATCCTCGCCCCCGCCGTTGACGATCGACACCGACTGACGGTTGGGATAAAAGACGCGGACCTGCCACCGGCCTCCGTCGCCCCGGACGTCCAGGATGGAACCGTCGGATTCGGTGAGCACCCCGACGGTCTGACAGACCTCGGGTGTCCACGTGACGCGGTAAAGCTGCTGGTCGCCAAAGTCGGCGAGCGGTGCGACCTCCGCCACGGTCTCGTCATGTTCGAGGGCTGCGTGGACGGCGGTTCCGTCGGCGTCACGAGCCCATAGGAGCGGCATGGTAACCTCCTCGTCGTGGTCGACGACCCGTTCGCACTCGAAGGCGACGCTTGGGACGCGTTCGAACGTCTGTTCGAGAGCGAAGTCTCCGGCCGGGATTTCACCGACGACAATCGTCGACATCCACGCCATCCTTGGGGGGTCCCGGGCAAAGTAAAAGTGCCCGATTGCGGGGACATTACCAGCCCACTATACGTTTTCCTCGTCAGAGCGAACGGTCTCGCTCCAGCGATTTCACGGGTATGGTGGCACTAATTTCCGCCATTACGTCTCCTCAAGTAACCACGAAAGCAGCGCCCGCACGTCCCCGTGTCCTTCAAGGTGGTAATCGGCGGGCAACGAAGGGTTATCCACTGCCATAGCGATCCCAGTCGTGTCGATCGAGTCCAAGGCGACAAACGCGTCGGCGTCGGGTTCGTCGTCGCCGAGGACGACGACAAGCGCATCTCCACCGATCGATT
>CAZAYR010000223.1:0-3107 GCA_964489365.1 uncultured Salinarchaeum sp.
TAGTTGTTCTTCTCGACGACCATCGTCTTCACGCCGCGCTCGGAGAGTTCCTTGCTCGCCATCAGGCCCGAGGGCCCACCCCCGACGATGATCACGTCGGAATCGGAAAAGTCCATGAACTCCTCGGTCCACTCCTGGCCGATCGCCCGAGTCACGTCCGCCTCGCCCACGTCGCTGAAGCCGTCGTACGTACTCATGCCATCCGGTAGTATTCTCCACGAATACTTAACCGATTGCACTTCAGGCCCCGAGCCGGGCGAACATGCCGGCCGCGACCATGACTATCGCCCCCTACGGCAAAACATGCTCAGCTCGCGAGCCGGGGTATCGAGGCGAGCCGTCGAGGGGGACGTGCGGGCACGTTGTCGGCCACGACGGACGCACGCCCATCGGGGTGAAGCTATCGGCGCCGAGGTAGCTAAGTTGCGTCACCAGCGCGGCGCCCCCGACCGGCCGGCCAGCGTGGCGGGGTCGGCCCCGAGGACGGTTCCGGCGCCACCGCCGATCCCGGGTATCGCCAAGGCCACCGCCACTCAAAAGACGAGCGAGTGGGTCGGCCCCCGGTGGGCGAGCGGCAAGCACTCATCCAGATCAGGAAGTGTGGCAGTGCGAACGGCCACGAGAGCGCCGACGGCGGCCAGTCCAGGGCGTCCCGTCGCGGTGAGCCACCCATCGGCCGGCGCCCAGACTTCCATTGCAATCCCGAAATGGCCCGTGGCGTGCACGCCCTGCTTGGACCGAGCCCCGGAAAAGCGGACGGGCGGGCTAGGCGTCCTGATCCCAGGAGGCCTTGCGAATGTGTGATTCCGCGTCCCGGAGTGCCACCTCGGGCTCGAATTCCACGACGATTTGACGCAGCTCGCCGGGAGGCCAGTCCCCGAGCGCTCCCGCGTGTTGCCTGATATTGGGCATGGCCCGCACGACGTTGTCGATGATGGGAATGTGGGCGTCGCGTGGGGACCGCGAGAGAGGATTCAGGTCGATCACGATCTCCCGCTTGCCCATCTCCCGGAGCGCCTGGGCCCGGTCGCCGTCCTCGAGGGGGACCAGGACGACGTCGGCGCGGCCGATCCCCTCCTCGCTAATCTGGGCCCGGTCGTGGGTCAAGCCCGGAATATTTGCCTCGGCCTCGAGTCCGAGCACGTCCTCGGCCCCGTGGGCCTCCAGGTGTTCGACGATCCGGCGGATGCGATCTTCCGATCGATGAAACAAGTTGACCTCGATCGCCGCGTCGACCGCGTTCGCCAGGACGACGGTCTCCTCGGGGACGAGTGCGGCGACGTTGCCGTTGACCGAGATCACGGGATGTTCGGCACACAGCAGTTCCGCCGCCGCGGCCCGGGCGGCCTCGTCGGCGCTCGGGAGGGTCTCCTCGCCGAGCAGATAATCGAACGCGCTCCCGCGCCCTTCCGCATGCATGCCCTGAATGTGGGTGATGCCCGCCTCGATGCCCTCCTCGATGCGGTGGCGGGTCACGAGATCCATATACCGGGGATGGTCCTCCGGGATCTCCTCCTCGTGCGCGACACTACCTGGGGCGGACTCCTCGCTCACGCCTCGAATTCGGCCGTAGGGGGGTAATAAACGACCCCATCCGAGGCGATCCGGGCGCCCCCGTGATCGATCCGACAGGCGCGTGCGTCATAGCCTGCGTCGGTCAACCCCGTCCCGAGGGTGAAGACCGTCCGGCCGAGCATCCCCATCGCGGCCTCGCCGCCGGCCTCCTCGACGGCCTCGATAACGACCGCGAGCTCCTCGGGCAGGAGCCCCGAGTCCCGGGCGAACTCGCGGGCGTGAGCGAAGAGACGTGGTAGACTCGGGCGTTCGAGGAACCCGGCAAGCGCCGCCTCCCCGGCTCCGTTGATCGCGTCGACGTCACCCGTGATGATCTCCTCGGTCGACAGTTCGCCCCGGGTGGTATACTCCACCCGACCGGCGCCCGGCACCCCGTCGAGTTCCCCATGGGGGGGTGCGCCCGGTTCACGGCGAATCGGAATCCCACCGCGGAGCTGCGCGACGACGTCCCCCAGGCCGGTCCCCGCTCTCACGTCGGCGACATGGGCGATGCGGGCGAGTTCGTTCGCGGTCCGGGCCTCCGACGCGAACGCGTTCAGCCCGATCGCCGTGCCAAGCGCCATCGCGCCCGAGAGCCCGAACCCTGCACCGATCGGCGCGGTCGCCTCGATTTCGATGCGAGCGGACGGTTCGAAGGCCTCGAGGACGTGGTCGACGGCGGCGACCTCCGTGGCGGCGCCATCAACTTCGACGGTCGTTTCCGGCGCCCGCTCGAGCGTGCACTCGACGCCATCGGTGAGGGTGAGCCCCGCGCCACGCGAGCCGGCCTTCGCAGGCTCCTCGTGTTCGTGGACGCTGAAAAAGCTCGTTACGTGACTCGGGACGAAGACCGACACCGTTTCCGCGGCTCCCGCTGGGGCCATTACGGGGAAAGGCGCTGTCGATCCCGCGGGAACAGGACCGCCTCCCGGATGTTTTCGAGTTCGAGCATGGTCATCACGAGCCGCTCGGCCCCGAAGGCCCATCCGGCATGGGGCGGCATCCCGTACCGGAACATGTCCGTATAGTAATCGAACTGCGCCGGATCCAGTCCTTGGGCCTCGAACCCCTCGACGAGCCGGTCGTAGCGATGCTCACGCTGGCCGCCGGAGACGAGTTCCATCCGCGGATGCATGAGGTCGAAGCCCTTGGAGATCTCCGGATCGTCGTCGTAGTCCTGGATGTAGAACGGCTTGATCTCGCTCGGCCAGTCCGTGATGAAGTAGTGACTCCCGATTTCGGCCCCCAGCTCCCGCTCGGCCTCGGTCGAGAGGTCGTCCCCCCATTCGAGGAACTCCTCGAGCTCGCCGGTCGCGTTGACCCGCTCGATCGCCTCGTCGTAGGTCAGCCGGGGGAGCTCGCCCTCGGGGACGGCAAACGTCTCCGAGAGCCCGAGGGTCTCGAGCTCGGCCGCGCACGACGCGGCGACATCCTCGTAGGCGGCGATGAGCAGTCGCTCACAGAGGTCCATCGCCTCGTGGTGGTCGAGGAACGCCCCCTCGAAGTCGATCGAGGTCGCCTCGTTGAGGTGTCGCGGCGTGTTGTGTTCCTCG
>CAZAYR010000224.1:0-3033 GCA_964489365.1 uncultured Salinarchaeum sp.
GCTGGTGCTGGGTGACGGTCTTGCCCGAGCCGAAGGGGCCGGGGATCGCCGCCGTGCCGCCCTTCGCGATCGGGAAGAGCCCGTCGAGGATCCGCTGGCCCGAGATCAGGGGGATCGTCGGGGAGTGTTTCTCCACCGCTGGCCGGGCCTCCCGGACCGGCCACTCCTGGTGCATGGTGACCGCCTCACCGCTGTCGAGCTCGACGACCTCGTCGGTGACGGTGAAGTTCCCGGAGTCAATGGCGGTCACCTCGCCGCCTTCGTACCCCGGCGGCACGAGCACCTTGTGGTCGATGCTTTCGGTTTCGGGCACGACGCCGACCACGTCGCCCGGGCCGACGGTCTCGCCCTCCTCGACCAGCGGATCGAACTCCCAGGTCTTCTCGAGGTCGATCCCCGGGGCGTCGACCCCGCGGTCGAGGAAGGGCGAGCCCATCTCCTCTTCCAGGACGGCCAGCGGGCGCTGGACGCCGTCGTAGATCGAATCGAGCATCCCGGGGCCCAGGTCGACCGTGAGCGGTTCCCCGGAATTGGCCACCGGTTCGCCGGGGGCAACGCCGGAGGTCTCCTCGTAGACCTGGATCGTCGTGCGGTCGCCCTCGATCTCGATGACCTCGCCCATCAGCTCCTCCTCGCCGACGTACACCACGTCGTTCATCCGGGCTTCGAGCCCGATCGCCGTCACGACCGGGCCGCTCACCTCTGCGATCCGCCCGTCCGCGGTCGTCTCTGTCGCCTCTTGTGCTTGACTCATATGCTTAGTCCATCAGGTCGATTCCGATCGCCCGTTTGATCTGTTCGCGCATCCCGCCCGCGGCCTCGCCGCCGATGAGCACGAACGTCGGATCCACGCTGGTTTCGACGATTTCGCGCGCCGAGCGGGAAAGGTGATCGATGTCGTCGGCGTGCATGATCGCGATCCCGACGTCCTCGTGCTCGTCGATCCGCTCGACGGCGGCGTCGAGGTCGTTCGGCTTGTTCGGCTCCCGCACGTTCTCGAAGATCCGCACGCCCGCGAGGCGGAATCCCGTCGTGAACTCCGGGCTGCCGATCACGGCGATCTCCTGGGTCATGCGATCACCAGCTCCTCCTCGATTTCGGTTTCGCTGAGGTCGGCCTCCTTGCCTCGCGCGATGGCCCGGATGTTGTCGACTTCCCGCTCCTTGGCGAGAATATACGAGAGAATGGCGGTGATTGAGACGGGGTACACGTTGCCCAGACGCTCCGTGTACGCGAGGAGCACGGATTCGAGTGTGTGCTCGAACCCGATGAGGCTGTCGGCCTCCTCAAGTTCCTCAAGCGCGCCCGCGAGATCGTTGCCGTAGGGGCTCTCACGGATCTCAGCCACGAGTTCCTCCGGGTTCGCGACGAGCCGGGCCAGCTCCCCGCGCCGAAAGAGCCGTCCGCCCTCGATGGCGTACTCACCGGGGTCGATGTCGGCGCCGCTACGCGCGATCCGAAGCGCATTCCGGAGGTTCCGGAAGTCGATTTCGGCCTGGAGGAACTCCACGTACTGGGCCATGGGGCCCTCGTACGGCTCCTCGGCGGGGATGTCCTCGAGCAGATGCGCGTAGAAGGCCCGATCGAGCGCGTTCTCCAGGGGGACCAGGACCGCCTCCTCCTCGTATTCGGTGTACGCGTCCACGAGCGGGCCATAATAGCGTGTGTTCTCCAGGTGATCGATCACCTCGTGCAGGTCGTCCGCGGCGGCCATCGCTTCGAGGCGGGACTGGGAAAGCTCCCCGGCCACGATGAGGTCCGTCTCGATCTCCTCGACCGTCGCGTCCGTATAGACCCCCCGGATGACCGTCTTGATGTTCCAGACGTCGTACCGGCGAAGGTACCGGGCGATCAGCTCGTGGAGGTCCCCCTCGGACCAGCGCAGCAAGTCGTGGAAGTGCTTGGCCAGGTTCTCGGTCAGGGCGAACTCGATCAGATCCACGCCGCCGTGCCTGGCCCCGAGGGCGTTGATCTCGCGCTCGTACTCCGATTCCTCCATGAACCGGGCGATGCCGCCGGTGCCCCGACGGACGAGGTTGCGGTAGTCCTCCTCGTCGTACAGTGCCGCCCGACGGCCCCGGATCCGCGCCGTGACGTACTCGGGGTTCGAGGCACCGAGGATCGTCATTGCTCGAAGAGGCGGTCGCTGATCGCTTTGAGGTTGTCCTCCCACACGTCCTCGAGGATCGCGTCGAACGTGTTGTTGACCCGGACCCGTGAAGCCTCGCTCTCGAGGATGACGCCCCCGAGGCAGTCGACGGGTCCCCCGAACTCGAAGCCCCCGTAGTCCGCGAGGACCTCCTCGAGCATGTCCTCGTCCTCGGCCCGCCCGTACACGGAGACGGGGCCCTCGTCGAACTCATCCTCGCTCGCGTCGAGCAAGGCCCGGGTCAGCTCCGCCCGGCGATCCCGCGGGAGGTCGGCGATTCGTTCGGTCACCGCCTCGTACACGTCCTCGAGGAGGTCCCGGCGGGCCTCGAGGCGTTCCTGTTTGGCCTCGAGGGCGGCACTCGAAAGTCGCTGCTCGCGCTCACGCTCGATCTGGTCCTCCACGTCCCGTTTGGCGGCCTCGATCGTGTCGTTGGCCTCCTGCTCGGCGGCCTCGATGATTTCCGTGGCTTCCGCGTCGGCCTCCGCCGCGATCTCGGCAGCCTCGGCTTCGGCTTCCTCGCGGATGTCCTCGACGACCGTCTCCAGGCTCATGGTGGGAAACCCGATGACGTCCTTGGGGCTGACATGATCGAGTGCCAGCTTATCCGACGAACAGGACCAGGACCAGGACGATCAGCGCGAAGATGACCAGCGTCTCCGGGATGACCGTCAGGATCAACCCCCGGGTAAACAGGTCCTCGTCCTCGGCCATCGCCCCGACCGCGGCGGCGCCGATCCCCTTCTCCGCGATACCTGCGCCCAGCGCCGACAGGCCGAACGCGATCGCGGCCGCGCCCACGGCATCGATCGCCGGGCTCTGCAACAACACCGCCGTAAGATCTACAGTGGTTTCGATCATGACAAGTCTGTGTTCCCTCGTTG
>CAZAYR010000225.1:0-2996 GCA_964489365.1 uncultured Salinarchaeum sp.
CCTGCGCCGCCGCCTTCTTGACGATCCCCCGCGCGGCGATGAACCGACGGCCGAAGCTCCGCTCGGAGATCGGGAAGTTCTCGATCGCTCGCTGGGTCTGGGCGCCCCACTTCGCCTCGGCGGGCACGCGTACCTCGCCGATGCTGTCGCGTTCCATGCGATAATCCTCGTCCATGCGGGAGAGAGCCGCCCTCGGGCGTAAAAGCCATCGGAAGCCGGGCGGCGTGCCTTCAAACCGGATGAAGTGTCCCATAGGGGCGATGCAATGGACGCGTCGCACGGTCCTCTCGCGGACGGCGACGACCGCTTCGACCGCGCTGGTCGGGTGCCTTTCGCGGACCGAATCGCGAACCGAGCCGCCGGGGTCGCCCGCCGTCGAAGCGCGCCAGCGGGCCGAAACGGTCACGCTCGCGCACTGGTGTGACGGCCTGGGGACGGCCGAGGTGGTGTCGGCCATCGACGAACGACTGCCCCGCTCGGTGGACCTCGCGCTGTCGAGCTTTGCAACGCGGCGGGAACTCGAAGCGACGGTCGCGTCGGCCCTCGTGGCCGGATCGCCGCCGGGGACCTTCCAGACCGTCGCCGGCCCGGAACTCGAGCGGTACGTTCGTGCCGTGACGCTCCACACGATCGACGACATCGTGACCGAGGATCGTCGCGAGGGCATTCGAAATGACGTCCTGTCGACGATCCTGCTCGACGGGGACCCGTATGCGGTGCCGATGACGGTCGATCCCTGCAACTCGCTCTTCGTCCGCCCCGCCCTGCTCGCGGAGGTCGGCGTTGAACCGGGGAACGTGTCGGACCCGGTCGCGCTTGTGGAGCGGCTGTCGACCGTCCGGGCGGATCCCCCCGTCGCGGCCCTCGCGCTGCCGGGCGATGGTGCGTGGCCGTTCCGGCTGCTCTGTCAGCTCCTCCTGGCTCGCTCGGGGCCGGACGCGTATCGTGCGATCGCCACAGGGGACGGATCGATCGTGACGCTCCGGGAGGCGGTGCGGGCGCTTGCCACTCTCCTCGACGGGTCGGTGAAGGTGACGACGGGGCTCGACCGCGCACTCGAGGCGTTCCTGGCGGGGAGGGCCGTGGCGATGCTCGGCGACCGGCGGGTGGCCCGCAGACTCGCCGGTGCGGACGAGACGCCCTGGTCGGTTCACCCGTTTCCGGGGACGGCGGCAAGCTTCGTGGTGGACGTGACGGCCTGTGGATTCCCGAAACGCACCGCGACGCCGCGAGGAACCGCTGAGCTGTTGGGGGCGCTCGCGTCGTCGACCTGCCAGACCGCGATCGCGGGCGCCACCTTCACGCTCCCCGCCGTTGAGACGGCGACGCTCCCGGACATTCTCTACACGACCGCCCTCGCGGGCGCATACGCCGATGCCGAGCGGGTGATTCCCGCGCTCAGTACGGGCTGCGGGCTCGATCCCGACGCCCGACGGCGAGCGAGCGCACTCGTCGATCCGGCTGTCCTCCAGACGCGCGGGGTCGACGCGATGACGGACCGGCTCCGCGCCGTGCTGCCGTAGGTCTCGACCGCCTCGTTACGCGCCGTGCTCGAGGTGCTCGGCCGGGGTGTACGTCGTCAGCTCGAGCGCATGGATGTCCCGGGTCATGTGCTCGCCGAGCGCGTCGTAGACGAGTTCGTGTTGTTCGATCAGGGATCTGTCCTCGAAGGCGGGGGTCACGACGAGCGCCTCGAAGTGATCGTCCTCCGGTAGGTCAGAGCGGGTCGTGACGGTCACTTCCGCGTCCGGGAGGGCGTCCCGAATGAGCTCCTCGATGCGGCTCGCGTCCATAAGGGGCCAATCGTCCGCGGGCCCATTAACGTTTATCAGGCGAGGCCTCCGTCTGCACGAAGCACCGTCGGCCCGAGCAGCCGGGCGGTGATCCGCGCTGCTGGTGGTGGAAGTTGACGCATCGGTCCGCATCCGCTTCATCACCCGGCACTGCACACTCGGGTGGCTCACTCGGTGACCGCGGAACGACCAACCTCGGCGGACGGGACGGGCGGCGTGTGTGTCCCGAACCTCGGATGGGTCTCCTCCATCAGCAGGTACACGACCGCCCCCGACAGGAACATCAACCCGCCCGTGAGATAGAACGCCGCCTCGATGTTGACGAGCTGCATGGCGGCCCCGATCACGATGGCGCCGACGCCGTAGCCAGCATCCCGCCACATGCGATAGACACCCATCCCTGACGCGCGCCACGTGGGATGGCAGGCGTCCCCGGGGACGGTCATCAGGTTCGGATACAGCAACGCCATCCCCAGCCCGGAGAGGGCGGCCATGGCGAGCCACGCTCCATACCCCTCGAACGTGACCATGCCGAGGACGCCACCGCCGGCGACGAACATCCCGAGGAGCACCGGTGGACGCCGCCCGATCCGATCCGCGAGCCCGCCCGTCGCGATCTGGAGGAAATACATCCCGCTATGGACGCCCACCACGATCCCGACGGCCGCGATGCCGAGTCCATGGCTCGTGAGATAGAGCGGCACGGCGATCCAAAACAACGTGTCGACGAAGTTCTCGACGTGGCCGGCTTGGGCGGCCGCGAACAGCGTTCGGTCGCCGTACGTCGCGCGTTTCAACACGGCGACGAACGGCAAATTTGCATCGGCCGCATCGTCGCTGCCCTCGACTGCGGCGTACTGGGCGGTCTCCTTGATGAGAGTCACGGAGATGAGGAACGCGAGGAGGACGACCACGGCGAGAAAGTAGAACGGTTCCGGTCGGAGACTCCACCGCGCCGCGATCACGCCCGTGAGCCAGGCCCCAACCGCGACCCCCGAGTAGCCGAACGATTCGTCGATACCGACGGCAAGTCCTCGTTGATCCGGTCCGGCCAGGTCGATCTTCGCGTTGATCGCCATGCTCCAGGTCAGCGCCTGATTGACGCCGAGCAGGACGTTCCCGACCGTAATCCAGCCCCAGCTCGGGGCGTAGATGAGAATGAGCGGTAAGGGCAGCGCGGTCGCCCAGCCCACCACTAGGACC
>CAZAYR010000226.1:0-2987 GCA_964489365.1 uncultured Salinarchaeum sp.
GTCGGAAGACCCGACGCTGCTCGCGGAGTTAACCCTGACCCGCGGGTTAACGATTCAGATGACCGCTATCGGTGCGTTAGGGATGGTCGTGGGGTGGACGCTCTTTGCCGGCCTGTTCCGCATCGCGACGGGGAGTACGGTGAGTTTCGCATTCGTGGGCGAGTCGGTCGGCTGGGTCGCGATGCCGCTGAACGTCCTAGTCATCGTCTTTCTGGGGACGGCTTTCATCGTCCCCCACGAGTGGTTACACGGCCTCGCGATCCGGTACTACGGCGGGACGCCCCGGTACGGTGTGGGCCTCGCCCATTTCATCATGCCCTACGCGTACGCGACGACCGATCACGAATTCTCCCGTGACCAGTTCTTCGTTGTCCTGCTAACGCCGCTCCTCGGGATGACGGCCGTTGGCGTGCCGATCATGCTGGCGTTCGAGTGGGGCTGGATCGCGATCCCGCTGACGCTGAACGCCGCCGGCGCTGTCGCCGACGTGTGGATGACGGTCGCCCTCCTGGGGTATCCGGCGGACGTGCGCGTCGTCGATCGGGAATCCGGACTCCGGATCTACGGGCAGGCCGACGATCGGCCCCGCGGACTGTCCGTGACGGCGGTGGTCTGGGACGGCCTCGCCGGGGCCGCCATCGCCGTATTCGCGAGCTTCCTTCTCCTCGCGTTCGGGGGGCCGATCGTGCTCTCCGCACTCGGGATCGACGCGGTAACCGTCGGGACGCCGGGGCGGATCACCCATCTGATCTCATATACGAATACGCCGGACGAGATTTCGATGGCCGTAGGGCCGGGCGTCTTGGGCCTCGGCGGTGGGATCGGGTTGCTGTTTGCCTGGATCAGGGCCTATCGGCGGAACCGCTCCTATTCGGCGGACCAAGCGTAGGGACTGCGGGACGAAGCAACCTGGCGAGGGATGCCACGATTCCACTCGACCGATTCAGTATGCGCGGCGGTACTGCACCGGCGGCTGGCATTCATCGGGGACGCCGAGCTCCCGAGCTGCGTCGATCCCGAAGTACGGATGTCTGAGAAACTCCCGTCCGACGATGCTCACGTCCGCCCGCCCGTTGCGTACGATCTCGTCGGCTTGCTCGGGGGTGGCGATTCCGCCGACCGTCCCGATCGCGATCTCCGATTCGCAGGTTTCCTTGACCTCCTCCGCAAGCGGCAGTTGGTACCCCGGGCCCCCAAGGGGCGGGCGCGCGTCCGGCTCGATGCCCCCGCTCGAGATATCGACGAGATCGACCCCGAGTTCGGCCAGCCGATCGGCCACGCGGCTCGTCTGCTCGACCGTCCATGCATCCCGATCGTCGAGCCAATCGGTGCCCGACAGCCGGACGAAGAGGGGCCGCCCGTCGGGCCACACATCTCCCACGGCGGCCGCCACCTCCCGTAACAAGCGCGTCCGGCCCTCGAAGTCGCCGCCGTACTCGTCGTCACGGTCGTTGGTAATGGGGGAGAGGAACTGGTGGAGGAGATACCCGTGGGCCGCATGAATCTCGGCGACGGCGAAGCCGGCCTCGGCGGCACGTGCCGCAGCGTCGGCGAATGCGGCGACGACCTCCTCGATCTCGACCGACGGAAGCGCGTGCGTCGGCGGCGCGGCCTCCTCGTACGGCCACGGGATCTCGCTCGGCGCGACGACCTCCCATCCGCCGTCGTTCGGCCCGAGCGGTTCGTTGCCCGCCCACGGTCGCGTCTTCGACGCTTTCCGGCCCGCGTGGGCGAGTTGGATGCCGGGGAGAGCCCCTTGGGATCGGACGAATGCGGCGGTCGGCGCCAGCGCCTCCGCGTGGGCGTCGCTCCAGATCCCGAGATCTTGCGGGGAGATGCGGCCCCGGGGCGCGACCGCGGTGGCTTCGCTCATCACGACGCCGGCACCCCCAACGGCGCGAGAGCCCAAGTGCACGAGGTGCCAGTCGGTCGCCAGGCCGTCACAGTCCTCGACCGCGTATTGGCACATCGGCGAGACCATCAGTCGGTTCGGTAACGTCGCCTCGCCGAGCACCAGCGGCGTAAACAGATCCGGCATTCGCTCCGCGCTGGGGGGAGGGCGCACAAACCGGTGTCGTTTAGGCCGTCAGCCCCCGGAGGTCGATCTCCTCGCCGGTCTTTTCGTCCCGGACGCGGCGGTGGTAGGACGGCCAGCCCCGCGCGTTACAGCTATGGCAGTAGATGGCGCCATGCTCGACGTCGAAGTCGGTGTGGCCACGCGGGCACCGGTATCGCCAAGAGTCCAGCTCCACGCCCGGTATCCCGGCCCGGGCGCGTTGGGCGTGGTCCCTGCACATCCAAGCCCGCCCGTGCTTCCCGGAGCCCGGCGTGTCGTCATGCCTACGCGGCGCGATTCAGTCCCGTAACCGATCCGGATCGATATCGACGCCGGGCGGCGTCACGATGAGAAACCCACGGAACCGCATCAGCGAACCCCCGTCCTCCTTGACATCCCGCGCGAACCCGGCGGCGAGTTCGTTGACGTTACCCTGGACGTTGAGCACGAGGACGTCGCCGTCGTCGACGAGCTCGTACCACTCCCCTGCCGGGGTCGATCCGTCGAGCACCCCCAGGACCACCCGTCGCCCGGTCGTCTCCTCGGCTTCGGTTTCGTCGAGGTGCTCCTCGACGGTCTGGAGATCGAGGTCGAATCCGCTCATGGGGTTCCCTCCACGGATGCGGGGAAAAACGTTCGCGATCCACGAAGGACAGGTTTAAATGTACCTGCGGGTTTCACTCGACTACAATGTCCGATCCTTCGCCGACGGAGGTTGCCTCTGATTCCAGTCAGAGGGGTCGAGTTCTTCCAGGGCACGTTAACTGCTGAAGCGGAGATCGAATCGGTTCGGATTTTCGATACGACGCTGCGCGACGGCGAGCAGACGCCACGAACGTCGTTTTCCTACGACGACAAACGGGCGATCGCCGAGCAGCTCGACGAGATGGGAACCCACGTCATCGAGGCCGGGTTCCCCGTCAACTCCGAC
>CAZAYR010000227.1:0-2979 GCA_964489365.1 uncultured Salinarchaeum sp.
CGAGGTGTTGCGGATCGGGGCGACCAATCACCCCGACCAGCTGGACGCGGCCGCCTGGCGGCGCTTCGACGAGATCGTCCACTTCCCGCGCCCGGATGTCGACATGCGCCGGGACATTCTGGGGGTCATCACCCGCGACATGGAGATCACCGACTTTGAACCCGAGGAGGTCGCGGAGGCGACCGAGGGGCTGACCGGGAGCGACCTCCGGCTGGTCATGCGGGAGGCCGTCCTCAACGCGTTGACCGAAAACCGTCGCGTGCTGACCCAGCGGGATCTTCTCGACGCGGTCGAGGACTTCGAGGAGCGGGACATCCTGCGCGGGGTCGACATGCTCGAGGACGAGCGCCAGCCGCTGGTGGCCGGCGGGCACGATCACGAACACGACCACGATTGATGGAGGTCACGCTGCTGGGCACCGGTGACACGACCGGGACGCCGACCGTCGGATGTGACTGTGGGACCTGCGAACGGGCCCGGGAGCTGGGGGTCGAGCGGAGTCGGTTTTCGGTGCACGTTCGCAACGAGCATACCGACGAGTCGGTACTGATCGACGCGAGCCCGGATTTCCGCCAGCAGTTTCTCACCCAGGACGTGGCGCTGCCGGACGCGGCCGTGATCACCCACATCCACTTTGATCACCTCGACGGCCTCGGCAACGCCTTCCGGCTCTGTCGCGAGCTGCCGGTGTTCGCCGCCGGCGAGCGCGATCCCGAGACCGGCGAAAGTGTCGCCGAAACCATCGAGCGACGGTACGATTACCTCGATCCCGTCGAGGTCAGGCCGGTCGACCCGCATCGGACCTTCGAGGTGGGTGGGCTGGACTGCACGCTGTTTCCCGTCGCGCACCCGCCGCTGGCGAGCTACGGGGTCGTCCTCGAGGACCCCGAGACCGGCGGGCGGCTCGGGCTGACGGGCGATACGAACGCCGGGATTCCGGAGCGAAGCAAGCGCGAGCTGGAGGGCGTCGATCTCCTGCTTGCCGACGCCATCGTCCCCGCGGAGTTCTGCGAGCACCATCCCGCCGGGGGCGACCACCACGGTCCCGACGGAACGCCGCATACCTTCGGGACCAAGCACATGACCTACGAGGGGGCCATGGCGCTGGCCGACGAGCTCGATCCGGGCCGGCGCCGGCTCGTCCACATGTCCCACTGGTATCCGCCGGAGGAGGCGTTTGGGGAGGAGTTGGCGGTCGATGGGGAACGGTTCGAGCTGTGAACACAGTAAGAGCCCTACTGGGATGTGAGCTCCGTCCACGGCGCCTTCTCGGGGTTCCGATGTTCCGAGCGCGTGGAGAAGCTGACCCGTCCCGTCAACGAGCTAGAGACCACGGGCTCGCCGAGATCTGGATGGAGGGCCGGGCCAAGTATCGAGCTCACGGGTAGCGGTCGGCTGCATTCCTAACGGGTGTTACTCCCCGCTTGCCCCGAACTCCTCGACGCCTGCCTGCCGCCGGCCCAGCCCGCCGGGGTCGGCCTTCCACTCCGTCCGGCGTTCTCGCTCACCCTCGTGATCGACGGCCGGCGGCCCCGCCGCATCGAATCCGGGACAGTCGGGCCCACACGCCCCCGGGTTCACGATCCGACCCTTCCACTCGCAGAACGGAAGCGCGGGCGTTCTGGAGGCGGTGTCCACCCGCATCTCCGTGCAGCCCGGCAATGAGGGCCGCCACCCTTTGCCGTAGGCCCGTTCGGCCAACCGAATCCGCGCCCGTCGCTTTGCCGGTGGCGAAACTGGCCTGACCTCCCGTTTGAGGGGCTTTCCCTCGCCGACCTCGAGCCCCCAGCCATCCGCGTCGAGCTCCGTCGGCGGACGCACCTCCTTGATCTCGACGGCCTTTTCATCCGGATGCACCCGCCAGACACCCACTTCCTCGGGGATCCGGTTCAGATGGGCCCCGGTGACGTACGATCCCGTCGCGAGCACGACCCGATCGACCAGCCCGAGCGCCACGTCCGTCCGAAGCTGTCGTTCCAGATCGCCGGGTTCGCCGAGATCCGGCTTGTTCTCGATCGCCGTGATCGATCCGATCCAGTCGGGATACCGCACGGTCTGACGTACGCGAACCTCACCGTCCCGACGGACCCGCTCGAAGAAGCCGACCTCGAGCGCCCGTTCGCGGACCCGGGTTGCGGCTTCCGGGGACAGGTCGGTGACGCGTCGCCATCGCCGGCCCTCTCCTACCCCCACCTCACTGAAGATCGCAGCCGGAGGAATCGTCTCCGCGGTTATCCGCCGTCGCGTGTCGAAGTCCGGCCCGGGTTCGATCACGACCGTATCCAGCACCCGCCCGCCGGCGTCGCGGACCCCACCGCCGACCTGCCGGGCGACGATCCCGTCGATGACGGTCTCGAGATGGGCACACAGCCGCAGTTCGAACCCGTACTCGCGCACGGCGGCCGTTGCCCGGCGGGGGTTATCAACGTGCTCACCGGATCGGTTCCTCCAGTTCGGGCCCGTCGTCCTTGATCGCGTAGTCGATCACCGGCGTTGCGGTAATGCCGAGCACCACTGCCGAGAGCAGGACGGCCGCGCCGGCCAGCGCCCAGATCTCCTCGGCCTGCGGAAATGTCGCCTGGTTCAGCGCATACGCGAGATAGTAGAACGTCCCGATCCCACGGAGGCCGAAACAGGCGATGGCGAGGCGCTCGCGCCAACTCCGCTCGAACCCCAAGAGGCCGAGCACCCCGGTGATCGGGCGCACCGCGAAGACGATCAACACTGCCCCGACGAGCAGCTTCGGCGTCAGCGGATCCAACAACCCCCCGGCGATGGCCCCGCCGAACAGCGTCATCACGGTAATCTGGAGGAGCTGCTCGGCCTTCTCGGAGAGATCGTGCATCGGCTCGTAGAAGGCGTGGCGACGTTCGTAGTCGCGGAGCACGGTCGCGGCGATGAAGACGCCGATGAAACCGTAGCCCCCCAGCGATTCGATCAATCCGTAGACGGCGAACGTCCCGCCGAGCGCCTCGAGGC
>CAZAYR010000228.1:0-767 GCA_964489365.1 uncultured Salinarchaeum sp.
AGTACCCGACCGCCTTTGGAGAGGACTTCCAGCACAACAAGCGGAGCGTTCGCGCCCTCACGAACATCGAGTCGAAGGGGGTTCGCAACCGCATCGCAGGTTACGTCACTCATCAGAAGCGAAACTGACCGCCTCCCACCCCGACGAGGGACGCGGAACCCAAACCGTTTTCTTCGGCGGATCTCCTACCCGGGGCCATGTCCGTTCGCGTGGGGATCCTCGGTGCGACCGGAGCAGTTGGCCAGCGGTTAATCCAGCTGCTCGCCCCCCATCCCGACTTCGAGATCGGTGCGCTCACAGCGAGTCCCTCCAGCGCCGGCCACCCCTACCGGGATGCCGCCAAGTGGCGGGCGTCCACCCCGATCCCGGAGGCGATCGCCGATCATCCCGTCGTCGAGACCGAGCCCGAGGCAGTCCCGGGGGACGTCGAACTCCTCTTCTCGTCGCTTCCGTCCGCCGTAGGCCGGGAGGTCGAGCCCGCCTTCGCCGCGGCGGGCCATCTCGTCTCGTCGAACTCCTCGAACGCCCGGATGGCCGCGGACGTTCCCTTGCTCATCCCGGAAGTGAATGCAGACCACCTCGGCGTCCTCGAGGTTCAGCGCGACGAGCGTGGTTGGGATGGAGGCCTGATCAAAAATCCGAACTGCTCGTCGATCACCATCGCCCCGACCTTGGCCGCCGTGGCGCCCTTCGGCATCGATCGAGTCCACGTCGCGACCCTCCAGGCAGTGTCGGGCGCTGGCTACTCCGGCGTCACGTCCATGGAG
>CAZAYR010000228.1:777-2934 GCA_964489365.1 uncultured Salinarchaeum sp.
CGTCCTCCCCCACATCGGCGGCGAGGAGGAAAAGGTCGAGACCGAGCCCACGAAGCTCCTCGGGGAGTTCACCGGGGCGCGGATCGAGCCGGTCGACCTGCAGATCTCGGCCTCGTGTAATCGCGTGGCGACGATCGATGGTCATCTGGAGAACGCCTGGGTCGAGTTTGACGACGCGCCGACGCTCGGGGAGATCGCCGATGCCATGCGGGATTATCCCTCGCTCTCGTTACCCAGTTCGCCCGACCAGTTCATTCACGTGTTCGACCAGTCCGACCGGCCACAGCCACGCCTCGACCGGGATCGGGAAAACGGGATGCAGATCACCGTCGGCGGGCTCCAGGAAACGCCCTTCGGCGTGCAGTACGATGCGCTCGCGCACAACACGCTCCGGGGAGCAGCCGGTGCGAGCGTGCTCAACGGGGAGTTGCTCCTCGCCGAAGGCTACCTATAGGTCCGTCTTCGAGTGATTCCCGGCCGGCCGTTCGCACTTCCGAAACTGCCATAACCCCGCTTTGGCATGGTCCCTGGTATGCAGACGGGGGAGCCGGGGTCGTCGAGGTGGCGAGGATGGACCGGCCCACTAGGAGCGACCGGCTCGGGGGGCCGCTGACCGATGGAACGGGTCGACGTGGTCGTCGTCGGTGGCGGGCCGGCCGGCGCGCGGGCTGGCGAATGGGGCCGACGTCGTCGTCCTCGAGAAGGGCGTCCCCCGCGCGGATCGAGACGGCCTGGGGCCGGACTCCACCGATGCCGCGGGGATGCTCGACTACTGGGTCGACATCCTCGGGATCCCTTTCGAGGACATTCCAGATGAGGTTATCCTCCAGGAACTGAAGGGCAGCGAGTTTATCGGTCCGACCGAATCCTGCAAACTGTACACCACGGGCATCGACGCCTCCTACGACGGGTTCGGGTTCACGTTCCACCGCGCGAGAATGGATGACTGGCTCCGTGAACGCGCGGAGGCGGCCGGGGCATCCTATCGGGTGGGGACGAGCGTCGCGGGCGTCGAGAGCGACGTTGGCGATGGGCACCGTCACGTGGTGTCGTTGGCGGACGGCTCCCAGATCGAGGGGGAGTATCTCATCTGTGCCGACGGTCCCCAACGGACCGTCACCCTCTCCGTCCTGGACCAGTTCCTGCCGGATCGCTCTGCGGGAGACGTCATTGGCCCCCGGGAGACCAACCACGTCGCCTATCAGGAGTATCGACGGTTTCCCGAGGACTGTTTCGAGCCGGACATGCTGAAGTTCTGGTGGGGCTACATTCCCGGCGAGACGGCCTATCCGTGGGTGTTCCCCAACGAGGCGGACATCGCTCGGGTTGGGTTGACGATGCCGATGGCGATCGACCTCGAGGCGGTCCCAGACCGGGACGGCTACGCGCTCATCGACCCGACCGACGAGGAAGTGCCGACGGGCGCGGTATATCTCCGCCGGTTGTTGGAACGCGAATACGGGGACCGGTACGACATCGAGGAAGACTTCCCACTGGTTCCCGACCGCGGGAAGCGGAACGGAGTGGAGGCCTATGCGATCTCCTCGACGCGGCCGATCGAGTCGCCAACGGCCGCGGGCGTGGCCGTCGTTGGCGGGGCAATGGGCACGACGTCCGCGTTTCACGAGGGTGGATACCACGTGGCCGCCCGGACCGGCGAGATCGCCGGGGAGCTGGCCGCCGAGGGGCGCCTGTCGCGATACAATCAGGCGTGGAAACGGTCGATCGGCGAAGAGATTCTCCGGAACGTGAGCATGGCCGACCTGGTCGATTCGTACGGCCCGGACGACTGGGACCGTGCCTTCCGCATCGCTCGGCGGATGACGGGCGGGGAGAACGGGTCCGGACCGCTCATTCGGAATCGGTTCACGGCGGGCGTGGGCGGCCTCGAACTGCTCCTTCGTTACGAATGGATCAAGTTCGGGTATCGTGGCGGTCGGTACACCCAGCTCGAGGAGTCCGAATACCGATTCACCTGAGTGGACCGCGAGGAGGGTTCCTCGGAGTGACTGGGCCACCGCCACGCTTAGGTATCGTGACGGCTTAGCTCGATTCCCGTGCCTCGTCGCCGCTTGAGCCAACCTGTCACGGGCGCAATGACGATGCGGTAAACCCAGGCATGGGACAGACCCGCCCGGCACGAGGGTTTCCCGGCCG
>CAZAYR010000229.1:0-2932 GCA_964489365.1 uncultured Salinarchaeum sp.
GCCCGACGATCACCTGGTCGATGTCGATCCGGGGGTTGTTCTTCGGCTTGATCGTTCGCTCCTGGGTCGCGTGGAGGAAGTCATAGAGGAACTCCCGCTGGAGCTTTAGCAGCTCCTCCCCGCTGAAGATGCCCCGGTTCGCATTACAGAGCGCGCCCCGGTAATCGAAGGCCCGGGGATCGGCCTCGCCGTAGACCGCGATCTTCGAGTAGTTGACGTCCCCGGTGAGTTCGGCCTCGTCCTGGTTTTTCTTGTCCTTGGGCTCGAAGGTCTCAAGCGCTTGCCGCTGGTTCTCGTCCGCGACGAACCGCACGACCTCGACGTGCTCCTCGAGGACCGACCGGAGATCGTCGTCGTAATGGGCGAGCAGCCGCTCCATATAGAAGGTCGACTCGGGGTCGAGTTGCTGTTCGTTCCGGATGGTGTAGGGCGCCTCGAGCTCCGCGTTGAGCTCGTCGAGGATCCCCTGGCGTTCCTCCAGGGGCAACAGGACCAGCGGGTCCTGGTGCATCGGCGACTCCACGGTATCGTCGCCCGGGTCCTGGTCCTCGATGACCGCGGCCAGATCCGTCCAACGGAAGGTGTACATGCGGCCGGCGTCCTGTCGCGTGTAGTCCTCGTAGTATTGCCGGACTTGCTTGTCGAAGTGGGATTTCCCGGAGCCGACCGGCCCCAAAAGGAGTTTGATCCGCCGTTCGGGACCGAGCTCCCGGGCACCGCCCTTGATCTTGTTGACGAACTCGTGGATCGCCTCGTGGACCTGACGACCGTGAAACCGGTTGGTGCCGTCGTTGAGTGGGTCCTCCGAGGCCAGACGATACTCGACGGTCCCGGTCTCCTCGACGTACTCGGTCCCGTAGTGATCGAACATGTCGGCGAGGCGCTGGTGGGCGGATCGGGCGATCAGCGGGTCGTTCCGGACCGCCGAGAGGTACCACTCGAACGAGTGAGCCTCGCGGAGGTCGTCCGGCATGGACTCGCGGTACGATCGGCTGATTTCCTCGAGGGTGTCGGTGGCGGATGTCATGGTTTGTGGGGACGCTCGAAGCTGGCGACCGGGAACCGCCGGGTTCAACTCGACGGGCCGCTTCCGGCGAGGGCGCGTTGGAGAGGCGAGCGGGGTGGGCAGCTCGGCCGCGGGACGGCGTGCGCCGGTATGGCGGGCGCGTCGCCTCGAACGTGGGTTGTCTTTGCTTCCCGTTTTTGCGGGAGTGCAACACCATCCACTTCCGGGGAGTTTAAGTACTTTGTCCGAACCATTTATTAATGCATTTCGCTTTAAGTCGGGGAGAATCGCCGGCCGGCGACGGAACGGCGAGGTGCCCGGGCTTTCCCCCACGGCGCCCAGAGAAGTATGCAGAACGGCCGGGGTGCTGTCGCATGTAGCACGCAGCCACAGTGCCCGAACGGGCCGTCAGCTCCCCGTGGATTCCAGTTCGATGTCGTCGATGGCGAAATGCCGTCCCGCCAACCGTCGGGCGCGGTCGATCCGGATGCCGTCGGTGCCGATGGCCACCCCGACGTCGTCGGCGTCCACAGTCGCCACCGCCACGGTGGTGTCGCCACGCTCCTCGACGGTGACCTCGTAGACGGCAGCCGGCGCGAGGGCGTTCGCGACGAAGTCCGCGGCGCGATCGGCATCCTCCACGAGGACCACCTCGCGATCGAGTCGGTCCTCGAGGGCACGCACGGTCCGGCCGTCCGGCCCGATCGCGTCGGCCATCCCGGCCGGGGGCACGACGAACACGACGGCCGATTCAGTGACGAGGCAGTCGGTCGCGGTCACGGCGGTTTTTTCCCCGAAGGCCGCGAGATACCGTCGGGCCTCGTCGTCGAGGCGAATCCCCATCTCACTCCGTGGCGCCGCCGTCCGGTCGAATCGAGCCCATCCGGAGGTCGACGTCGCCGGTGCCGAGCTTGATGGGCTTGCCGACGATCACGTTCTCGATGACCCCGTCGAGGCCGTCGACTTCGCCGTGGACGGCCGCATCGAGGAGGTGGTTGACGGTCACCTCGTAGGCCGCCCGGGCGAGCACGCTCTCCTTGCTGCCCGCGATCCCGTGGCGTCCGATCGACTCGATGGTGCCCCGGGAGGTCATGATATCCGCGACCAACATGAGGTGCCGAACGTTGACGTCGTCAAGGCCCTGCTCCTCGAGGGTCTCGCTCATCTCGTTGATGATGGCCTCCCGGGCGGCCTCGACGCCCAGGTGGCGGTAGATCTCGTGAATGTCGTTCGAGGTCGTCCGGGAGGCGTCGACGCCTTCGATCTCGAGGACGTCCCCGAAGGACGACCCCTCCGTATAGAGGACGAACTCCTCGCCCTTCTCGGTCTCCTCCTTGCGGACGACGACACGCGAAATGTCCTCGAGGCCCTTGAACACGACCTCGCGGAGCTCCTCGACGAGTTGGAGGAGTCGGCGGTAGCTGGGTTGGTCTGGCCCGAACTCCAGCACCGTCCCGTCCTGGACCGTTTCAGCGCCGAGTTCGCTCTCGATGGTCTCGGCGATCTCGCCGGGTTCGATCCGGCGCTGCTCGAGCGTTTCCTCGTTGAGATCGACCCGGACGCGCATGTCCGCGACGTTCGTGCTGACGTCGCCCAGCGCGAGAATGCGCGTGGCCTCGATCTTCCAGATGACCTCGTGGGCACGCTCACGTTCCGTGGCGTACTCCTCATCCAGGAACACCTTCATCGTCGGCGTGTCCGGCGTCTTCCGGGCGTCCACGATTTCGATAAGCCGTGGGAGCCCCTGCGTCACGTCGATCTCGGCGACCCCGGCGTAGTGGAAGGTGTTCATCGTATTGTGGGTGATGACACCTTGACCGGTCGTGAAGGTCTCCAAGCCCTTGACCGAGACGTCATAGACATACTCGCATTCAGACGGCTCGGCCGAAATGGAACGAATGGACTCCCACTCCGCCCGGGATTCCA
>CAZAYR010000230.1:0-2920 GCA_964489365.1 uncultured Salinarchaeum sp.
CGGCGGAGGCGCACGCGCCGTTGGCCGGGGCGATGACTCGGCTCGGCGGCACGGCCTGCCCCGGCGAGGGCGGCGAGGCCGCCGACCGGTGGAACACCGATCGGGAATGTCGCAACAAGCAGGTGGCCTCGGGGCGCTTCGGGGTCACGGCGGAGTACCTCGCCGAAGCCGATCACCTCGAGATCAAGATGGCCCAGGGCTCGAAGCCAGGCGAGGGTGGCCACCTGCCCGGCGAGAAGGTCAACGAGGTCATCGCGGAGACGCGGAATACCACGCCCGGGGTGCCCTTGATCTCCCCGCCACCGCACCACGACATTTACTCGATCGAGGATCTCGCCCAGCTGATTCACGACCTCAAATGCAGCAACGACGAGGCCGACGTGCACGTCAAGCTCGTCTCGGAGGACGGCGTCGGGATCATCGCCGCCGGCGTGGCGAAAGCCAAGGCCGATGCGGTCCTCATCAGCGGCCAGTCCGGCGGGACCGGCGCGTCCCCCAAGACGTCGATCAAGAGCGCGGGATTGCCCTGGGAGCTCGGCATCGCGGAGGCCCACCGGATCCTCGTCGAGAACCGGCTGCGCTCGCGGATCCGGGTCCGGGTCGACGGCGGGCTCAAGACGGGGCGGGACTGCGTTATCGCGGCGCTGCTCGGGGCCGAGGAGTTCGGCTTCGGGACCGCCCCCCTCGTCACCTGTGGGTGCATCATGCTCCGGAAGTGTCACTGCAACACCTGCTCGGTCGGGATCGCAACCCAGGATCCCGAGCTGCGGGAGCGCTTCCCCGGGGATCCCCAGTACGTCGTCAACTACATGGAACACATTGCCCAGGAGATCCGCGAGTACCTCGCCGAGCTGGGCTGTCGCTCCGTCGACGAACTGATCGGCCGGGCCGACCTGATGGAGATGCGGGACGTCGAACACCCCCGGGCTGAGGGCGTCGACCTCAGTGGCCTCCTCGCGCACCCCTCTTCCCCGGAGGACGACCCACGCAAGACCCGCGAGCAGGACCACGGGCTCGACGACAAGCTCGATCACGAACTCATCGAACGGGCCCGACCCGCCATCGAAAATGGCACCGACGTGGAAATCGACCTGGACATCGCCAACCGGGACCGGACCTTCGGAACGATGCTGAGTTCGGAGGTCGCCCGGCGACACGGCGACGAGGGTCTGCCGACCGACACGATCGATGTCACGGTGGCGGGGACCGCCGGCCAGAGCTTCGGGGCGTTTCTCTCCCCCGGCATCACGATGCGGCTCACCGGCGACGCGAACGACTACTGCGGGAAGGGCCTCTCCGGCGGCAAGCTCGTGCTCTCGGCCCCCGACGATGCCGGGTTTGACCCCGCCGAGACGATCATCACGGGCAACGTCGCCCTCTACGGCGGGACCGACGGGGAAGCGTACTTCAACGGACGGGCCGGGGAACGTTTCGGAGTCCGGAACTCCGGCGTCCTGACCGTCGTCGAGGGGGTCGGCGATCACGGCTGCGAGTACATGACCGGCGGCGTCGCCGTGATCCTGGGCGAGACGGGCCGGAACTTCGGCGCCGGAATGTCCGGCGGCGAGGCCTACGTGTTCGACGAGACCGGGGACTTCCCCGACCGGGTCAACCACGACATGGTCCATCTCGAACCCCTCGACGAGCGCGACCGGGCGCTCGTACGCCGCTTGATCGAAAACCACGTCGCGTACACCGGCAGCGATCGGGGGGCCGAGGTCCTCGAACGCTGGGACGAGGCCGTCGAGCAGTTCGTGAAGGTGATGCCGGACGCGTACGCGGCCGTCGTCGAGGAGCACCTCGAGGAGGGCGAAGATATCCGCGTGGCGCCGCCGAGCCTGCCGTCGGCGCCGGATACCTCCGGGCAGGTGATCGGCGATGACTGAACGCCACCCGGGTGGCTACCGACGCCTCGCCCGCGGCGAGATCGGCAAGCGCGACCCCGGCGAGCGCATCCACGATCACGATGAGATCTGGCAACCCGAGTGGGACGAGGAGCAGCTCCAACACCAAGGGGAACGCTGCATGGACTGCGGCGTGGGGACGTGCATGGGGGGCTGTCCGATCGGGAACATCGTCCCCGACTGGAACGACCTGGTCCACCGTGGCGACTGGAAGGAAGCGCTGGCGCGGTTGCACGCGACGAACAACTTCCCCGAGTTCACGGGCTACACCTGCCCCGCCCCCTGTGAGGATGCGTGCGTGCTGGCCTACAACGACGATCCGGTCACGATCAAATCCATCGAGCGGGCGATCGCGGACCGGGGCTGGGAGGAGGGCTGGATCGAACCCGAGCCCCCGAACAATCGAACCGACCACGAAGTCGCGATCGTCGGGAGCGGGCCCGCGGGACTGGCGGCCGCCCAGCAGCTCAACCGCGTCGGGCATCACGTCACTGTCTACGAGCGCGACGACGAGATCGGGGGCCTCATGCGCTACGGGATCCCCGATTTCAAGATCGAGAAGTGGAAAGTCGAGCGCCGCGTCGAACAGCTCGACCAGGAGGGGATCGACTTCCGCACCAACGCGGGGGTGGGCGAGTCAGTCCCGGTCGATCACCTCCAGGCATACGACGCCACCCTGCTCGCGGTCGGCGCCCAACAACACCGCGATCTCGACCTCCCCGGTCGGGACCTCGAGGGTGTCGCGTACGCGATGAACTATCTCCACCAGTCCAACCGGCGCCAGGCCGGGAAGGCGGTCGAGGATCCCGAACTGCACGCGGCCGGACGTAACGTGGTCGTCCTCGGCGGGGGGGACACCGGGGCGGACTGCGTGGCGACGGCCCACCGCCAGGGCGCCGAACAGGTCGTCCAGATCGGGATCAATCCCCAGCCCCCGAGCGCGCGTCCGGCGGACAACCCCTGGCCCGAGGTCCCGAAGACCTACAAGAAGACCTACGCCCAGGAGGAGGGCGGCG
>CAZAYR010000231.1:0-2888 GCA_964489365.1 uncultured Salinarchaeum sp.
AGTTCTTCGAGAAGAACAAGCACATGCTCGGGTTCGACAGCGGGGCCCGGGCGCTTGTCACCGCCGTCAAGGAGGCCTGTGACAACGCCTTGGACGCCACGGAGGAGGCAGGGATCCTCCCCGACATTTTCGTCAAAATCGAGAAGTCCGGCGATTATTATACGCTCATTGTCGAGGACAATGGACCGGGGATCACCAAGGACCAGATTCCTAACGTCTTCGGGAAGATGCTCTACGGATCTAGGTTCCATGTCCGCTCGCAGAATCGGGGTCAGCAGGGCATCGGCATCTCCGCTGCAGTGTTGTATTCCCAATTGACCAGCGGAAAACCGGCCAAGATCACGAGTCGCACCCAGGGGTCGGCCGATGCGGAGTACTTCGAACTCATCATCGACACCGACGAGAACGAACCGGAAATCCGGAAGGAAGGGACGACGACGTGGGATCGGCCCCACGGCACACGGATCGAGCTCGAAATGGAGGCTAACCTTCGGGCCCGCCAGCAGCTCCTCAATTACATCGAACAGACGGCTGTCGTCAACCCGCACGCCCGGATCGAGTTCCACGAGCCAAAATCCGAGCCCCGGAAGTTCGAACGGGCGACCGAAGAGCTCCCCGACGAAACCGAGGAGATCCGTCCCCACCCCCATGGCGTCGAGCTCGGAACCGTGATCAAGATGCTCAAAGCCACGGACTCGCATTCGGTCTCGGGGTTTCTCCAGGAGGAGTTCACCCGCGTGGGGCGCAAATCCGCCGACGAGATCCTCGATCGGTTCCGGGATCATCACTTCGGCCGTGGGATGACCTGGGAGGTCCCCGGCCCAGGGGCCGAACCCTCGATCGCCGCCGCCGTGGCAGACGCCACGGCAAACAAGGGCAAGTCCGCGACCGCGGACTTCGCCGAGGGCGTCGAGGAACGCCTCCGGGAACGGAGCCGCGCCGCCCACCACGACGTCACCGCGGCTGTCGACGAGGCGGCGGAGGCGACCGCCGAGGACTTCGGAACCACGTTCGGGCGGACCGTCCGGGAGAACGCGGTCGCCGCCGCCTGGGACGTCGTGATCGCCGCGAAGACCCCCGACCTCTTCAAAGTGCTCGAGGACGCGACGAGCGACCGGAAGGACCGCGCGGTCATCGAAGGGTGGGCCGAGCGCCTCGCCGAGAAGTTCGACGACGTCGACGACCCGACCCACCGCCTCCGCCGCGAGGAACTCGCGGATTTCGTCGAGCGGGCGGCCTCGATGACGGCCGACGTCGAGGATGTCGCGATCGGGGAGACGGCCCGCGAGCACGTGCTCGACGCGGTCTGGGAACGGATGGAGACAGTCCCGGATGCCGTGCCGAAGGTTCGCGAGATCGCCGACGACCGCGACGCCGCGAGCGCCCTCGTCGCCGGCATGCGCGAGACGAGCGTCATGGCCCCCCCGACGGATTGTCTGGCCCCGATCACGGCGGAACTGATCGAGGCCGGGCTCCGGAAGGAATACGACGCCGACTTCTACGCGTCGACGACGCGTGACGGCGACGTCTACGCCGGGGATCCCTTCGTGGTCGAGGCCGGGATCGCTTACGGTGGGGAGCTCGAGGACGATGGCGAGGTCGACCTCCTGCGCTTTGCCAACCGGGTACCGCTGGTCTACCAGCGTGGGGCGTGTGCCACGACCGACGTCGCCCGATCGATCGGGTGGCGCAACTACGAGCTCGACCAGCCCGGCGGTACAGGCCTGCCCCACGGACCCGCGGTGATCATGGTCCACGTGGCCTCGACGAACGTGCCCTTCACCAGCGAATCCAAGGACGCGGTCGCGAACATCCCCGAGATCGAGGCCGAGATCGAGCTCGCGATCCGGGAGTGTGCCCGGGAGCTCAAATCCTACCTGAACAAACGCCGCTCGATGCAACAGCGCCGGGAGAAGCGGAACAAACTCGCGACGATCCTCCCGGAGATGGCCGAGAAACTCTCGGAGGTGACCGGCAAGCCGGATCTGGAGATCGACGATTCGATCGCGCGGATCATGAACAACGTCCTCATCGAGCGTGAGTTCGAGGGCGGCGAGGTGCGCGTCACCATCGAGAACAACACGGACCGCAATGCGGACCTCGAGATGACCGACATCGTGACCGTCGAGCCGACGAAGTCCGACGGCGCCCGCGTCACCGAAATGGATGGCGAATGGTTCCTCACGTGGGAGGTGACGGTCTCGGCGGGCGAGGAGACCACGCTTGTGTACACGATCGACGAGGCCGACCTCGAGATCGACAGCGACGGTGACGGCCTCCCCGACGGCGTCGAATTCGACCTGAGCGTCGATGGCGTCGAGGACGAACTACTCACGGTGAGTGCATAATGAGTACCGATACCCCCACACAGAGCGACCAGATCGCCCAGGAGAAGCTGCTCGATCTCGCGATCGAGTTCTACGACCAGTTCGCCGAGGGCGACGTGCCCCATCTCAACGTCCCGACCCGCACGAAGAGCAACATCGTGTTCGACGAGGACGCGGACGTCTGGGTCTACGGCGACCGCACGTCGACCCGGTCGGCCAAGACCGTCTCCGGTGCCCAGAAGCTGCTCAAGGCAACCTACGCCATCGACTTTCTCGTCCAGCAGCTCGAGGAGAACCGATCGTCGACCCTGCGTGAGCTGTACTACCTCTCGGAATCCTGGGATCTCGACGAGGCCCAGTTCAACTCCCAGGACGAATCGAACAACCTCATCGAGGACCTCGAGATCGTCTCGGACGTCAAGCGCGAGGACTTCCACATGCGCCCGGAGGAATCGGGCGCGAAGGTCATGGGCCCGCTCCACCTTCGCGAGCAGACCCGCCGCGGGGACCGCGAGATCCACTGCCAGGAGGACGTCGGCCAGGGCGGCTACCAGATCCCGA
>CAZAYR010000232.1:0-2882 GCA_964489365.1 uncultured Salinarchaeum sp.
TTCGGCGGTCATGCCCCAATCGATTCACACGCACGCCTTGGGTGTTCCGGCTCGGATATCATATCTGATATCGCTGTGGTGCCAATCAAGGTTCGGTCGCGTTCCGCAAACGGACTCCGTCCGGCTGCAATCCCGAGCAAACACCAGCCCCGATTCGATCAGCCCCGGTTCGTTTCGGCCCCCCAGGCGTCCCGGCCGGAGGCACCACCCGCCGTCTCCTCGGCGAATACGCCCGGGTCGAGCGGACTCCGGGGCGGCGGCGTTGATGCCGTGACGGCTCGACGACGGGCTCGGAGCCCCTCGCGGGGCAAATCGTGGTCCCGATCAGCTCGTGTGGACGAAGACGGGAGCACCCGGGTACGCCACCAACGAGCGGTCTGAGCGAGCTTCTCGGTCCCCCAGGAACGTTACGACCGACGGAACCGCCGTAACCGGGACGACGTTTCGGTGTCTTTTCGAGGAGGGCCGTCCAACGGCTCTGAAAGCGAGCACGTTGTCACCGATGAAAATCGCCAAGCGAGCGATCGAAGCCAGTGCCGTCGCATTAGCCCGCCTCGGCATCATCGACGAACGCCGTGGCAAACGCATCGCCGACATCGCCTGGCCCCGGGTCGTCACGGGACTCGCCCGGACGTCCCAACGGACGGCCGATTTCGTGATGGTGGGTCTGGCGATTGGACCGGCGGCGATCGCCGGAATGGGCTTCGCCTTCGCCTACTGGATGGTCGCCCTCTCGGTCGGGTTCAGCCTCGCGAACGGGGCGATGACCTTTCTGTCCCAACGGTACGGGGCCGATGACATGGCCGGGTTCGATCTGGCGTTCAAGCAGACGCTCTGGATCGAACTCGTCCTCGCAAGCGCGCTGACGATCGGGTTCTTCGTGGGAGCCGAGCCGTTGATCGCCGCCCTCGGTGCCGGGCCAGAGGCGCTGGAGTACGGGAGAATCTACCTCCAGGTCGTCGTCGTCGGACTCGTCTTCGAAGCCACGAGCCAACTCGCCAGTCGGACGCTCGTCTCGGCGAACGATGCGTGGACGCCGATGACGGTGCGGGCCGGTGGTGCCGTCGGGAACGTCTTCTTGAACGCCGTGTTCATCTTCGGGCTCGGGCTCGGAGTGTTCGGCGCGGCGCTCGGGACCGTCATCGCGACGGCCGGCGTCGCGACCGTCCTGGCGGTCGGCTTCGTCCGGGGTCGGCTCCCGGGGTTCGGATCCCTCCCGGTCCGGATCAGCCTTACTGGACCGTATTTCGACCGCCAGCTTTCCACACAGATTCTCGAGGTTGGAACGCCCCTGATGGTCCGCCGAATCGTCAGCCGGGCGTCGCAGTTTTTCATGCTCGCGATCGTCGCCCATTTCGGCACCGTCATCGTGGCCGCCTACGTCGCCTCCCGCGAGGTCAGGGCGCTCATGAACACGCCCGGGTGGGGCTTTGGCGTCGCCGCTCGGAGCCTGGTCGGGCAGGCACTTGGCGCCGACGACGACCGGGAAGCCCGGGCATACGGGTGGGACGTCCTCCGGTTTTCGATCGTGGTGTACGCCGGGATGGCGATAGTGATGGCCGTCTTCGCTGCCCAGATCGCGGCCGTGTTCACCGACGATCCGAGCACCATCGACGCGACCGTCCCGTTCCTCCTCGTGATGGCGGTGAGCTTGTTCGGGTTGGGCGTCGACACGGCCGCCTCGGGGACGCTCTCCGCCGGTGGGGACACCCGGTGGCCGCTGTATGCGCGATTGGTTGGCATGTACGTGTTCATGATTCCGGTCGCGTATCTGGGAGTCGTCACGCCCCTCGGGCTCCTCGCCCTCTATCTCGCGATCACGGCCGAGACCGTCGTTCCAGCCCTCATCACGTTCGCGCGGTTCACGAACGGGAAGTGGATCGAGGTGAGCCGGCGGTACCGGCATACCTCCACGTGAGGAGCTGCCGAGTCCCTCGAACGGGCGCCATTGGTACTCCCATTACCAGTTCGGCGGATCCAGCATTCGCAATCCCCCAGGGTTCGATAGACCCTGGGCACGTCGAACGAATCGTTACCATTTCTCACATAACGTTCTTGGTGTGTTGGTCCCAACTCGTTGATGGATCGGTGGTGAGTGGCCATGCTACCCACACGAACATCGGACACGTGGACGCAAGGACTCGACTTCCCGTCCCGGTTGGTCGGGACGGGTTCGGACGACTTCGAACTCTACGAAGAGGACGATTCGTTCGTCCTGACGATCGAACTGCCCGGGTTCGAACGGGACGACATCCAGGTGAACTGGGACGAGGGTCGCCTCTTCGTCACCGCCGAACGACGGAACGAAAACAGGGGCCGACGCCGGACCTATCGCCGGACCTTCCGGATGCCCAAGGAGATCAAGCCCGACGAGATACACGCGCGGTATCGAAACGGCGTCCTCGAAATCCGCCTGCCGATCATCGGGCGGCGGACCCGCGGCCAAGAAATCGAGGTCCAGTGAGCGCGGATTACCGGTATCGCGTGAATCGATCCCAGCTGGATACGGTCGCCCCGGTTCGCCCATAGCGTCCCTCGGTACCTCCTCGAGAGGGCTTCCGTAATCGACGGTTCGATCGGGGACCATCCAGCATACGGGTCGGCCCATGGATGTGGTCCGGGTAAGGCCCCGGATACCACATCTTATTGCCGGTCGCGGATGACCCCATTGTATGGAAGTCCTGCACACGGCCATCGACGTCGTCGACCTCGAGGCGATGCGGGAATTTTACGAAGGGTTGTTGGGCCTCCGGCATACCCGGGACTTCGAGACGCGTGGGGTACACAATTACTACGTCGGGGGTGCCGGCCCCGGGGAGCTCCAATTCAGGGTCGTCAGCGAGAAACCGACCCCGGCCGGAATCAATCACATCGCGATCGCG
>CAZAYR010000233.1:0-2869 GCA_964489365.1 uncultured Salinarchaeum sp.
CCAGGTCGCGAACGAGCCCCAGATCGGGACGCTCGTCGATGGGGCCGAACGCCTCGGGGCCCCGGTGGCCGAAGCCGAGAGCCTCGAGGCGCTCGGCAACCAGCTCACCGAGATGGGTGCGGACGGTGACCGTGCGGTCCGGACGATCCGCGCGTACAACGGCGCGATCCGGTCGGACGAGGATGGGCTCCATCCGCCGCGACGCGCACACCGGTACGCGTACGATACGCCACCGTACTATGCCGTGGCGGTCGAACCCTCGATCGTGTACATCCGTGGCGGGCTGGACGTCAACCACAACGCGCAGGTAATCGCCGCCGCGCGGTCGACGTCGAACCTGAAATACCATGCGCACGACATGGAGTTCTTCTCGATGGAGCCGATTCCCGGGCTCTACGCGGCAGGCATCGAAGTCGGGCGGAACGCCGATCACGGCTATTACCATCTCGGCCTTTCGCTCGGATTGGCGACCGGGCGTGCCGCCGGGGCACACGCCGCGGAATACGCCGAATCGCGCAAGCGACGGGCGTGATCACTCGAGCCTGAACGGGTCGGCCACCTCGCCGGTGCGGTCGATCCAGACGCTTTTGGTTTGACGATAGGTATCGAGGCCCTCGTGGCCGTTCTCGCGGCCCATCCCGCTGTGTTTGAAGCCGCCGAACGGCGAGCGATTGGAGACCGTCCGGTATTCGTTGATCCAGACGGTGCCCGCCTCGAGGCGGTCGGCGACGCGATGGGCCTGCCGCATGTCCTCGGTCCAGACGCCGGCGGCCAGCCCGTAGCGCGTCTCGTTCGCGAGCTGGATCGCCTCCGCCTCGTCCTCGAAGGTGATGACGCAGGCGACGGGTCCGAAGATCTCGTCCCGGGCGATCTCCATGTCGTTCTCCACGTCGGTGAAGATCGTCGGTTCGAAGAAGTACTCGCCGGGCTGGTCGTCGGGTTGCCCCCCGCCGTACAGGAGCGTGCCGCCTTCCGATTCGCCCACCTCGACGTAGTGTTTGACCTTCTCCCACTGCTCCCCGAACGCGACGGGGCCCAGCTCGGTCGCGGGGTCCATCGGGTCGCCGATTCGGATCCCCGAGGCCTTCTCCACGAACGCGTCGATGAACGGTTCGTACACCGCCTCGTGGACGAACACCCGGGAACCGGCGACACAGGTCTGGCCGGTGGCCGCGAAGATGCCCTTGACGGCCCCGACGACCGCGTTCTCGAGGTCCGCGCTCGGGAACACCATGTTCGGGCTCTTGCCGCCGAGTTCGAGCGTGGCGGAGACAATGTTTTCCCCCGCAGCCCGGGCGATCCGCTTGCCGGTCTCCGAGCTCCCGGTGAATGCCACCTTGTCGATATCCGGGTGCCCGGAGAGGGCCGCCCCGGTCTCACCCGCGCCCGTGACCACGTTGTACACGCCGTCGGGGAGGTCAGTTTCCTCCGCGATAATCTCCGCCGCCCGGAGCGCGCTCACGGGGGTGATCTCGCTCGGTTTGTGCACGAACGTGTTGCCCGCCGCGAGGGCGGGTGCAAGTTTGCCGACGCTCAGCATGAGCGGCGAGTTCCACGGCGTGATGGCGCCCACGACGCCGTAGGGTTCGTGGACGACATAGTTCAGAAAGCCCTCCTCCTTGTGTTGGACCGGCACGACCGAACCCCGATCGGCGTCGATGACGCTGGCGTAATACCGGAAGGCGCCCCCGACGACGTTCATCTGCCCCTGCATTTCGCGAATGAGCTTCCCGTTCTGCCGGGTCTCGAGTTCCCCCAGTTCGTCCGCGTGCCCTTCGAGTGCGTCCGCGATTTGGTGGAGGAGCTCGTATCGCTCACTCAGGGTCGTCTCCCGCCAAGCCGGGAAGGCCTCGCGCGCCGCGCCGATCGCCCGATCAACGTCGGCCTCGGTCCCGTCCGGAACCCGGGCCCACACCGACCCATCGTACGGATACTCGACATCGATGCGATCGTCCCCGGTCGACGGCGCACTCGCCCCGTCGATAAAGTGCTCGTACTCCCGAACCGAGTCAGGCATGCCACCCGGTTGCGGGGACGCCCGAATAAACGCGCGGATTCAGCCGGCGATCGGGTCGTCGTAATCGATCTCGATCTCGCCGTCGACGGCCAGCGTCTCCTCGAGGAAGGCCTCGAAGACCTTCACGGCCGCCGGCGAGTTCTCCTCGGCGAATCCCATCCCCGCGGCCATCGTGTACAGCTCGTGGATCGCGTTCGTGATCGGGATCGGGAAATCGACCGCCTCGGCACTCCGGCGCGCAAACCGGAGGTCCTTCTGGGAGGACTGCACCGGGAAGCCGGTCGCGAAGTCGCGGTTGAGTGCCGCCGGGAGCACGACTCGGAACATGACGGAACTGCCCGCCCCATAGGCCAAAGTCTCCCAGAGGGTTCGGCTATCCATGCCCTGGGCGACCCCGTACGACAACGCTTCGAGGCCCAACGCCAAGTTGCCAAGCGCCATCATGTTGCTCACGAGTTTGGTCGTCTTCCCCGTGCCCAGTTCCCCGACGTGGTGGGTCTCGCGCGAGAGGGCGTCCAACACCGCCCGGACGTCCTCGTCCTCGTAGAGGTCCCTCGGCCCACCGACGGGCAATACCATGCTCCCGGAGCGCGCAAAACTCGCACCACCCGAGAGGAACGGCACGTCGAGCAAGGCCACGCCCCGCTCCTCGAAGCGGGGAGCGAGGTCCCGGATCGTCCCCGGCGGGATCGTGCTCTGCTCGATACAGAGGAGCCCTTCCTCGGCGCCTTCAAGCACGCCCTCCGGGCCGAAATACGCCGCCTCCACGATCTCGGGATAGTTCAACGCGGAAAGGACGATATCGGCCTCCGCGCCCACCTCCGCGTTCGAGGCGGCCACCCGGCCGCCGTG
>CAZAYR010000234.1:0-2836 GCA_964489365.1 uncultured Salinarchaeum sp.
GGGGAGTCACTCGGCATGGCGTGTGTGCGGCGGGTGTGGTTCGGTCCTACGAAGGTCATGACGTCCCGATAGCCGATGGCGGCTTTCGAAGTTCGTGGCAGGGGCGGCCCTTGCCCCTAGGTGGCAACATACCGGTATAAACACTGCGACCTGGATACTGACCCGTCAAAAAACATGGGTGATATTGCGAAATTGTCCGATCAATCCGGGTTCTTGAATTTGTGATACGGGTTGGTGTAGTGGTTTCGGATGATGTCTTCGTCGAGGACGTGCAGTCCGATATCGGAGAGCTCTCGGCCGATACGGGTGAGATCGTCGCCGTCCTCGCCGACGGCCGTCACGTGGACGTTGTTCTCCCCCGTCATCACCTCCTGGACCTCGACGACGCCGGCCACCTCGAGGGCCGCCCGTGCCAACTCCTCGCGTTCGGGGATCGGCGCCGTACAGATGATCAGCGTGTACAATTGAAAGCCCGCCGTCTCGTAGTCGATGTCGGCGTGATAGCCGCTGATGACGGCGCGCTCCTCGAGCTGGCCGATGCGGTTTCGGACCGTGCTCGCGGAGACGTCCATCTTCTCCGCGATGTCGCTCGAGGAGGTGTGGCGGGCGTCCTTCTGGAGGCTGTAAATGATGAACCGATCGAGTTGGTCCAATCCGGTTCGGGCCATGCCGGGGATACTCATGTCGCCGATATAACGCTGGGGCCCGCTTGTCGACCGGCGAGGCAGTGCGCAAAGGGGATGATGCTGACTCGGGGTCGAGGGGTGAGTCGGGTTCCCGATTCGGGGCCATCACGACCCGATCAGGCGCCGCAAGCGGAGGCCGATCCATGGGCCACTTGGGGTACTTCCGTGCCTTGAGCCCTTGTCTCGACCGCGTGGAGCGATCGTCCGTAGCAAGGGGGCCATCCTGACCTTTCAACGCCGTTGCATTTATCGACCGGCTCGCGGGTGATCAAACTCCCGGGACACATCCACGAAGCATAACGAACGCAAGGTTTTTATCGCCAACTGTGAACCCCACCCGTATGGTAGATCCAACCAGAGCGGTCAGAACTGTTCGAAACGGGGGCCTCGATCCTTCGGCCTCGTCGGAGCAGCCGAGCGGTCACCGGCGATCGAGGCGTCGATTCCTCCAGGCCGTCGGGGTCGGCAGCGTCGGACTGGTGGCCGGGTGTCTCGGCGGCGAGGACGAGGGGGAGTTCCCCTCGCAGTCGTTCCGGTATATCATCCCCTACGGGCCCGGCGGGGGCATGGACGTCTGGGGCCGCGGGCTCTTCCCGATCGTCGCCGACGTCCTCGATGTGGGGGTCGAGTTCGAGAACGTCACCGGGGCGGGTGGCACCCGGGGGTTCGGCGAGTGCTTCCGATCCGACCCCGACGGCTATACGCTCACCTCCGGCAGCCTCGGCTTGGTGGACCTCGCCCATCTCATCCACGAGCCGGATCACGACATCCTCGAGATGGAGACCGGCGGCATTTACTCGGAGGCGCTGCAGTTCATGATCTACACCAACCCGGACGTCGGCATCCAGGGCTGGGAGGATCTCCTTGATCGGTATCGAAACGGTGATCTCGAGGTCTTCGGGGCCGGTGACGAGGGCGGGGCCATGACGGCCATCGCGATGATCGCGAACGACCGAGGGGACCTCCAGTACGACCGACTCGTGCAGTACGATGGCTCCGGGCCGCTTGCCGAGGCCGTCGTTGCCGGGGAGGTCCCCGCCGGGATCGCCACCGATTCGGCCGTCGCCGGGACCGGCTTCCTCGGCCAGCTCGAGCTGCTCGGGGCGGTCGCGGACCGGCCGTCGCTGCTCTTCGACCCCGAGGATCACATCGACCCCGAGACGTTGTCGCTCGGGCAGGCGGGGTACGAACCCTTCGACCTGTTGGGGATCATCCGGGCCGGCTACTACTACCCCCCGGACACCCCGGATGACCGCGTCCAGACCGTCTTCGACGCGATGGTCGATGCCCAGGAGACCGACGCGTTCGCCCAGTGGGAGGAGGACTCCGGTAACGTCGGTGGACCCATCTCCGATCCCGACGAACACCGGGAAATGTTGGAGGGGAACGTTCAAACCCTCCGAGAGGAGATCGACATCGACGCCCTCCGAGGCTGATTTCGGCGACGCCTGCCGTACCGATCAACGAT
Organism: uncultured Salinarchaeum sp.; assembly: GCA_964489365.1. GTDB lineage: Archaea > Halobacteriota > Halobacteria > Halobacteriales > SKNY01 > SKNY01. Next base: position 2,155 of record CAZAYR010000234.1, read on the forward strand.
CGCCCCGTTCAAACCGCACCGATGTCTACTCACGCCACGCCGATGGTAGAAGGGACACCGAGTGACCAGGAGGGCTCGGTGGTGACCGCAGGCCTTTCGGGTCGGGGTCCCACCGAACTGGACCGATTCGCGTAGGCATGCACCGGGAAGAGCTCACGCTCGTCGCTGGCCTGATCGCGCTGGCTGCCGTGATGTTCGCTGGTTCGTTCGCCTACCCGCCGGCCGCCCGGTGGCTGCCGATGGCAGCGGCGGGCCTGACGATCGGCTTCGGGGCGGTCGTGGTGTTTCGGGAGTATTTCCACCCGGAGTCCGGTGACGGCGAAATCGCCGAACGACTCGGTGAGGTGACCGACCGCGAGGTCGAAGACGTCATGGCCCCCCCCGGTGAAAAGGTCTACTCGCCGCCGTTCACCGACCGCACCCTCTCCTACCGGCCGGTCATCGCCGGGCTGCTCGTCCTCTACCTCGGGGCGTTCTGGCTGATCGGCCTCTTCTGGTCGACGCTGCTGTTCCTCGGGCTGTATATTCGAGTCATGGCCGTCTCGCGGCGGAACGCGGTGGTCTTGTTCGCGTTCACCCTCGGCGCGCTCGTGGTCTTCGAGCTCTGGTTGGAGACCCCGCTCTTCCGGCCGGTCCACGACTGGTTCCCCGTCCCGCGGGTCATCCCATGATCGCGACGTTC
>CAZAYR010000235.1:0-2818 GCA_964489365.1 uncultured Salinarchaeum sp.
CCCCACCAGTGTACCGGCTGCCGCCGGACGTTCCCCGACGGGTCGAAGGCGATGCTCGGCGGATGTCCGGACTGCGGTGGAAACAAGTTCCAGTTCCTCCCCGCCGGCCGAGGACCCGACGCGGACGAGGACGTCCTCGACCGGACAGCCAATCAGGCTCCGGATGCCGAACGCCCGGGCGCCGGCGGGAAGCCCCCCGAGGACGTCGCCCAAGCGTCGGCCCGCCGGGCCGTCGTGAGTCGCGACGAACTCCCGCCAGTGGACGACCGGGCGGCGATCCTCGAGGACATCGCCGCCGATGCCCGCCCCGCGGCGGAGCCCGACCAGGCGCGTCCCGATCTGGACGCACTCAGGCAGGAGCTCGACGACCAGTTCGAGAGCATCAAGATCGTCGAACCCGGCGAGTACGAGTTGAACCTGATGGAACTGTACGACCGCCAGGAGTACATCATCGCCCTCGAAGAAGACGGCCGGTACGTCATCGAGGTCCCGACCACCCTCGGCGACCGAGAACCGGGCGATCGGGCCTGATCGATCGGCTCAGAACCGCGCGGTGATCGATCCGTCGGGAGTGAGTTCGATACTCCCGTCGAACAACGCTTCGTAGTCGGCCACGTCCTGGTCGGCGTGGACTTCGGGCGAGAGATGAAAGAGCCCGACGGCATCGTTGGCGCGGATGAGTTCGAGGAGGCGTCCGGTCGCCTCCCGAGCGCTCGCCTCGTCGGCATAATAGGCCAGTTCGGTGATCGAGTCGACGCTGACCCGACGTTTGCCGCTGGTCGATTCGAAGAACGCCTCGGTCTGGGCGATGATGCCGGCGAGGTCGTCCGGGGCCGAGACGTAATGGATGTTTTCCGCGCTCCGACGTGAATAGCCGCGTTCGACCGATAGCGTGTCGAGGATAACGGCCTTGTCCTGGTCGACCCCGTAGTGTTCGAGCTTTTGCTGCACCTCGCGGGCGGTCGTCCGCGTCGAGATGACGAGGAACACGTCCGTATCGAGTTTCAGAAAGTCGGTGTCGATGCGATCCGTCTCGCCGGTGCTCGGGTGGAGAAGCAGGATGCCGGTACCGCCGGGTACGGTCGCCGGCGCGCCCTCGACCGCGAGCTCGTACTCCATGCTGGGACCAACGCCGGGGAGCGCTCTTAAACCTAGACCCCCTTGATCGTCGTAGCGGATGGGGGGAGGGCGGCCGCGGGCCCGATAACACTTAGTCCGCGGCCGTCGCCGGCATCTGGCATGCGGTTCAACCGCCGGGTCGTCCTGGCCCTGGCGCTCGCTGCCGTCACGGCCGTCACGGTACTCATCCTTCGGGGGCTCCTCGGGACCATCTTCTTCGCCATCACCGTCGCGTACGTGCTCGTGCCGTTGACCGCCTGGCAAGAGCGACGAGGGCTGCCGAGATGGTGGGCCGCCGCCGGCTCGACCGTGGCGGCGTTCGTGTTCGGACTGGTCGTGTTCGTCCCCATCGCGGCGATCCTCTATGTCAGACGACGATCGGCACTGGCGTTCATCCGTTCGCTGCCCGACTCGGTGACCCTCTCGGTCGGCGAGTTCACGTACCTCATCGATGGGAGCGACGTGACCGCGTTCGTCGCCAGTCGGTTGACCGCGGTCGCGGTGGCCATCGCCAGCGAGATGCCCGTACTGGCGGCGAAGCTCGTGGTCTTCGGGTTCATCGTCTTCGCGTTACTCTTCGAAGGCGACCGCCTTCATCGGGCCCTGCTGGCCCCCGTCCCCGTGGAATACCACGACGTCGCGAGGGCGCTGCACGTTCGAGTGCGGGAGACGCTGTTCTCCCTCTATGTCATCCAGGCCGCCACTTCGATCGGTACGTTCGCCATCGCCCTGGTCGTCTTCCTGGCCCTGGGAACGCCGTTTCCGGTCACCCTGGCGGTGTTGGCGGGGGTCTTGCAGTTTCTGCCGGTTGTCGGACCGAGCGTCGTCATCGTCGGGCTGGCGATCAGCGACATGGTCGCCGGCGACATCGTCGGGGGCGCCACCGTCCTGGTCGTCGGGCTCGTCTTCGTGGGGGTCCTCCCCGACGCGGTCCTCCGACCACGGCTGTCGAAGCACACCCGTCTCCTCCCGGCGAGTCTCTACTTCGTCGGCTTTACGGGCGGACTGCTCAGCCTCGGTCCGGTCGGTATCGTCGCCGGCCCACTGGTCCTCGTCGTCCTCCTCGAACTGCTCTCGATGCTGGCCCACGGGGGCCACCCGCGGACCGAACGGATACGCGTCGAACCTACGGGCAACGATTACCGGGACTGACCGATCCCGGTCGTCGTCACCACCCCGGGCGGGCCGCCGTCGCCGGCTGTCGCCGCCGCGGTGGTCCCCGCGAGCGTCCGAGGTGGAGGCAAGGTTTACCGTGTGTTCGCGGGGCTGGCGGGTTCTGCCGGGGGGAAAGCGACTATTGGGCCGGGTCGTCGATTCACGGGAGAGGTACGAACATGAGCGAGTATGCGAACGCGGACGCGTTAGTATCGGCTGACTGGGTCGAGGAGCGCCTCGACGAGTTCCAATCGGATGACCCGGACCTCCGGCTGCTCGAGGTGAACAGCCCCGAATCGCCGGACAGCGACTTCCCCTCGCGATACGACGAGGGGCACATCCCCGGCGCCGTCGGGTTCCGATGGGACGAGGACCTCTCTGACCCCGTCGAGCGCGACATCCTGAACAAGGCCGATTTCGAGGAAACAGTCGGGAACGCGGGGATCACCGAGGACTCGACCATCGTCTTCTACGGCGATGGCTGGATCGCCAACTGGTTCGCGCTGTTCGCCTACTGGCAGTTCAAGTACTACGGCCACGAGGA
>CAZAYR010000236.1:0-2810 GCA_964489365.1 uncultured Salinarchaeum sp.
CGCGCTCCCCCGAGACGGTGTCCGAGACCGTCGCGGTCCGGGTGGCCCGCCCCCACCCGAGGCCGACGATGCTCATCGTGGCGATGACCACGAAGCTCGCCGGGATGTCGAGCCAGGAGAGGAACGTCACGAGCGTTGCGGACACGGTCGCGACGACCAGTGCCGCGACGAGCGGGAGTTGGGTCAGGTCGTTCCCCATCGTGTCGAGGGTCCGTCGGGCGATCGTGAATGCCCCGAGCCCGATCGATGCGCCGGCGAGCAGGATCCCCTGATCCATCGTGAGCGTCTCGTTGCCGACCAGCGGTGCGACCGCGTTGGCGACGTTCGAGGCGCCCGCGCTGAACGCCATGTAACAGCCGATGCCGATGACGAGAACCGTGCCGAGGAATTCCCGGAGCGTGGTATTCGGACCGAGTCTCGGACGGGAGATCGGCGCAGAGCGATCGAGGACGAGGAGTGATCCTTCGGTCGTGGCAACCGCGAACCAGTCAACGAGCCGCGGGTAGACGTACCGTCCGATCACGCCGCTGACCCAGAATGCCACGATAGGCGCAACGATCCACCACGAGATGATCTCCCGCATGACCGCCCAGTCGAGCTGGCCGGTGGCCAGCCCTAACCCGCCGATCGCCCCGACCGCGGTCATGGAGGTCGACGCAGGGACGCCGAAGATGTTTGAGATGAGAAGCGCGAAGCCGATGAAGAACAAGACGATGATCGTCGTCTCGGGATTGAACGCCCCACTGGGCACGATCCGACCGCCCAGGGTTTCGACGACCCGCCGCCCGATCGTCCACCCGCCCAGGAAGGCAAAGATCGTCATGAGGGCGGCCGCGCCAACCTTCGAAACTGTCCCGCTCCCGACCGCGGGCCCGAATGCAACACCCGTCGAGGAGCCGCCGATATTGAATCCGACGAACCCCGCGACGAAGAGCCCAACGAGAAGGAAAAGCGAGACCACCATGTATAGATATACACGCCCCCGGGTTCAAAATATTGTGGAAGGCTATTTTGAGCTATCTGGTAACATACACGTAACCTATTCAACGTGGCAAACGGGTGGGCTTTAGCCCGGCGGGGAGAAACCGTCTCCATGTTTGGGGATTTCGAGGTCATCCCAGCCGTCGACGTACAAGACGGGCAGGTCGTACAGCTCGTCGGGGGCGAGCGGGGAACGGGCACAACATACGGGGATCCCGTCGACGCCGCCAGACGATGGGTCGAAGAAGGAGCGGAGACACTCCACCTGATCGACCTCGATGGGGCCTTCGAGGGCGAGCGTGCCAACGCGGAGGCGATCGGCGCGGTCGTCGACGCGGTAGACGTAACCGTCCAGCTCGGGGGCGGAATCCGAACACACGACGACGCGACGTCCCTCCTCGATCGTGGCGTGGACCGGGTGATCCTCGGGACCGCGGCAGTGGACAATCCGTCGCTCGTTGCCGACATCGCTGCGGACTATCCGGACGGAGTCATCGTGAGCCTCGATGCAAAAGATGGCGAGGTCGTTGTCGAAGGCTGGACGGAAGGGACAGGACTCGATCCTAGCGAGGCCGCGAGTCGCTATGCGGACCTCGGGGCAACAGCCATTCTCTTCACCGACGTCGATGTCGAAGGGCAGTTGGCCGGGGTGGACAACGACGCAGTCCGGCGAGTCGCCGACGAGGTGGCCATCCCCGTGATTGCGAGCGGCGGGGTCGCCACCGTCGAAGATGTACGAGCGTTACGTGAGGCTGGAGCAGCCGCGGTCGTCGTCGGGACGGCACTCTACGAGGGGTCGTTTACCCTCGCCGAGGCGAGAGCAGCGCTGGATCAGTGACGATCCGAGGCGATCGAGACGGAGAATCGAGCACAACGACCTTGTAGTCCCCCCTACTTCTGATGCGCATGAGCGACCGAAGCGCGGCCGTGGCGCGCGAGACGACGGAAACGGACGTCGAGGTGACGCTCGGCCTCGATGGGGACGGGGAGTCGACGGTCGAGACGGGTATCGAGTTCTTCGACCACATGCTCACCTCGTTCGCCCGCCACGGGGCGTTCGATCTAACCGTCCGAGCCGATGGCGACCTCGGTGTCGACGACCACCACACCGTCGAAGACGTCGGGATCGTCCTCGGAACGGCCATCGGCGAGGCGCTCGGCGAGAAGCGCGGCATCGAACGCTTCGCCGACAGGCAGGTTCCCATGGACGAAGCCGCTGCCGGGGTCGTGCTCGACGTGAGCGGGCGGCCGTACTTCGTGTTCGACGGGGCGTTCAGCCAGGAGCGTGTCGGCGAATTCACGAGTATCCTTGCCCGCCACTTCCTGCGCTCGTTTGCCCAGAACGCCGGGCTCACCCTCCACGCTCGCGTGACTGGCGAGAATGCGCACCACGAAATCGAGGCGCTGTTCAAGGCGTTCGCGCGGGCACTGGACGACGCCACGGCCGTCACCCGACAGGACGTCCCGAGCACGAAGGGCGAACTCTAGGCGACCAGTCCAGCCTCCAGCAGGAAGTGGGGACAAGGCGACGGCGAGAGGTGTCCGGATACGGTACTATTTTGGACCACCGGACAGAATCGCCCGCTGATGAACGAATCTGTCTGTCGTGCCGCCTGTGATGCATGCCCGCTCCGTCCGCGTGGAGGTGGGTGACGTGGGGCTCCAGTTCGAACAGATCATGGACAAGTTCGAGGGATCGCCGAGCCAACAGGCGGTGGTCCGGCTTCTGCTCGAGCGCGGATTCTCGGTCAATACGGGGGGGCGCGTGGTTTCCGGGGGGATAGAGATCCCCAACACCCAGATCGCGAGTGAACTCGACGTCGACCGAC
>CAZAYR010000237.1:0-2807 GCA_964489365.1 uncultured Salinarchaeum sp.
GAAGCGCCGTGGTCGAGAGTGCCGAGGAGGTCGTCGACAAGGCCCGCGAGATCGCGGGCCACCGACTCGAGGCCGATCCGGCCGACCTGGAGTTCGAGGACGGCGGATTCTTCGTCGCCGGCGCACCGAGCCGGTCGATGTCGATCCGGGAGGTTGCCGAGCTCGCCGAGGATCCCGAGGCCCTCCCGGAGGACATGGAGCCGGGCCTGGACGCCAACTCGATGTACGAGCCACCGAACTTCGTGTTCCCGTTCGGGACACACGTGGTCATCGTGGAAGTCGATCCCGAGTCGGGCGAGATCGCCTTCGATCGGTACGTCGCCGTCGACGACGTCGGCAACCAGCTCAACCCCAAGATCGTCGAGGGCCAGATCCACGGCGGGATCGCCCAGGGGCTCGGCCAGGCGCTCTACGAGGGTGCCGAATACGACGACAACGGGACGCTGGTGACGGGGAGCCTCCAGGACTACACCGTGCCGAAGGCGATGCACATCCCGGAGATGGAGACCGACGAGACGGTGACGCCGTGCCCGCACAATCCATTGGGCGTCAAGGGCGTCGGGGAGGCGGGGACGATCGCGGCCCCGCCGGCGGTCGTCAACGCGATCGCGGACGCGCTCGCACCCTTCGATGTCGACCACCTGGAGATGCCGGTAACGCCCGAGCGGATCTGGCAAGCGACGCGGGATCGCGCGGTCGCCGACGGGGGAACCGTCGACGATGCTGGCACCTCCGGTGCACACGGGGGTGATGTGTGATGTACCCCGGCGAGTTCGAGTACTATCGGGCCAGTTCGATCGAGGAGGCGATCGAGCTCCGCGCGGAGCACGCGGATGCCGAGACCGAGCTGCTGGCGGGCGGACACAGCCTGCTCCCCGCGATGAAGACCGGCCTCTCGAACCCGGACGTGCTCATCGACCTCGGCGGTGTCGAGGCGCTCGAGGGCATCGTCGTCGACGGTGATACCCTCTCGATCGGCGCGATGACCCGGTATAGCGACGTGGTCAACGCGGACGCAGCGCAGGCACACGCGCCGGCATTTACCGCGGCGGTCGAGAAGGTCGGGGACCGGCAGGTCCGCAACCGCGGGACCGTCGGGGGCAATCTCGCCCATGCCGACCCGGCCTCGGATCTGCCAGGCGCCGCGCTTGCCTCCGAGGCGACCCTCGTGGTCCAAGGTCCGGACGGGGAGCGGTCGGTGCCCGCCGAGGACTTCTTCTTTGGCATGTACGCGACCGATATCGCCCCGGACGAGCTGGTGACGCGGGTCGAGATCCCCTCGGCGTCGGGGTCGATCGGCACGTACGCGAAGAAGCCGAGCCCCTCTTCCGGATACGCCATGGTCGGCGTGGCCGCGCTGCTCTCGATGGACGACGGGACCGTCGAGACCGCCCGACTCGCCGCGAGCGGCGTGATGGACCGGGGCGTCCGGCTCGAGCCGGTCGAGGACGCGCTGACCGGCGAGAGACTCACCGAGAACGCCATCGAGGCGGCGGCCGCCCGCGCGACCGAGGACCTGGATACCGCGTTGATGATGGACGACCTCCAGGCGTCCGCCGAGTTCCGGGCCCAGCTCCTCGAGGTGTATACCCAGCGGGCGCTCGAAGAAGCGACGGATCGCGTCCCGGCCCCGGCGGCGGACTGATCGGGCCTTCGGGGGTACTGATCGAAATACGGATACGAGTGCGAGGACCTATCCTGACATGAGTCAATCCATGGCCGACGAGCGGGCGACGGCGTTCCCCGGGGTGACCGAGGCGGAGGTCCGCGCGGCCTTCGAGGACGCCGACTACGTGGCCGAGGACGAGATCGTCACAACCGTCTTGCTCGCGTTGCGTCTGGGCAAACCGCTGCTCGTCGAGGGCGAGCCGGGCGCGGGAAAGACGGAACTGGCCAAGGTGCTGGCAACCGGGTTCGGCTCGGAGCTGATTCGGTTGCAATGCTACGAGGGCCTCACCGCCGAGCATGCCATCTACGAATGGAACTACACCAAACAAATGCTCGCCACGCAAGACGAGGATCCCTCGTCGGTCTTCGACGAGGAGTACTTGCTCGAACGCCCCCTGCTCCGGTCGCTTCGTGGGGACGCACCAGAGCCACCCGTCCTGCTGGTCGACGAGGTCGATCGCGCCGACGAGGAGTTCGAATCGCTCCTGTTGGAGGTGCTTTCCGACTTCCAGGTGTCGATTCCCGAGCTCGGCACGATCCGCGCCGACATGCCGCCCATCGTCGTGATCACGTCGAACCGCACGCGGGCGCTGAGCGATGCGCTCAAGCGGCGGTGTCTGTACCTGCACGTGGCGCCACCCTCCTTCGAGAAGGAAACCGCCATCCTCCGGCGGAAGGTCCCCGAACTCGACGGCGTCGTCGCGTCAGAGCTGTGCGCCATGACGGCCCGGCTGCGGGAGGAACCGTTGCGCAAGCCGCCGGGCGCGGCCGAGACCATCGACTGGGCCCGGGCGGTCCGCGAGCTCCGGAACGGGGCGGAGGGTGACGCCCCGACGAGCCTCTCGCGCGAGACGATCCGCAACACCATCGGCTGCGTGTTAAAGGAGGTCGAGGACGTCGAACGCGTCGACGACGCGTTGCTCGCGGAGCTCCTCGAGACGGCCGAACGCGCCACCGCGGAGGGATGATGGCCGGCGACGATCCCCGTCCGGTCGACGAGCACGTGCGGACGGAGGTCGTCGGGTTCGTCCGTGCCCTCCGGCGTCAGGGTGTCGACGTCCCGGCGAACGCCGGCGTGCTCGGGGCACGAGCATTGCGGGAGGTTGGCCTGTCGGACCGAAGCCGCGCCCGGACGGCGT
>CAZAYR010000238.1:0-2782 GCA_964489365.1 uncultured Salinarchaeum sp.
AATGCCGTGATTTCGACGGGCGAGGCGGGCGAGGACGAGTTCCAGGGGATGGGGCCCGGCTTCATCAGCGACCTGACCGATCTGGGGCTCATCGACGATGTCGAGACCGTCACGCTGCAGGACGCGGAGGCCGAATGTCGTCGGCTGGCCCGGGCGGCCGGGGTGCTCGCGGGACAGTCCAGCGGGGCCGCGATGGTGGCCGCGCGCCGCGTCGCCGAGCGGATCGCCGATCCGGCGCTCGATTGCGGACCGGACCGCCCGGTCGGATCACTCCAGGCCGATGGCGGGCTGCCGCCCGCGGAATGCCCGCTCGTCGTGACGATCTTTCCGGATAGCGGCGAGCGCTACCTCAGCGCGGGAACGTTCGAACATTAAGTGGAGGCCAGCTGGTCGAGCCACTCCGCGCTCTCCGCGGGATCCGTCCGCGGCGGGGAACACGTGAACTCTCGGCAAATGTAGGCCGTGGGCCCACCGTCCCGCTGGGTGCGATCGGCCCAGATGGGCGGGACCTCGTCGATATCCAGACGATCGAGCCACGTCTCGAGGGTCGCCTGATCCGGTGGCCGGCGGTTCGCGAGCCGGTCGGGCGCGGACCTGGCCCCGATCGCGTCCCGCCACTCCGTCGGGAGCGTGTCGGCGACGATGGTCCACTCCAGGTGCCCGGTCCGGATGCGGTCGGCGACGATCGCCAGCCCGACGTGCTGGAGGGGTGCCCCCGCGATCCGCCCCTCGTACGCCCCAACCACCTCCCGGGCGATCTCGCCGAACCCCCGGTCGGGGACGAACGGGTCGAGCGCCGCGAGCACGTCCAGGCCGACCGCGAGGCTCGACGGGGTGGACTGATCGGTGGGGTCCTGCGGTCGGCTCACGAGGGACTCGCCGCTTTGTTGGGTGTAATAGAGGGTCGGCTGATCCGGGTCGTGAAACTCCGCGACCATGGTGTCAGCGAGTTCGACCGCGAAGGCCAGCCATTCGAATATCCCCGTGGCTTGATAGCTGTCCAGTGCGCCCCGGGCGAGGTAGGCGTAATCGTCGAGGTAGCCGGGGACGGCGACGTCGTCGTCCTTGAACCGTCGGTAGAGCCGGCCGTCATCCCCGTCCCAGAGATGCTCCCGCACGAACGTCAGCGCGGCCCAGGCCTCGTCGAGCCACGAGGGATCGAAGGTCAGACCCGCCTCGGCGTACGCGGAGATCATGAGCCCGTTCCAGGCCGTCAGGACCTTCTCGTCCCGGGCGGGCCGTGGACGAGCCGCCCGGGCCTCGAACAGGGCGTCTCGGCCGCGATCGAGCGCGGCCGAGATTGCTTCGGGCGTGCGTTCGTACTCGTCGGCGAGGGCATCGATGCTCCGGGCGTGATGGAGGACGGTCGTCCCGTGTTCGAAGTTGCCGCCATCAGTGATACCGAAGCGTTCGCAGAGCAGCTCGGCGAGCCGTTGGTCCTCGACGGCCTCGCGGACGTCATCCGGCGTCCAGACGTAAAATGCCCCCTCCCGCCCCTCGCTTTGGGCATCAAGGGTGCTGTAGAAGCCGCCGTCCGGATGGCGGAGCTCGCGACGGGCGAACGAAAGCGTGCCTTCGACGATATCGCGATAGCGCTCCTGCCTCGTGGCGCGGTAGGCCTCCGTGTAGACGCGCGGGAGCTCCGCGTTGTCATAGAGCATCTTCTCGAAATGGGGAACCTGCCACTCACGGTCCGTGGCGTAGCGATGGAACCCGCCGCCGAGGTGATCGTAGATGCCGCCGTGGCCCATCGCGTCCAACGTCGCGGTCGCCGCTTCCGCGAACTCCGGGTCGTCGACGGTTTGCCCGGCCCGGAGCAGCAGCTCGATCCGCTGGGGTTGAGGAAACTTGGGGCCGTTTTCGCCGAAGCCGCCGAAGGCCCGGTCGAAGCTCCGAAGGGCGCTCCGGGCGACCTCCTCGAACGTCGATGCCTCCGTCTCGTCCTCGGGCGGCTGTGGCGTGACCTCGACCTCGTCCCGGATGGCCTCCTGCCATCGATCGGCCCGTTCCTCGATCGCCTCGCGATCGGTGCGCCATCCCTCGGCCAGGCGCTCGAGGACGTCGGGAAAGCCCGGCCGACCCTGGCGGGCCGTTGGCGGGAAGTAGGTCCCCACGTAGAACGGGCGGCCGTCGGGGGTGAGAAACACGGAGAGCGGCCAGCCCCCGTTGCCCGTGACCAGCTGGCAGATCGTCTGGTAAATGCGGTCGACGTCGGGTCGTTCCTCCCGATCGACCTTGATCGGCACGAAGTCCTCGTTGAGGCGTGCTGCGACCGCCTCGTCCTCGAAACTCTCCTCCTCCATGACGTGACACCAGTGACACGCCGCGTACCCGATCGAACAGAAGATCGGGAGGTCGCGTTCCTTCGCCCCATCGAGCGCCCGCTGGTCCCAGGGTTGCCAGTGCACCGGGTTGTCGGCGTGCTGTTCGAGATACGGACTCGGTTCCTCGTCCAAGCGGTTGCGGTCGAGGGGCGATGCCATGGCGGTGCCACGGCCCGCAGGGATAACAACGCGGTGGTTCCGCGGGAAGGGTAACGTTTAGGCGCCGGCCGGGCGGGTGCTGGGACATGAGCGAGACGGTGCTGTTGGTCGGCGGGGGCGGACGGGAGCACGCCATCGGGCACGCCCTGCGGGGCTCCCTCGACCGTGACGCGGGCGGGGACCTGCGGCTGTACGCCTGTGCGGGCAACCGCAACCCCGGTATCGCGGCGCTCGCCGACGGCGTCACCACGCTCGACACCGACGATCCCGAGGCCGTCGTCGAATACGCGGACTCCGTG
>CAZAYR010000239.1:0-2775 GCA_964489365.1 uncultured Salinarchaeum sp.
TCCCGCATCTGGGACTCCCAGTCCTCGCCCATCGGGTGGAAGCCTGTCTCGTTCTCGAGTTGCTCGAGGACTTGCGTGCCACTCTCACCCGTGGGTGTACCCGACTGGCAGCCACAACTATCGTGGCCGCACCCGCTCATGGTTACGGCCCCGCTCCGCATCGGACCCCGATCATTCGACGGCCACCGCCCCGTACATGCCCTGGGCCGCGTGCGGTTCGCAGATGTACATCGCGACGCCGGCCTCCTCGAAGGTGTACTCGACCGTGTGGCCCTCTTCGTCGGTGGTTTCGGACTGGCCGAAATCCTCGAAGTCCGTATCCCCCGTCGGGACGACGTTGTGGTTCCCGCCTTCGCCGGTCCACTCCCAGACGACCGTCGTCCCGGAGTCGACCCGAACGCCCGCCGGACCGAACGCCGTCCCGCCGCCGGCGCCGCCGTCCACCGTCACCTCGTCGGAGCCCGTCTCGTCGGCGAGTGAGCCGTCGTAGTTGCTGGCATCGTTGTCCGAGAGGAACGTGTTGGCGCGGTCGACCGGGTCGCCCCCGTCGCCATCATCGCCGTCGTCGCCATCGTCACCATCGTCGTCGCCTGTACATCCGGCCAGCGAAACCGCGAGCGTGCCACCGAGCGCCACGATGGCTGATCGTCTGTTGATTGTGTTCATTTTGGGATTGGTGTCTGGTTCACCGTTGCCGACGGAGCCATCATTAATCGTGCGTGAACCGCTCTGCCGCTAGCTCCCTGGCCCATCGGCAACTCCGTACGTGATTCTTGGCCAGGCCGCATTTAACTGTTTCTGGACACACGAGCATCGCTCATGGGGAATCATGAGGATTTGAGCGCTGAAACGAGGGGGCAAACTACCAACGTTTTTCTCGATCTGCCTGACAATGGTAGGCAATGTCGGGGGATTTTTTCCGCCGGGCGCCGAGACCGCCCTGGGGGTCCTCCTTCACGCTCCCCCGAGACAAGACCGGAGGGCTGCCACGTACGCACCCGATTCCTCCCTCCGATTCATTGTGCGCGTCGTCCGCTCATCTTCGCTGAGAAGGCCCTTGTCGCCAACCCGCCGCCCCACCAGCTACGGCGCGAAGTCACCAAGCGTGACCTGCACGCCGCTCGCGAGCTCCGAGTTTCGACGAAGCGTGTGCATCGAGACGGGGAGCTGCTCGACGACCTTCGCCACGGCTTTCGGGAACGTCTCGGCGATCCCGGGCTCGTCGGCGAAGGCATTGCGGACGCTTTCGCGGACCTGCCAGACCCCGACGGGGCCCCAGTAATCGTCGGAGACGTGCCGCAACACGAGCACCTTTGCCTGTCGGTCGCGCTCCCGGAGATGCTCGAGGGCCGCCAGTCGCGTCGCGTAGTAGGCCCCGGCGGTCGCCCCGACGTAGCCCGTCCGGCCCTCGAAGCCCTCGTAATCGGCCCCGATCCAGAGGCTCCCCTCGGGATCGGGATTCCAGATGCTACCCGCGCCCTTGAACTCGACGAGCTCGAATTCCCACTGGCCGGGCGCGAAAATCACCCAGTAGGCGTTGCCCATGAAGGTGTTCGAGTAGACCTCGACCTGATCGAGGCTCGCGGCGTTGCGGAGCTGGCCGCGGAGGTATTTGCTCACCGTATCGTCGACGGCCGTGATCGACCACCGGGTCGGGACGAGTCGGCGTTCCCGAGCCTGCCCGAGTGCGCCCGCCGAGAGGATCCGGTGGATGTCATAGACGTCGAAGCCCCGCTCGTAAAGGTAGGTCATCGCGCCCTGGGCGCGCCAGTCATCGTCGGAGAGCGTCTTCTCGACGGCCCGGGGAACCTTCGGGTTCTCCGCGAGCCCGGCGGATTCGGCCCGCGCCCAGGGCCCCGTCGGATCAGCGACCTCGTCGACGGTGACGTCGAAGGCCGGCGTCTCGGCGAGACCGATCTCCACGTCGACGGGCCGTTCGGCGATCGCGACCTCCCGCTGGGTGCCGACGAACCCGTCCCATTCGTCGTGCACGTTCGGGAGCCGGTCGGGCTTGCGCGCGACCGAGCGGACGTCCATCCGGCGGTTGGCGTTCAACAGCGCCGTCCGTCGCCGGAACACGTCCGAGATCCCGAGATCCTGCTCGTACCAGGAGCTATCAGTCACGAACGCCTCCGCTTGGTCCTCGTTGCCGACCGGCGAGAGGACGCCGGCGGGGACCTCGGGATAGCTGTGATGGCCGACGAAGACGGACGGCGCCGTGCTCCCGAAGAGGCTGTCGCCGCTGGTCACCGACTCGAAGCGCTGCTCGACGTCCTCGAGGTACTCGGTAATCTCGTAGGAGCGCTCCTTGGCGAGCTGGCGGCGCTCGGCCGCCTCGTCACGCTCGAATTCCTCGAGGAGCTCGTCGAGCCGCATACGGGAAATGCGGGCGCGCGCCCGCTTGAACCTTGCCTCGGTCGACGGTCAGCTGTGGATCCCCATCGCCTCGATCTGTTCCTGGTAGCGGTTCCGGATCGTGACCTCGGTCACCTGGGCGACGTCGGCGACCTCGCGCTGGGTCTTCTTCTCGTTGCACAACAGCGAGGCTGCGTAGATCGCGGCGGCCGCGTAGCCGGTGGGCGACTTCCCGGAGAGCAGGCCCTTTTCGGCGGTCGTCTCGATGATCTCGTTGGCCTTGGCCTGGACCTCCTCGGAGAGGGTCAGCTCCGAGGCGAACCGGGGGACGTACTTGGTCGGGTCGACGGGCTTCATCTCGAGGCCGAGCTCCTGGGAGACGTACCGATAGGTGCGGCCGATCTCCTTGCGCTCGACCCG
>CAZAYR010000240.1:0-2774 GCA_964489365.1 uncultured Salinarchaeum sp.
GCGAATACCTCACCGGTCGAGGGCTCAACCGAGGGGACGATCGTGGCCACCGGGACGATTCCGGATTACGGCATCGGCGAACTCCAGGACGAGGTGATCATGGAGATCGAGGATGGCGCCGTGACCGCGCTCGATGGTGGCAAAGAAGCGCGCCAAATTCAACGAATGTGGGATCGGTATGACGTCGACTCGATCTACAACATCGCCCAGCTCGCCGTCGGCATGAATCCCGAAGTCCCCGAATTCAACGACCGGTTCATCGAGTCTCACGGACGCTACGGCAACGTCCACTTCGGCATCGGGAATAGCGAGGGTTTTCTGGGGGGGGACGTCCCATGTCCGATTCATTTCGACATCATGCTGGCCGACACCACCCTCGAACTGGACGGCGAAGTCGTCCTGGAGGGGGGACAGGAGTTCCTGCTGTAGTCGATCACCGACTCCGAAATGTTTTTGCTACCGAGTAGTGCCTGTCAGGACGATGAGCCGCGATCGCAGAGCCGAGACTCGCGAGGTATTGGCCGATCTGGAATACCCGGACCGGGATCGCTTCGATCTGCCCACCTCGCCGGCTACCTTCCCCGATGGCGCGAATTACCGCATCGAAGTGCCGACGATGAACACCGTGACGGGCCTGGAGGCCCTGCTCGAAACGGCCGAACGCCATGACATCCGGATCAATCGAGTGGACATGACTTTCGGCATCTTCCGGTTGACGGACCAGGAACTGGAGGAATACCTGGCGCTGTGTAAGGACCACCAGGTCGAGGCGTTGATGGGGGTCGGCCCGCGGGCCTATTTCGACACGGGCGCGCAGGTCCTCGGTGATACGATCTGGGCGCACGTCGTGGGATATCGCCTGCGGGGCATGGAGCAGATCGTCCGTGCCGTCGAGGACGTTCACCGGGCTGTCGAGCACGGGTGTCGCGGAATCATGGTCTACGATGAAGGGCTCTTGCTCCTCCTCGACGAGATGCGCGAGCGCGGCGACCTGCCGGAGGATCTCGTTTTGAAGGGGTCGGCCGTGATGGGATACTGCAATCCGCTCGGGTGTAAGCTGTTGGAGGACCTGGGAGCAGATACGATCAACCCGCAACGTGATCTGGAGCTGCCCATGATCGCCGCGCTGCGAGAGGCGGTCGATGTGCCGTTGGATATCCACGCCGACAACCCCCCGGCGTCCGGTCAGTTCGTCCGGACGTACGAAGCGCCGGAGATGGTCCGCATCGCCGCGCCCCTGTACGTCAAGACGGGCAATGTCCGGCTCCCACGACACGGCTATCGTCGGATGGGTGCACGCGAGGGCACCGAGATGGGCAGACAAGCGGCGATCACCGTCGAGTTCATCGAGAAGTATTATCCCGACGCGAGGCAGTCGACGAACGACGCCCCCGATCTCGCCATTCCCCGGTGAGGGAGCCGCTCGTCAACCCCTCCGGAACGAACCTCGATAGCATTAACCTTCAATTCCAACGTCCCGCTAGCTAACTGAATGGTGTACGCCTACGATGACGACGAGCGGCTCTTTACGGGCCACACCGGGAGAGTGTTTCTCGTCCTCTTGTCGGCGTGGCTCTTCGTGTCCCTGACACGGCGCTTGCTCCCGCCGCTCCTCCCGGAAATCATCGACACGCTCGCGATCACGGCGTTCCTCGCGGGGTTGGCGATTACGGCCGAACGGATCGTCTCAGCGAGCATGGAATATCCCAGCGGGCGGGTGGCAGATGACGTCTCCCGGACGGCCGTCGTGCTGGGCTGCCTCTGCCTCGTGTTCCTCGGAACGGCCCTCCTCGTCGTGGCGCCGACCTACGCCATCTTCGTGGTGGGCCTCGTGATCTTTGGTTTCGGAAACGGGATGTACGCCCCCGCGGCGCGGGCCCTCCTCACCGACATGTTCCGCCGAAAGCGTGGGCTCGCGATCGGGATCAACATGATTGGCAGCGATTTGTCCGGTATCATCGCCGCTGGCTTCGCGATCGCCATCGTCGCACTGGCCACGTGGCGCATGGCCTTCGTACCGATCCTCCTCGCGCTCGTCCCGACCTTCGTCGCGCTGTACCTGCTGAGTCGGGAGACTACGATGACGTGGTCCGTCGAACTCGATGTGCGGGGAACGGGAAGCCGGTTGCTCGGCGATCCCGCGCTTCGGTTGATCCTCGTCGTCTACTCGCTGTACGTGTTCGCCTCGACCGGGGTGGGCACCTTTTTGCCACTCTTTCTCATCGAGATCCACGATGTGTCCTTCGGGGTCGCGAGCGGATCGTTCGCGCTGCTGTATGCGACCGGGATGGTGGCAAAGCCGATCGGGGGGTTCACCAGCGATCAATTCCCCCGATTGGTTGTGGCCGGGGGCGCCATGCTCATCGCGGCTGGCGGTCTCGTGCTCCTGATCGTCGCCCCGACGATTGGACCTGCGCTCGCCGGGGTGGTGGTCTACGCGTTTGGCTTCCGCGGACTTCCCCCGAGTTTGCAAGCCTATTTGATGGCTCGATTTCCGTCGGCGACGAAGGCCGGCGATCTCGGCGCGATGCGGTCGGTGTATATGTTGACGGGGAGTTTCGGCCCAGCTTATGCCGGCTTTATTGCCGGGCTGCTTGGATTCAAATACGCCTTCCGGAGTTTCGTGGTCTTTTTCGCCGTCGGGGCGGCGATCCTGCTCGTCCTGTCCAGACGGGTGTCCTCGAGCGGCGTAGAGGCAGTGGAGTAACCGGCGTCCATCCTGCAAGGCAGGATCGTCTCGGAGCCTCAGAGATCGTCTGCCTGCGTCCCGATCC
>CAZAYR010000241.1:0-2714 GCA_964489365.1 uncultured Salinarchaeum sp.
TCACGAATTCGTGGCGGGGAACCGTCCGCATCGCGAGGCTCACGGTCTCGCTCCGAATGACCCCCTTCGACTCGTGCTCCAGGCTATCGACCATGTCGTCCCGGAGCACCGCGGGATCCATATCGGTCACAGGGAGAGCATCGCCTTGAATCGACCGCCTTCGGACGAACTCGCGAGGCTCATCTGCCGCGCATGCGAACGAAGCGGACCCCACCGTGGGTCTCCCGCTCGACGGTTTCTCCCCCCTCGCGGCGCAGTCGGACGAGCTCCTGGCGCGTTCGACCTTCCGGGCCGACCACGAATCCGTCGGGGACCTGCTCGATCACCGTCGGCGGGAGCTGCGCCGGGGCGCACGTGAGATACGCCGCATCGTACGGGGCGTGCTCCGGCCACCCGTCGTTCCCGTCACCCACGCGAACGGAAATGTCGTCGTACCCACAGCCCGCGAGCGCGTCGGCCGCACGTTCAGCGAGGCTCTCGTGGTACTCGACCGAGTACACGTGCTCGGCGCCGACGATCTCCGCCGTGACGGCGGCGTGATAGCCACAGCCCGTCCCGATCTCGAGGACCCGATCGCCGGACGAGAGCGCCAGGAGGTCCGTCATGATCGCCACCATGTGGGGGGCACTGATGGTCTGTCCCTC
Organism: uncultured Salinarchaeum sp.; assembly: GCA_964489365.1. Lineage (GTDB taxonomy): Archaea > Halobacteriota > Halobacteria > Halobacteriales > SKNY01 > SKNY01. Next base: position 645 of record CAZAYR010000241.1, read on the forward strand.
GCCGATCCCGAGCGGACGATCGGCGTAGGCCTCCCGGCGCTCGCGCTCGGGGACGAACGCGTGGCGGGGCACCGTCCGCATCGCGTGTGCGGTAGACGATCGATCGATCCGTCCCGCCGACGCCAATCGATCCACCATGCGGTTGCGCGCGCTCGCGTACTCGGCGTCGTGGGGCGGTTCGACGGAGCCGTCTCGGCGATGGTGATCTGCGGTCATCCCCACGCAGATCTCCAGGTGTCCTGCCCGTGCCGCCGGGCGTAGAGGCGTTTGACGTCCTTTGCGAGTGCCGTCCGGTCGCGGCGATCGAGCTTGCGTCGGTCGTAGTCGACCGCATCGTCCCGCAGGATGAGCCCCTCGATCCGCACTTGCTCGTCGACGTGTGGTACGTCCTCGCCCACGGTGAGCTCGGCGTCGCCAGGCAAATAGTAGGTTTCGCTCCGGGTCGCCTCCCGTTCGCCGTCGTCCGGATGGACCGTCGCGGAGACGGCGACGTTATCGACCGCCCGTGTCCAGATCGTTCCAAGCTCCGGCGGGGTCGCCGCTTCGACCCGCTCGCCGGCCGCAAGCTCGAGGCTCGTGATCCGCACCCCGATGGGCCCGCCATCCGCCTCAGCAACGAACTCCTCGCCCACGCGCAACGTCTCCTCGACGGGCACGTCCACGCTCAGTCGTTCGGACTGGTCTGCGGTGGACACCACGATCCGGATGGAACGGGTTGTCGGCGTCTCGAGAGTGACCTTGTGAACGTGCTCGCAACCCAGACAGCGGACGGTAGCGTCGTCGTCGGGTTTGAGCACCTCGTGAACGCGGTCGGTCTCGGGGGAACAGGCGGGGCAGGGATCTCGGTAACGCCTGCCCCGGAGAGCCGCGTCCCTCGCTCGATCCCCTCTCCTGTCATAGCCGCCCCTACGCGATCCAGGGGCTAAAAGTCCCTGTCACGGGCGGGGAGGTCGATCGCCTCTCCGTCGACGAAGACGGTTGGATCGCGGATGATGCCGTCGGCGTGGATCGGGGCGCTCGTCTCGCCCCCGATGCTCGCGTCGTCGCCGAGGGCAATGTGGACCGTTCCACCCGCCTTCTCGTCTAAGAGCACGGAGCCCACGAGCTCCGCGATGGCGAGGTTCGCGCCGACGCCGAGTTCCGCCACGTTGTACGCGTCGCGGCCCACCGACGCCTCGGCGCGCTCGAAGGCTTCCGCCACGGCCGGATCGTCGATGTCCACCGCATAGCCATCCTCGACCGCGACGCGAACGGTCTGCCCCGGATCGAGCAGCCCGTGCGGGCGGATCGTCCCGTCCACGACGTATGTGCCATCCGCCGACTGTGGACTCATGAAGACCTCCCCCGCGGGGAGGTTCGAAAAGGTGCCCGGCTCCTGGACGATCCCCGTATCTCGGCGCCACTCCCGCTCCCCGATATCGAACGAGATGTCCGTCCCCGCCGGTGCCGTCACGCGAACGGTCGTGGCATTCCAGAGGCTCTCGTACAGTCGGTCGCACGCCCGCCCGATCGCCTCGTAGTCCGCAGCAAGACCGGTTCGGAAGTCCTCCGGGGTGATGCCCGGAAGGGTGGCGCCGCGCGCCCCGGCCTCGCAGGCGCAACTTCGCGCTCGTGTATGGCTCAGGCTCTTCGTAGTCGGTGCGAGAAATGCGTCGCTCTCGCGCATCGCCCCGGCGACGGGGGCGGGTGGCTCCGCACCGTGCTCCGGTCCCGGCGGGTAGCGCAACAGAACGACGTCCTCGGTGACTTCGCGAGCCACCTCGTACAGTGCCTGCCCGATCGCGTCCCGTTCGTCGTCGGTGACGATCGAACACGATTCGTCGGCCTGGAGCGACAGACACTGGTGGACGGCCGTTTCGGCGGCAGGGCGGAGATCGGACATGTGGCCGTGCTCGGACGGCGGCGAAAAAGCCGTTCCGCTCGGTCGTCGTCAGGCGAGCGTGGGGCGGCGGGATCGATCCGCGCCTCGCGTGCGGTAAGTACTGCAGCAAAACGAACCTTCTAAGTCGCGCCACTGGGTAGTACCCGTACGAATAAAATGGGGACGAATAATGCCCAATAGTCATAATC
>CAZAYR010000242.1:0-2618 GCA_964489365.1 uncultured Salinarchaeum sp.
TCGTCCGCCTCGCGGTAGCCGTTCTGCAAGAGCGCCTCTTTGACGAGCTGCGTCTCGTACTGGTTCACCTTGCAACCGAGCGTCACCAGCCGTCACGTCTTCTGCGCGGTCGCGGTGATTGGCGGGGAGAGGGTTTCGGCCGCCACTGGGAGAGCCTCCCGCAGGTGCCGGGACGGCTGGAACGGGTGGGGAATGACCGCGGCCCCACCCTGATCACGGATCCGACTGAGGGTCTCCCCGTACGAGAGGCCAGCTGGAATGGGCTCGCGGACGCCGATGCCGAGGACGTGGCCGACGGCCGAGCTGACTTCGATACCGGGGATCCCGAGCAACCCATACTCCGGGGCTTGCTCTGCCGCCGCCAGACTCGCATCGATCGTGTCGTGATCCGTAACCGCGAGCGCATCGAGGTGGACGGCCCGGGCCTGCTCGAGCAGGAGTTCGACCGGATCGCGGCCGTCCCGGGAGGCCGCCGAGTGGGTGTGGAGTTCGACCGCGAGCACGGCTCGCGTTGCGGCCCACCGATCAAAAACACGCCGGATCGGTACGGCTTTATCCGGTTCGACCGGAACCCCGACAATGCCGTTGGCTCCGTCCGACGAGGCGCTGATCGAGGAGGAGCTCGAACGGGCGATTTCGCCTGCCGAGGAGGCGCTGTTCGAGAACCTGTGGAGCGAGCATTGCGCCTATCGGTCCTCCCGACCCCTGCTCGGCGCGTTCGAAAGCGGGGGCGAGCGCGTCATCGTGGGGCCCGGCGACGATGCGGCTGTCGTCTCGCTGACGGATGACCTCTACATCACGATGGGGATCGAGAGCCACAATCACCCCTCCTACGTGGACCCCTACGACGGGGCCGCGACCGGCGTCGGCGGGATCGTGCGGGACACGCTCTCCATGGGGGCGTATCCGATCGCACTGGCCGATTGTCTCTACTTCGGCCCGTTCGAGGACGACCACGCCCGCTACCTCTTCGAGGGTGTCGTCGAAGGGATCGCGGACTACGGGAACGCGATTGGAGTCCCGACCGTGGCCGGGAGCGTCCAGTTCCACGAGGGCTACGCGGGGAACCCGTTGGTCAACGTCGCCTGCGTCGGCCTCCTTTCGGCCGATCGGCTCGTGACCGCGGCCGCGACCGCCCCGGAGAACAAACTCGTCCTGATCGGAAACGCGACGGGCCGGGACGGACTCGGCGGGGCCAGCTTCGCGAGCGAGGACCTCGGCGAGGACGCCGCCACCGAGGATCGTCCGGCCGTCCAGGTCGGCGATCCGTATACGGAAAAACTGCTCATCGAGGCGAACGAGGCACTTCTGGACGCCGGGATCGTCGAGGCAGCCCGCGATCTCGGGGCCGCAGGCCTCGGGGGCGCGACCAGCGAAATGGTGGGCCAGGGCGGCTTCGGGGCCGAGATCGAACTCGATGCCGTCCACCAGCGCGAACCGCATATGCACGCCCTGGAGATCCTGCTGGCGGAATCCCAGGAGCGGATGTGTTACGAGGTTGCCCCCGGCGATGTCGAAGAGGCGCTCGCGATCGCGTCCCGTTACGATCTGGGTGGCTCGGTGATCGGGACCGTGACGGATGACGGTCGCTACCGCTGTACCTTCGAGGGCGAGGAAGTCGTGAACGTCCCGGCCCGGTTCCTGACCGACGGCGCCCCCTTGGCGGACCTCCCGACCGAATCGACGGAACCGCCCGAGCGAGACGTGCCGTCGGTCGAGTTCGCCGAGGCCCTCGACACCGTCATCGGGCAGCCGAATACGGCCTCGCGGGCCTGGGTCTACCGCCAGTACGACCACGAGGTGGGTGTCCGGACCGCGATCCGACCAGGCGAGAACGCGGCGATGCTGGCGATCCGGGAAGCTGACCTCGGATTGACGGTCTCGGCGGGTGCGGATGCCAACTGGACGTCCGCCGACCCGTACGGGGGTGCGCGGTCGGTCGCGTTGGAGGTCGCGACCGACACCGCCGTCATGGGGGCCTCCCCCCTCGCGGCCGTCGATTGTCTCAACGGCGGGAATCCCGAAACTCCGCGCGTCTACGACGGGTTCGCGGGCATCGTCGACGGCCTCGCGGACATGTGCGCGGCCCTCGAGGTCCCGGTCGTGGGCGGAAATGTCTCGTTGTATAATGACTCGCCGAGCGGCCCGATCCCCCCGACGCCGACGCTCGCGATGACGGGAATCGCGGAGGAACCGGCCGCCCCGGGCCGTGCGGTGACGGGCGAGGGCACGGTCGCGTTACTCGGGCCCCTCGACGACCGGCTCGGGGGCTCGCAGTTCCTGGCCTCGTTCGACGGATCCGACCGTTTTCCGGCACTCCCGGACTCACCGCGGACCGCCATCGAGACGATCCGCGCGGTGGCAAACGCCGCGGATACGCTGGCGATCCACGATGTGAGCCATGGCGGACTCGCGGTGACGCTCTCGGAGATGGTGACCGACGACAGCGGCATCAGCGCATCCCTCGACGCCGGCATACCCGCCGCCCTGTCCGAACGTGTCGGGCGGGCGGTCGTCGAAACCAGCGATGTCGAGGGCCTCGCGTCGCTCGTTGACGGCCGTCTCCCGGTCACGATCCTGGGCGAGGCCACCTCGGTCCCCCAGCTCGAGCTCGCGAC
>CAZAYR010000243.1:0-2576 GCA_964489365.1 uncultured Salinarchaeum sp.
TTTGGCCTCGACATGGGCTTCCTTGCGGCGCTCGTTCTGGTTCCGATCGTCGTGTTCGTGGTCGGGATCGTCATGGAGCGGTTGCTCGCAAAGCCCTTCTACGATCGGCCGTTGCTCGACCAGTTGCTCGTGACCTTTGGGGTTCTGCTCGCCCTCCAGGAGGTCGCCGGGGAAATCTTCGGCAGGTCCTCGTTGCAGTACCCGCGGCCGCAGTGGTTGCGGGGGGCGTTCGAACTGCCGGGTATCGGCGTGCCGCCGGGCTTTGAAACCGTCTCCACCGTCCGGGTCCTCGCGGTCGTGCTCACCCTGCTTGCCATCGGACTGATCATCGCGTTCTACCGGTACACGAACTACGGGCTCGCGGTCCGTGCGGGCACTGAAGACGCGGAGATGACCCGGCTTCTGGGGATCAGGGTGGGTCGGCCGTTCCTCCTCATCTTCGCGATCGGCGCGGCTTATGCGGGTATCGGTGGGGTCCTCGGTGGCTTCCAGTTCGGCTTCAGCTACACGTCCGGCGTCGAGATCATCATCCCGGCGCTGGTCATCGTCATCATGGGCGGGGTCGGCAGCCTGCGCGGGACGCTCGTCGCGTCGTTGCTGGCGGGGCTCAGCGTGGCAACCGTGGGGATATTCATGCCGAGCATGTCCACGGCGAGCATCTACGTCCTCGCCATCGTCGTGTTGGCGATCCGTCCGAACGGACTCTACCCAAGCGAGGCGATCACGCAATGAGCGGCGAGGACGTCACGCCGACGGTCGACGCCGACGCGAGCCTGTTCAGCTGGGAGACCTGGGACCACATCAAGCACTCGGAACCGTTCATCGCCGTGGCGGCGGTCGTGTTCGTCCTGCTCTTTTCCTGGTCGATCTCGAGCGCCCCGATCGTCTCCGGGCTGGTCGATGGCTATCACCAGCTCGCGGTGAACATGTTGCCGTGGATGATTCTGGGGCTTTCGTTCAACCTCCTGTTGGGCCAGACCGGCCTCCTCTCCTTCGGTCACGCCATGTTCTGGGGTGGCGCCGGCTACGCCGCGGCGCTGTTCGCAATTTACGTGACTGGCTCCCCGCTCCTGATGGTGGCCGCGGGAGTGACGTTCGCGGTGGTGCTCGCCTTCCTCGCAGCGCTGGTGTTGCTCCGGTTACACGGCGTCTACTTCGCCATCGTGACGCTGGCGATCGCCCAGACGTTGTACCGGCTCGTGCGGGAGCCACTGGAGCCGATCACCCGGGGTATCAACGGGCTCCGGCCGACCTTCGATCCGCTGCTCGGAACCTTCGGATTCGGCGAGTACAGTGGGCTTCTGGCGTTCCTGGGGAGTGGGATGTACGTCTTCGTGGGTATCTTCTTCGTCGCCACCGTCGTCCTGATCGCCCGGATCCGGAAGTCACCGTACGGGCTGATCTTCAAGGCTATCCAGGAGAACGAGACGCGCGCCCGGTTCGTCGGGCTCGACGTCTGGCGGTACAAGTTCGCCGCGTTCCTCCTCTCGGCCGCCATCGGTGGCCTCGCCGGCACCCTGTACTTCATGGCCACCGGCCCCGGCGCGACGGCCGGCTCGGTCGTCCCGGAACGGATGCTGTGGACCCAGAGCGGGAACCTCGTCGTGATGGTGGTCCTCGGCGGCCTCGGGACGATAGCGGGTCCGTTGATGGGGGTCTTCTTCTTCCAGTGGATGGGCAATTACTTCAACGGCCTCGAGTTCGTCATCCCGGGACTCGAGCTGCTCGGCCCCATCGGCGCGTACTGGCAGCTGATCGTGGCGCTCGCGTTCACGGCGGTCGTCTGGACGTACCCCTCCGGAATCTGGGGGATGATCACCGACGTCACCGCCGCCCTCCGGGAGCCCCGGACCCTGCCCGCGAAGGTCGTACGGAGGGTTCCGTTTGTCGGGTCCGACGAGGACGGGAAGGGGGGTGACCAGTGATGACGCTTCTCGAAACCAACGCTCTCACGAAGGAGTTCGGCGGCCTGCTCGCGCTGGACAGGGTCGACATCTCGGTGGACGAGGGCGAACTGGTCTCGCTCATCGGACCCAACGGGTCGGGCAAGTCGACGCTGATCAACGTGATCACGGGCCTGCTCGAACCGACCGACGGCGACATCCACTACAACGGGCACGACGTCGTCGGCATGTCCCCCACCGAAATCGCCCAACTCGGCCTCGGGCGCACGTTCCAGACGGCCTCGATTTTCCCCAGCCGGACGGTGCGCGAGAACGTCGAGATCGCCGCCCACGCGGTCGAGGAAGGGTCGTTCAGTGTGAATTTCCTCCGGCGCAGGGACACGTTCGACGCGGTCCACGACCGGATCGACACCGTCATCGAGGCAACCGAACTCGAAGCCGAAGCGGGGACGGAGGCGTCGTCGCTCCCATACGGCGACAAGCGCCGCCTCGAGGTGGCCATCGCGCTCGCGACGGCGCCGGACATGCTGTTCATGGACGAGCCTACGGCGGGGATGTCGCCCGGGGAAACGGAGATGACAGTCGAGCTCATCGAAGGACTGCGTGAGGAGTGGGGAATGACGATCTTCCTCGTCGAGCACGACATGGACGTGATCTTCGGCGTCTCCGACC
>CAZAYR010000244.1:0-2529 GCA_964489365.1 uncultured Salinarchaeum sp.
AACATCTGGTTCGTCCACGAACACAACCCGAACTACACGAAGGAACTCGGCCAGCGATACCTCGACCTCGTGGGCCTTTCGGATCATTACAACAAGTACCCGACGCAGTTGTCCGGCGGTCAAAAGCAGCGGGTCGGGATCGCCCGGGCCCTGAGCATCGACCCGGAGATCCTCATCATGGACGAGCCGTTCAGCAACCTCGACGAGATCACCGCTGAAATCATGCGGGAGGAACTGATCGACATCTGGCAGCAGCTCAACAAGACGGTGTTCTTCGTCACTCATGACATGACGGAAGCCATCCAACTCGGTGATCGGCTCATCATGCTGGGCGACGGCCAGATCTACGGCGACATCGAGATCGACCTTCCGCGTCCCCGCCGGGTGGACAGCGAGGAGTTCCTCAAGACTCGCCAGCAGGCCATCGACGTCTTCCACAGCATCGATGATCCGGGTGAAAAACGGGAGTGACCATGTCTGCGATCAGTGACTTCCGGAACACCGTTCGATCGATCAACGAGCGGGCCAACGAGACGTTGTTGGGCCGGATCGGCCTGTGGGGGGGCGCTCGGGGGATCGGCATCGGGTTGGGCATCCTGCTGTGGTACACGCTCGCGCTGAATTTCCCCCGCAACCTGCTGCCCGGCCCCTTCGAGACGCTCGGCCTCGCGTGGGGCCTCATCACGGGCGGTTCGGCGTGGCTGCACGTCGCTTCTACCCTGCAAGCCGTCGTCTTCGCGTTCATCTTCGCGCTCGCCCTCGGCGGGGTGATGGGCCTCTTTATGGGGGTCAACCGGTTCGGCACCAACTTCTTCACGCCGTACGTCAACATCGGCCTGTCCATCCCGGGTCTGGCGTGGGCGGCGACGTTCTTCGTCATCTTCAATTTCCAGACGTTCATCGGGAGCGTCGAAGTCGCGCCGGTTCTCGCGACGACGGCCACCGTGACCCCGTACCTCGCGATCAACATCTGGAAGGGGGTGGAATCGATCGAGAACGACCTGCTCGAGATGGCCACCGCGTTCGAAATATCGCCCCAACGCCAGATCCGACACGTCATCATCCCGAACATCGCCCAGGACCTCTTCGCGGCGTTCCGGTTCGGGATCGCCATCAGCTGGAAGGTCGTCACCGTCGCCGAGTTCTTCGCCGCCCAGACGGGCGTGGGGTACATGGCGATGGCGACCTACCAGGTCTACAACTACGAGGGGACGTGGGCGTGGGCGGCGACCTTCATCATCGTCATCCTGCTCATCGAATACGGCATCTTCCGGCCCATCGAGGAGATCGTCTTCGATTACCGGGAGGACGCCGAGCTGAGTATGATCGGTCAGTAACCTGCACGGTATTTTTTCCGGTTCGGGGCCGACCCGATTGGGGGCCGAGCGGCCGCACGCGCCGACGAGACTATCGAAGACGTGGTTTCGGGGTGCGTATACCAGCCGAAGACGGTATCCGTGGACCGTTCGTCCCCAGGCGGGCTCACTCCTCTTCGTCTGACGGACTCACGGCGTCGTCGTCGGAGTCCTCATAGGTAAACGGGTGGTCCACCGGGAGGATTCCGTCGACCCGAACGATCGTGCACGCTGCATCGATCGCGGTCGTCAACGCGATGGCCTTCACCATGACGGGTTCGATCACCCCCGCGTCGACCATATCCGCGACCGTTCCCGTTTCGACGTCGATGCCGGCGTCCAAGTCACCGCCGGCAGGGCGGTTTCTGAGTTGGATCGCGGCATCGACCTCGTTGATCCCGGCGGAGCGAGCGAGGGTTCGTGGCACGGCGTCGAGGGCGCCGGCCGTCGCCTCGATCGCGAGCTGCTCCCGACCGGGGACGCGATCGGCATAGATCCGAAGCCGGCGGGCGAGTTCAGCCTCGATCGCCCCGCCACCGGCGACCACCCGGGGATCGTCGGCGGCCCGACCGATGGCTTCGGTGGCGTTGTGGACACAACGCCAAAATTCGGCGAGGAGTTCCTCGGAATTCCCGCGAAGGAGCAGGGTCACCCGGGGTGCGTCGTCGCCTTCGACGTAGGTCAGGCCATCCCGGTGATCCCGAACCACCCGTCCCCGGCCGAGGACCGCCGGGGTAGCGTCGGCGGGCGTGGGGACGACGGTCGCCCCCGTCGTCGTCGCCAGGTACTCGAGGTCGTGGGTGCTCGCCGGCATCGCCAACACCCCGTGACGACCGAGGTGGTCGGCGATCCGGTCGTCGATGGTCAACGGCGCGAAGACGGCGTCGACACCCAAGTCGACGATCCGACGGGCTTTCTCGTGGAGCTCCTCGCGCTCGCGTTGGTCGAACCCCGCGAGTTGCCGGGGATCGGTCACCTCGAAGCGGTACTTGTCCGTGACCTCGTTCATGACGTTGTCGGCCGAGGCTTTCGTGTCGTTGATCGGCTCCGGGCCCAACCGTCGGCTGAGCACGAGGACGGCCGCGTCGTCGAACGCCGTCGGCATGTCGGGTCGGGGGGGATCCCGGTCCAAGACGGTACCCGGGACGAGACGGGACACCGAGGCCGACCGATT
>CAZAYR010000245.1:0-2492 GCA_964489365.1 uncultured Salinarchaeum sp.
ACCCGCGCTGAGACGGGACCCTACTCAGGTAATCACGATCGTTGGGGGCGTCGATTCCGGGAACTCGGGAAAGAGCACCTCGATGGTCCGCGACTCGAAGGGCCGACCAGCATTTCTTAAATATCACCCTCCTGAATGGCGCGTATGTCCGCCAAATCGACGTGGATCCGTCTCCCACGACACGTGGTCGTCGGGCACGATGCCCTCGAGCGAGTGCCCGAGGCCATCTCCGAGTTGCACCTCGACGGAGCCGCGCTCGTCGTCACTAGCCCCACACCTCGATCCGTGGCGGGCGATCGATTGGTGGAGCGATTGACCGAGGAAACGAGCGACGAGCCGTCCATCGTCGTGGTCGAGGAAGCCACCGCCGAGGCAGTCGAGACGGTCATCGAAGCGGGCGAGGCTGCTGGCTATCTCATCGGCGTGGGGGGCGGCAAAGCGATCGACGTTGCCAAGCTGGCCAGCGAGCGCTTGGGGCTCGGCTTCATCTCCGTGCCTACCGCGGCCAGCCACGACGGGATCGTCAGTGGCCGCGCGTCCATGCCCGACGGCGAAGCGCGCCACAGCGTCGCCGCTGATCCCCCGCTGGCCGTGATCGCCGACACCGGAATCCTCGCCGGGGCCCCCTGGGAGCTCACGACCGCAGGCTGTGCTGACATCATCTCGAATTACACGGCCGTCCGGGACTGGCGGTTGGCCCACCGGCTACAGGACGTCCCCTACTCGGAATACGCCGCGGCACTCTCGGAGATGACCGCGGAGATTCTCGTCTCGAACGCCGCGGCGATCAAGCCGGGGCTCGAGGAATCCGCCTGGATTGTCGTCAAGGCTCTCGTCTCGTCAGGGGTCGCCATGTCCATCGCGGGATCCTCGCGACCCGCCAGTGGCGCCGAACACCTCGTGTCCCACCAGCTGGATCGGATCGCGCCCGGTCGCGCGTACCACGGCCACCAGGTCGGCGTCGCGTCCATCGTCATCGCCTATCTCCACACCGGCGAGACGGGCGAATGGCAACGTATCCGGGACGCCCTTACCAGCCTCGACGCGCCGACCACGGCCGCCGAACTCGGCGTCTCCGACGATGAGTTTCTCGAGGCCCTCACGACCGCGCACGAAATTCGGGACCGCTACACCATCCTCGGAGGCGGGATTACCGAGCGGGCGGCCAGGGAGGCCGCGACGGTCACCGGCGTCTTGTAGCGCTGTCCGCTTCCCCCGCCTCACCGTCGAGTTGCCCCTTTCCATCCCAGATGCGCCGCATCATCTCCGTGAAGAACGAGAGCCGCTGATCCGCCGGCGTGTCCGCCAACAGTCCCACGAATTCCTCGTCGTAGGTGAGGTCGAGCAGCGTCTCTCGCACGTCGATCCGGATGACGCCGTCGTCGGTATCGAGCCAGGGCATCGCCCGGGCGGTCTCGTCGTACTCAATCTCGTAGATCTCGCCAAGTTCGGCGACGATGTCCTCGAACGTGCCCACCTCAAGCCAGCCGTCGTGGCCCTCAACGACGAATTCGGCGTCTTCGACCCGCGTTTCGAATCGCCGCATGCCACGGCTGACATGGCCACGAGAATAAACCCGTCGTCCGGGGCTCAGTCGTGGTCGGCGCAGTACGCAACGAAGTTACGCAGGATTCGCAGGCCCAGCTCGCCGCTCTTTTCGGGGTGAAACTGCGTCCCGAAGACGTTGCCCCGCTCGGTCGCGACCACGGCGGGCACGTCCACTCCGTAGTCGGTCGTCGCCACGACGGCACCGGGCTCCTCGGGCACCGCATAGAAGGAGTGAACGAAGTAGGCGTAGCCGCCATCGATGCCGCCGAAGACGGGGTGCTCTCGCCGCACGTGCAGTTCGTTCCACCCCATGTGGGGGACCTTCCGATCCGATGGAAAGCGGACGTTCCGTCCCGGAATTAGAGAGAGTCCGGCGACTTCTCCCTCGCCCGCGTGATCGGCCTCCTCGCTGGTCGTGAGCAGCATCTGCATCCCGAGACAGATGCCGAAGAGCGGCACGCCGTCGGCGGCGGCCTCCAGCAGGGCGTCCCGGACCGGTTCGGCGTTCTCCATCCCCTCCGAGAACGCGCCCACGCCCGGGAGGACGATCCCGTCCGCGCGGTCGAACGCCGCCGGGTCGTCGGTCAGCGTCACGCGCGCGCCGGCGCGTTCGAGCCCCCGGGTCGCGCTCCGGAGGTTGCCGAGCCCGTAGTCCACCAGCGCGACCTCCGCGAGCGCCTGTTGGCTCATACGACGTCTTGGACCGGCCCGGACAAGTCGGTTTCCGTTCGGCGGCCGGCGCCGGACGGACGGGGCGAGGTCACGGGCTCCGTGCCGGGCGTCCCGTGACCGTGCCGCCGGGAACGGCCTGGGTCCGTCCAGCCCTCCACCGTGGCGCGCGTGCTCGCGAGGCGCGAGCGGTCCGAACGAAGTGAGGACCGCTATGCGAGCGGGGAGCGGAGCGACCCGCGAGCGGGCGCCGAGTGACACGCGTGCGAGGGATG
>CAZAYR010000246.1:0-2488 GCA_964489365.1 uncultured Salinarchaeum sp.
CAGTAACCGGTCTCGCGGACAGCCGGCAGGATGACGGTTTCCAACCGCTCCGCCTCCTCGTTGTGATACAGCACCGTCCAGTGCTCGCCCACGAGTTCGTCGCGGGAGTACCCGAACAGCCCCGCGAAGGCCGGATTCGCGTACGAGAACGTCCCGTCCGGTTCGACGAAGCTGATGCCCTCGCCCGCGGTCTCCATCGCCCGGTGGCTCAGTTCGGTCTGACGAACCGCTCGGTGTCGCTCGACGGAGTTCCGGATCCGGTTCGCCAGCACCGTGTACTTGCTGGCCCCGCCCCGCTTCTGGAGGTAGTCCGTCACGCCCGCCGAGATCGCGTCCCCCGCGATCTCCTCGCTCCCCTGGCCGGTGAACAGGATGAAGGGGAACTCGGGGTGCTCCCGCCGGATGGCGGTCAGGAACGCCAGCCCGTCCAACCCGGGCATCTGATAGTCCGAAACGATACAGTCGAACTCCTCCTCGGAGAACCGATCGAGCGCGTCGGACGCGCTCGTCTCCGTCGTGACCTTGATTCGATCGTCCTCGCGCCCGAGTAGCTGGGCTGCCAGATCGCCGAACTCGGGATCGTCGTCGACGTGGAGGACGCGAATCGTCTCGGAGGGTTCGGTCATTGCCCCCGATATATAACGTCGTTAATATAAAACTGTTCTCGTGCGCGGGGGGCCGGCGGTGAGTTCGCGGGCACGTCACGAAACGAGGTTCCGACGTCGTTTCCGCGCGGAGACGGCCTCGACGACCGCTGTCCTACCTCGGGGGCCACCGACAGCGGCTACAGCGCTCGCCCGGGTCCCGGTCGACGGTATCCCTGATCTCGGCCCAGGTGCCGTCGACGACTCCGCCGTAGGCGTCCCCGGCCGGGTCGACGCCGCACCCGCGGGAACCGATCAGGTGCCATATCCCCGTCCGCTCGTTTCGCACGGCTTCCATGCTCGTCGGTAGCGGACGGTACCCGATAAGGGCGTCCGATCCCTGCCGCCGTCAGGCGGGCGTGTCCGGCGCCAGCCGCTCGATCCGCTTCTCCATCGGCGGGTGGGTCGAAAAGAGCGTGGCGAGTGCCCCTCGCTTCCCGCCGAAGATACAGAGCGCGCCGACCCGGTCGCTCACGTCCGGGGCCTCCTCGTGGCGGCCGACGTCGCTAATCTTTGCCAGTGCTCTGGCCAGCGCCTCCTCGTCGTCGGTGTACCGGGCGGCGTCGTCGTCGGCCGCGTACTCCCGGTACCGGGAGATGGCGAGCACGAACACCATGATCAGCGCGTTGATCGCCGCGCTGACGATCCAGGCGAGGATCGTCCCCAGGATGCTGTCGTCGGCGAGCGCGAGCACCCAGAACACCGCGATCGAGATCATCGACGCGATCGACTGGCCGAGCAGCATCATCGTGACGTCCCGGTTCCTGACGTGGGCGATCTCGTGGGCCAGGACGCCGCGGAGCTCGTCGGGCTCTAAGAGCTCGATCAGCGTGTCGGAGACGACCACGACGCCGGCCCCCTTCCGGCCGACGGCGAACGCGTTCGGCACGCCCATCGTGCCGACCATCAGCCGGGGCTTCGGGACGCCCATCTCCTCCGCGAGCTCTTCGACGGCCCGGTGGATCTCCGGGTACTCCGACTCGGGCATGTCCTCCGCGCTCACGCCCCGGATGGCGAGCCACTTGCCGAGCTTGTACTGTGCGGCCACGAAGACGACGCTCGCCGCCAGCACGACGGGGAGGCCGAAGCCGGCCCCCCGGAGCACCAGCGCGAACGCGGCGTAGAAGGCGAAGACGATGGTCCCGGCGAGGACCATCCGCGCCTTCAGCCCTGCGTGGTCCATGCGACGCGGACACAGCCGGGGCCGTCAAATAGCTTCGCCCGCCATTTCAGAAGATGATAATTCCGGGCCGGGCGACGATGCACTGCTACCGCCAGCGACCGTTCGCCCCCCGGCTCACTCCCCGTCGTCGAACTCGTCGACGATCCCCTCGCCGTGTCGTCCCTCGCCGTCGGCGAAGCGGCGGGCGCCCTCCCGGGCGGTCGGCATCGAGTGGAGGCCGTTCCACGCCTCGATCTCGAGACCCCGCTCGATGGGCATCCCGATCCCCTCGTAGATCGCCTTCAGGTCCGTGTGGATCGTCTGCTGCGGATAGCCCGCGATCCGCTCCGCGAGCTCGACGGCGCGCTCTAACGCCTCGCCCGGCGGGGCGACCCGGTTGGCGAGCCCCCACTCCTCGGCCGTCTCGCCGTCGAGCGGCCGGCCGGTGAGGACGAGGTCGAGCGCCCGGCTGTACCCGATCATCCGGGGGAGGCGCTGGGTCGCACCGTCGACGAAGGGCACGCCGAACCGCCGGTTGAACATCCCGAACGTGGCGTCCTCGGCGGCGACCCGGAGGTCGCACCAGAGCGAGACCTCGACGCCGCCGGCGACGCAGTAGCCCTCGACGGCGGCGATGGTCGGCTTCCGCACGTCCGCGTGGGAGAAGCCCATCAGGCTGTAG
>CAZAYR010000247.1:0-2456 GCA_964489365.1 uncultured Salinarchaeum sp.
GTTGGAGCGGGACATCGATGGTGCCATGGCCAGGACCGACGACCGGCCACTGGTTCGCGACCGGATCGGCCTCCGCGGGGCGATCGGCTTCGGCGTGCTGCTCACGCTGCTCTCGATCGGGACGTTCCTGGCGTACGTCAACCTCCTCGCTGCGGGCCTCGCCATGTCCGCGATCGTCTACTATAGCGTCATATACACGGTCGTGCTAAAACCGAACACCGATCAGAATACCGTCGTCGGCGGCCTGGTGGGGGCCTTCCCGGCGCTCATCGGCTGGGCCGCCGTCACCGGCACGGTGGGGCTCCCGGCGGTGGTTCTCGGGTTGGTGATCTTCCTGTGGACCCCGGCGCACTTCTACAACCTCGCGCTCGTCCATCGACGCGATTACGAGCGGGCGGGGCTCCCGATGCTCCCGGTCGTGCGGGGGGAGGCGACGACCCGCCGACACGTCCATCTCTATCTCGGGGCCACGATGCTCGCCGCCGTCATCCTCGGCTCGGTGGCCGACCTCGGCCCGCTCTACGTCCTCGTGGCGGTCCTGTTCGGAGGATGGTTCCTCCACGCCGTCGTCCGGCTCCACCGGGACCGCTCCGATCGAGCGGCGTCACGCGCCTTCATCGCCTCGAACGTCTACCTCGGGGCGGTGCTGGTCGTCCTCGTCGTGGACGCACTGGCCGCCTGACCCGGGACTGCGAACCACGCCATCAGTTCACCGTCGATGCTGACCGGGGCCATCGTCGGCGTGTCAACGCGTCGTTCCGGTCAAAAGCAGGCCGTTACCGTCGTCGATCCGGGAACGGGGGGCTCACTCGGGCTTCAATCCGCCGCCCTCGATGCGCATGATGGCCTCGCCGTCGGGAAGGTTCGGCGCGTCGACGAGCCGGACGATCCGCTTGTCACCCTTCGACTTGCGGAGGTACATCCGAAACGTGGAGGTGTGGCCGAGGATGTTGCCGCCGATCGGCTGGGTCGGATCGCCGAAGAACGAGTCCGGGTTCGAGGAGACCTGGTTGGTAACCACGATGGCCGTGTTGTACAGGTCGCCGATCCGCATCAGGTCGTGGAGGTGTTTGTTCAGCTTCTGCTGTCGGGGCGCGAGTTCGCCCCGGCCGACGTACTCCGCGCGGAAGTGCGCGGTGAGGGAGTCGACACAGAGCAGTCGGATGGGCCACTCGTCGTCCTCGTGCTGGCTCGTGAGCTCCTTGGCCTTCTCGGCCAGCAGGATCTGGTGGTTGGAGTTGAACGCCTTCGCCACGTGGATGTTCTCGAGGAAGTCGTTGATGAGCGTCTCCATCGCGTCCTCGTCGTCCGGATCGCCGTCGATCTCCCGCTGGTCCATGCTGGCCTGGAGCAGCTCGTCGTCGAGCCCGCGAACCATGTCGTCGATCCGCTCGGGCCGGAACGTGTCCTCGCTGTCGATGAAGATGGCGCCGCCCTCGAGGCCGCCGTGCTCGCGGGGAAGCTGGACGTTGACCGAGAGCTGGTGGGTGATCTGGGACTTGCCGGAACCGAACTCGCCGTAGACCTCGGTGATCGATTGGGTCTCGACGCCGCCGCCGAGGAGTTCGTCGACGTCGTCGACGAGCCAGCTCAACTTGCCGATGCGGAGGCGTCGCTCGAGGACGTCCGTGCCCGTCTCGAACCCCCCGACGTCGGCCGCCTGCCTGGCCGCGTTGATGATGTCGGCGGCGGTGCTCTCCCCGACGTCCGCCGTGTTCGACAGCTCGCCGGGGCTCGCGACGGCGAGGCCCTGGTACGTGTCGAACCCGTTCTCGCGGAGCTTCTCGGCCGTCGCGGGCCCGACGCCCGGGAGGTCCTCGAGGTCCTGGTCGGTGGCCATGGTTGGGCTTGCGCCGCTTCACTGATAAAGACTCGTTTACACCTCAGTGAAAGTGTTCGTGACGCCCGAAAACCTGCCTGCACGGACGCCCTCCGGTCAGCTGTGCAGGCACCGGATGCCGGGGCGTCGCCTCATTCCCAGGGGTGTGTTCCGGATGACGTCGGCCAGAGGGGGTACCAGTAGGCGGTGTCGTCCTCGACCGCGAGTTCCCCGTCCAGGACGCTTTGGAGTTTGAACTCGACGGCCGTGGCGCGCTCCCGGCCGGGCCTGGGGGCGAACGGGTAGTACGCGCCCCGCCGAAACGAGTAGATCCAGTACGCCGGCTCGTCGTCGCGTTCGAAGGCGAAGACCGCCGCGAGCAGCCGGGACCCGTAGCCCCGCTCGATGAACGTATCGGCCGCGAAGTGGACGCTGGTCACCAGGTCCTCGGGATCCGAATCGCGCAGGACCACCCACCGATACCCGCGGTCGTCGGTCGTGACGTCCGCGACGGTGCCGGTCTCGGCCTCGCCCGCGGCCAGGATCTCCTCGACCTCCCCGATCGTCGAGGCGAAATCGGTGCTGTCGACGTCCGAGAAACAGAGGGCGGCCTCGCCGGCGTGCTCGAAGTCGAGGT
>CAZAYR010000248.1:0-2446 GCA_964489365.1 uncultured Salinarchaeum sp.
CGTGTCGGCTGCCTGTCCGGTCGTCCAGACGCTGACGACGGTGCCCTCATCGGTCACCCGGGTCGAGACGTGACTGTCGTAGTGCTCGAAGTTCTCCCGGAGCCCGTCGACCTCCGCCGCAATGGTCTCGGGATCGGCATCGCTCTCGACGATGACCGCATGAGCGTCCTCCGGTGGCTCGTGGGCGACGTCGAGCTCCTCGAGCCGATCCGCGACGCTGCCGTCATCCTCGTCTTCCGCCGGGCCGATCTCCTCGCCGGCGAGGAACGCTTCGAGCTGAGTCGGGGGGAACTGCCGGCCGACATAGAAGGGCCCGAACTCCCCGAACCGGGACGTCGAGGGGTCAAAGCGCATCTCGACGAGCAGGTCCTTGATCGCGACCATGTCGTTCCCGAACAGCGTCACCCCCCACTCCCAGTCGTCGAAGCCGGTCGTCCCAGTGATCATCTGGGTGACCTTGCCCGCATACTCCCGGCCGATCTCGCCGTGACGGGCGATGTGCTCGGCGCGCTCCTCGTAGGGCAGGTCATACCAGTTCTCCTCGGGTTCACGACGTTTGTTCATGAAGTAGAAACTCAGAAACTCCGCGTCCGGGAGCTCGGGGTAGAGCCGCGATTCCATATACCGCCGCAGGCCCGGGTCGGCCTCCTCGTCCTCGTCGAAGAACGCCCGCGCGCCCTCGGTATACCCCGAGGCCTCGGTCACGCCGACCGCCGAGGTCGTCCGCTCGGTAAACTGCGAGAATTCGAGTCGGTCTAGCTGGCGTTCGAACCGGTCCAGTGCCGCCATCGTTGGGCGCAACACCAGGATCAGGAGGTCCGCTTTATGGCCTATGATACTGTAACACGCGAGTCCACCTTCCTCCACGGAGGCGGCCTCGGTGAGACACGATTCGGCCTCCTCGAGGATCTCGGCACGGTCGTCGGGGGATCGGGCGCCCCAGGCCGACCAGTCGATGCGGCGAAAGTCATGGAGCACGTAGTACCCAGCCGCCGTGTCCGGCGGGCGTCGACGGGGCATATCGGCGGTTACCGGGCCGCGAGGAAGGCTCTTTTGCGTTCGATCAAGTCAACAGCCCCTGGCCGAAAATCATCAACACGAGCCCGGCCAGCATGGCCACACCGATGCTTACGGTGACGTATTTTACCGCCGCATACCGGTTGACGAGCGGTAATCGCGAGACGATCGCCTCCGTGCTCGTCCGGAGGAGGTGGCCGCCGTCGAGCGGATACGCCGGGATGCAGTTGAACACGGCGAGGTTGAAGTTGATCCACCCCGTCCAGAACAGCACGTTCGCCGAAACGAACACCACGCCCGGGATCGACGCGAGCGGTCCCGTCACCTCGTAGAAGTTCGTCACATGGCCGGTGAACCCGGCGAAATTCTGCTCGAGTCCCGGGCCGAGGAGCCCGGCGAGCGGGAGGACGAGTGCCGAGAAGATCTTGCCGAAGAAGGTATCCAGGCCGAACAGCGGCGCCGCCCCCGTCGCGCCGCCGACGGTCGCCAAGAACCGATCGGTGGGGTAAAACTGGGCGCCGAAATCATCGAGCGAGACCCCCGCGATCCCGGGTTGGATCGCCACCCCGAGGTAGCCGTGTCCGTCCTCGTGCTCGCCCAGCTCCACTGTGAAGGTCTCCGCGGCGGGGACGCCCTCACCCTCGAGGTGGTAGGCCTCGACCGTCACCGTCTGACCCGGTTCGGTGTCCGATAACACCTCGCTCGCGTCACCGTCATCGATGATCCGCTCGCCATCGATCGTCGTGATCACCACGTCCACGTCGCCGGCCGGTGCTCCCGCGGCCGCCAGCGGGCCCCCCTCCGCGACCAGCGGGACGTAGATGCCCGCCGGGAACCGGTGGGTCTCGCCCTCGGCCGTCTCGACGTCGACGACAACGTCCTCCGCAAGGGCGTCATTGAGGCCCGCCTCAGTGTGGACGGCTTCGCCGTTCACCCGGGCGATTCGATCGGTGGTGCCCAGCCCGGTTGGCCCATCCGGGACCGCCGCGACCACCATCAAGGACCGATCGACCGACACCGTCCGACCGTTCGCCAGCGCGACCGGCAGTTCGCGATCGGTGTTCTCCCCGAGGATGCGATCGAGGTCGGATGCGTTTGCGACTGGCGTCTCACCGACGCCGGTGATCCGGTCGCCCGCCGAGAGGCCAGCATCGTCAGCCGCGGAACCCTCGATCGTCCCGCCGATCCCCGCACCCGGGGCAACCGCGATCGCGCTCCCGGCGATCGCGAACAACAACCCGAAGGCCACGATCGTGATCGCGAAGTTGTTCATTACCCCCGCCGCGAACATCCGCGATTGGGACCCGCGATCGGCCGCCCGCTGGGTGTCCTCGTCCGGCTGGACGAACGCCCCGAGCGGGATGAGCGCGATCAGGGCCACCCCCATCGAGTCGATCTCGATGTCCTCGACCCGGCAGAGCAGGCCGTG
>CAZAYR010000249.1:0-2446 GCA_964489365.1 uncultured Salinarchaeum sp.
TTCCCGGCCTTGACCATCGGCTTCTCCGTCCGGCCGCCGCCGGCCACGACGCCGATCGTCGCCCGACACTCCGGATGGATCCGTTTGACTGCGCCGCTTGGCAGCTCCACGACGGCGGCGTCCCGGTCGTGGGCGATCAGCGTCGCGCTGACCCCGCTTGCCCGCGCGAACTTGCCGCCGTCGCCAGGCTGGGCCTCGACGTTACAGATCGGCACCCCCTCCGGGATCTCCGCCAGCGGCAGGGTATTACCGGGCTTGATCGCCGCCCGGATGCCCACCTGGATGTCGTCGCCCGTCCCGACACCTTCCGGGACGAGGATCAGGCGGCGGTCGCCGTCCTCGAACTCCACGTCGGCGATCGGCGCGCTGCGGGCGGGGTCGTGTTCGATGCCCACGACCGTCCCGCGGATCAGCTCGTCGCCGCTGGGCACGTGCGAGAGCTTGGCCTTGTACCGGTGGGAGGGCGCACGAAACGTCGGCCCCCCGCGTCCACGTCGTTGTCCGCGAATGCGTTGACCCATGATCAGAACACCCCGATACGCGAGATGACTTCCTCGGCGTCGTCGTCCGGGCCGAGTTCGATGGTGGCTTTCTTCTCCCCGCGCGGCGTAATTTGCGTGTTCACCGAGGCGACCGCGACGTCGAACCGCTCGGCGACCGCGTCGGCGATCTCGTGTTTGGTGGCGTCGACGTGGACGACGAACTCGAGCTTGTTCTCGAAGTCGAGATCGTTCATCGCCTTCTCGGTGACCAGCGGATACTGGAGCACCTGACTCATCGATCGCTCACCTCCTCGATGGCCGACGCCGTCCAGACGGTCAGCCGGCCGGGGGCGCCCCCGGGCGCCAGATCCTCGGCGTTGACCTCGTCGGCGGTGGTCACGTCCGCGCCGGCGAGGTTCCTCGCCCCGCGCGAGGGGCCGTCCTCGCTGGCGGTTACGAAGAGGATCGACTTCGGCTCCTGATATTTCCGGCCGCGGGTCGTACCGCGCCCGGCGCGGACGGTGCGCCCGCTCTCAGCGCGGGAGATATCGGCATCCGCGCCGATCGTCTCGAGGATTCCCAGGACGTCCCGGGTCTTGCCGACCTGGGCGAATGGGTCCTCGAGCACGATGGGCACCGCCAGATCCTCGGCGAAGGCGTGTCCGCGCTCGCGGACCCGCTCGGGGTCCGCAGTTGCGGCGATCGCGCTCCGCGTCGCCAGCTGGCGCTCCTTGTCGTTGATCTCTTTGCCCCGATCGGCCTCCGGTTTTGGCGGATGTGCCTGCCGGCCGCCGGTCGCCTGCGGGACGCGTACCGCTCGGTTGTTGGCCCGTGGGACGCGTGCCCGGCCGAGCCCGGTCCCGGCGGATTCGCCGGAGGTCCGGAGGCCGGCGTGCGCGTCGGCGCCGTACGGCTGGGTCCGGTTCGCGCGGGCGCTGTCGACGGCCCGCGCGATGAGATCCGGTCGGTACGGCGTCTCGAAGACCGCCGGGAGATCGAGTTCCCCCGTGGCGTCGCCGTCCAAATCGAGTAACGTTGTTTGCATAATTAGCCCTGCTGTGATGTCGTCGAGACGTACCGCACCTCGGGATCGAGCCGCGGTTGTTCCTTCGGGCGTACCGCCGCACGGAGCCGGACGAGCCGTTTGTCCGGGCCCGGAACCGAGCCTTTCAGGAGCGTGTGTGGCCCCTCGACCTCGCCGTAGTTCACGAAGCCGCCCTCGGGGGTGACGTCATCGTCGCCCATGGCGATCACCCGCTTGTTCAGCTCCGTCCGTTGGTGGTAGCCGGTCTGTCCTTGCTGGGGAACGGTCGAACGCACGCGGCTCGGGTGCCACGGGCCGAGGTTGCCGATCCGTCGGCGGTAGCCCTGGCGGGCGTGTTTGCCCTTGCGCTTCTGGACGCCCCATCGTTTGACGGGACCCTGCGTGCCCTTGCCGCTCGTGACCGCGCTCACGTCGACGTACTCCCCGGCGCGGAAGACGTCCGCGACGGGGACGGCGCCGCCGTCCTCGAGCAGTTCGTCCGCGTACGCGATCCGTTCGCCGACCTCGGCGCCCCCGATCCGCGTTTCCATGAGCTGGGGCGTTTTTCGCGGGATCGACGGGATCGCCCCGGGATCGGTGTAGGTGAGCGCGACGACATCGTCGACCTCGTCGACGTTCACGACGTCCGACAGGGCCTGTGTCTCGCGGTCCTCGCCCGGTAGGTCGACGACCTCGTCGAGTGCGGGATCGAGCATCCCCCGGGGCGCCCAGACTTCGCCGACCGGCTGGCGTCCATACGATGTGTCCTCGTACGCCCGTACGGCCGCCGTCCGCGTCGGTGGCGTCTCGATGATGGTCACCGGGATCGTCTCCTCGGTCCCCTCGAGCGGCGAGTTCGCCTCGTCGTTGATCATCACGACGTGAGACATCCCCGCCTTGTAGCCCGCGAATCCCTGGAGCGTCGGCTGTCCGTCCGTGT
>CAZAYR010000250.1:0-2426 GCA_964489365.1 uncultured Salinarchaeum sp.
CCCGGAAAGGATCTCCGCCGGGCGGTTCGACCTTCACGACGTCCGCCCCGAGACCGCCGAGTGCCTGGGTAGCGTAGGGCCCGACGACGGTCGATCCCACCTCGAGAACCCGGACGTCCGCGAGCGACTCCATGAGCGCCATACGCCTGCCTGGGGCGCCCGGGGTATGAGGTTCCCGCCACTCCCTCAAGCCGTGAGGGACAACCTTATCGTTCGGGTACCGGTTCGCTTGCCGTGTGACGGGGTCGACGACGGGGATGTACCGGTGGGTGATCGTCGTCGCTGCCGCCGCGAGCATGGTGTTCTCGTGGGGCACGACATACTCGTTCGGGGTCCTCCTCGGACCGCTCGCCGAGACGTATGGCCACGATCCCTTCGCGCTCTCCACCGTCTTCTCGTTCGAACTCCTCGCGTTTTACGCGGTCGCAGGCCTCGTCGGCGTCGCCGTCGCCGGGCGGAGCGTCCGCGTGGTGATGGGCGGGGTCGCCACCGCGATGGCCGCGCTCAGTCTTGGGCCGGCGGTCGCGTCGAGCTACCTCGGGTTGGCCGCCATCTTCGCCCTCCAGGGTCTCGTCCTCGGGACGGTCTACGTGGTGCTCGCCGCCGTCATTCCCCAGTGGTTCGATGATCGCCGGGGCCTGGCCGTCGGCGTGCTCGTCGCCGGGAACGGCGTCGGCCTCCAGACCCTTCCACCTGTCTGGGCGTGGGCTATCGACGCCCTCGGGTTCCCCGGGGCCTTCCGCTTACTCACCCTGGCCGCCGCGCTCACCTTCGCCGTCACTGCCCTTGTCGTGAGATCCCCGGACGGCCCAGATGGGGATTCCGGACGCCGTGAGTTCGGTCTCCTCGACGTGCTGGAGCACCTCGTCGTCGTTCCCCGGTTCTGGTGGGCGTTCGTCGGGACCGGCCTGCTCTTCGCCTGGTACTACATGTTCTCGACCTACGCCGTCACGATGTTCGCGGATCGGGGCGCGTCCAGGGCCGTCGCGAGCATCCTCTTCGGCGCCGTCGGTGGTGTGAGCATCGTCTCCCGGATCGCCGGCGGGGTCGCGGGCGATCGCGTCGGCCACCGTCGGACGCTCCTCGCGTCGCTCGTGATCGTGAGTCTCGGATTCCTGTTGCTCATCGCCGGGGGATGGACCGCGGCGTACGTGGCGATCGCCTGCTTCGGGTTCGGGTTGGGCGCCATCGGGACCCTCAACATCCCAGTCCTCATCGATGCCTTCCCTGAACTGGACGAGGCGGCCGTCCTCGGGGCGTTCAACGTGTCCTATGGGGTCTTCGCGTTCGTCGCGCCGCCGACCGCGGTGTGGCTCATCGAATCCACAGGCGGGTACGCCGGCGCCCTCATGGTTTCGGGCGGGCTCGCGCTCCTCGGGACGGTGACCTTCCACCGGGGAACCGCCCGGGCAGAATGAGTGGCCGATCGGGCCTGATCAGGGAGCAAGCCTCGAGCCGACCACGGAAAGGACGGTGCTCGGCGGGTCAGACCCCCCGCTAGCGATCGCCGATCCGGTCAGACGCTGACCCGGACCTCGCCGTCAACCGCCTCGACGTCGAAGGTCCGCATGCGCTTGCCATTGACTTGATTCACGCCGGGCTCGAGGTCGAACTTCCATCCATGGCCCCGACACGACACGGCGCAGGCCTCCCTATCGAGGGATCCCGGACCGTCCGTGAGACATTCGTCCTCGTGGAGGCGTTCCTCGTTGAAGTTGTGGAGGGTGAGCCGGCGGTGGATGCACCGGTTCTGGATCGCGTAGAACTCGCCGTCGACGTTGAACACAGCGATCTCGAGTCCGTCGACCTTGACGCCGATTGCGTCACCTTCGGGGATCTCGTCGACCGCCGCGACGGTGTACTCGGGCATGGTGATGGATAGTGAATTCCGCGATAAATACTGCTCGTCTACAGACGGTAGACTTACTCGGCGGTCTCGTGAAGGATGCGGGAGCGGAGATCGTCGTCGATGTAGGGGTGGTCGAAGATCCACGTCGGGGGATCGTTGGTGCTATGCGGCCAGTCGGTCGCGAACATCAACGTTTGATCGGCCCGCATCATCTCGAGGAGCCACTCGTAGTGCTTCGGGTTGTCGGGCAGGCAGACCGGCTGCGTCGAGAAGTAGAAGTTGTCGTAGAGGTACTCGCTCGGCATGCGGTCGAGGTACTCCTTCCCCTGGTCGTACATGCGCTCGGCGAGCTGGACGTCGCCGGGTGTGTGCTGATAGAACTCGTCCATGCGGTATGCGACGTACGGGATCCAGTTCACACCGCCTTCTTGGTACACGATGTCGAGGTCGGGGAACTTGTCGAACACCCCGGTCACGATCATGTTGACCGTGTTCATCATGGAGTGCATAGTCGGGGCGAACCCGATCGCCTCGATCCAGGTTCGGATCGCGGCCCCCATGGGCTCGGCGTTGTTGG
>CAZAYR010000251.1:0-2425 GCA_964489365.1 uncultured Salinarchaeum sp.
ACAAAACGGTACCGTTCGGTCGGACACGCGTCCGACGTCGGCCGCCGGAGGGACAAGGGTAATAGCACCCGCGGTGGACGTTCCGCGCACACGATGTCCTCCGGACTCGACGCCGGCGACGACGAGGTCGAGGACGCGGTATTGGCTGCCCTCGTCGACGGGCCGGAGGCGGGCATGACGGTCTTCGAACTCCGCTCGCACGTCGATTACGACATCGAGGCGCTCGAGCCCGCGCTCGCGAACCTCCGGGAGGCGGACATGATCACGGTCGAGTACGGGGAGGACCGGTCGGTGATCAAACCCAAGGAGCACGTCCGGGAAAACGCCCGCGACCCCGACCCCGATCCGGGCTGGCTCGAGCGCGTGCGGCGCTTCCTGTTGGGCTGAGAACGAGGGGGTTAACCCCGAAGCGGCCGACCCTTCGGACATGATCTCCGGGGGCGCTCCGCGTGAGTGAGCTCGGCGAACTCCACGACGAGCACGGCGCGGTATACGAGGAATGGGGCGAGCGCACGGTCGTCGCCCACTACGGTCGGCCGGCCCGCACGCACCAGGCCGTCCGCCACGGCGTGGGGGTCTTCGAGCAGCCCTACGACGTGCTGATCGTCTCCGGGGATGACCGCGTCGAGTACGTCGACAACGTCGTCTCGAACGCCGTGCCGGGGACGCCCGGGCGGGGAACCTACGCGTTCCTGCTCGACCCGAACGGGCGCATCCGGCTGGACATGTACGTCTACACCGCCGAGGATCGCCTGTTGCTCTTTCTCCCCCCGGGCGAAGCGGAGGACCTCGCCGGCGAGTGGGGCGAGCGCATCTTCATTCAGGATGTCGCGCTCGACCCGGCGACCGCCGATTACACGATCCTGACCGTGACGGGCCCCCAGGCCACCGAGAAGCTCGCCAGCGTGACGAGCGAGTCCATTCCCGCCGAACGATTCACGTTCGAACAAGCCCGGATCGGGGATGCTGGTGTCACGGTAATTCCGACGGATGCGCCCACCGGCGAGGAAGCGTACGACATCGTCTGTGCCGACTATGACGGGGAGGTCGTCATGGATGCCCTGCTGACCCGCGGGCTGAACGCGGTGCCGTTCGGCCGGCACACGTGGGAGTCGTTGACCCTGGAGGCCGGCACCCCCCTGTTCGATTCCGAGCTCGACGGGACGCTGCCGAACGTCGCCGGCGTCCGGACGGCGATCGATTTCGAGAAAGGCTGCTTCGTCGGCCAGGAGGTGGTGAGCCGGGTCGACAACCGGGGCCAACCGAACGAGCGTCTCGTGGGCGTGGCGCTGGCCGACGTCGTCGATGCCGGGACACCGGTCGCCGTCGACGGCGAGGAGGTGGGCCGGGTCACCCGCGCGATCCAGAGCCCGGTCCGCGAATCACCCATCGGGATGGCCTACCTCCCCTACGATCTGCCAGCGGGCCAGCTCTCAGTCGCTGGCGCGGAGGCGACGGTCGAGGCGCTGCCGTTCGTGGAGGGGTCGGCGCCGTCTGGGCGGATCCCGCGTTATCCCGACTGAGGTCAGTCGGCCGTCGAGCGCGAGAGCGTCGCCCGGAGATGCTCGCGGGAGAACACCGTCGTCGGACGGTCCATGTGGACCCCGATCCGGCCGGAGGTCAGGCGCAGCCCCAACCGTTTGGCCCAGTCCGGGAGGGAATACCCACGCCGGATCCACCGCCCCAGGGAGATGTCCCGGCCGAGTTCGTCCCGCCAGGCGGTTTCGTAGGCCTGGAGAGAATCGGGCTCGTCCGGCCGGATGTGCTCGGCCGCGAGGTCCGCCGCGGTCATCCCATAGATGATCCCCCCACCCGTGAACGGCTTCGTCTGGCCCGCTGCGTCCCCGAGCAGGAACCCCCGGCGTGCGACGGTACGATCGGGCGGGCCGATGGGGATCGCCCCGGCACACCGGTCCTCGATGGCGACGTCGTAGCGGTCGATGAACGTCTCGAAGCGTTCGCCGACGTCGGCGGCCGGCGGGGCCGCGAGCCCGTACTCGACGCCGGCCTCGCCCCGGGGGATCCGCCACGCGAAAAATCGCGGGACCTCGAGGTGAACGTCGACGAACGGGGCACGATCCGGCGAGCGGTCAAACGCGAGGACGCCGTGAAGCAGTTCGTCGGGCTCCGGGAGGCCGAGTTCGGCACGCACCCGGGAGGCCGGCCCGTCGCACCCGGCGACCATCGCGGCGGTCACCGTCTCTGACCCCGCCGGGCCGCTTACGTCGATGACCACGCGATCCGGCTGCTCGTCGACATCGACGACGACATGCTGTTCTCGTAGCTCCGCGCCGGCCTCTCGGGCGGCCTCGGCGAGTCGGCGGTCCAGCCCAACCCGATCGATCACGTGGGAGATGGGCTCGTCGGTGTAGAAGGGATAGGCCTTGCTGTCCGGCCCGCCGACGTGGAAGCGCGCGCCGCGGAT
>CAZAYR010000252.1:0-2381 GCA_964489365.1 uncultured Salinarchaeum sp.
ACGCGTGGACCGAGATCGCCCCGGGGTACGACGAGTACGTGACCCCGTCGAACATGGCCATCGCGGAGGGGGCCCTCCAGCGGGCCGGGCTCCGGCCGGACATGCGGGTACTGGACGTCGCGGCCGGCACCGGTGCGCTGAGCATTCCGGCGGCTCGGGCGGGGGCCCAGGTGCTGGCGACGGACGTCTCGCCCGCCATGGTCGACTCCCTGGTGGCCAGGGCGCGAGCGGAAGCGCTCTCGAACCTGGAGGCCCGTGTCATGGACGGACACGCGCTCGAGCTCGAAAACGACACGTTCGATCTCGCGGGCTCGCAGTTCGGCGTCATGCTGTTTCCCGACCTGCCGCGGGGGCTGCGCGAACTGACGCGCGTCACCGCGCCCGGCGGACGCGTGTTACTGGTGACGATGGGTCCGCCCTCGGACATCGAGTTCCTCGGGGGCTTCCTCGAGGCGGTGAAATCGGTCGTCCCGGATTTCGCGGGCCTCCCGATGGACCCCCCGCCGCTCCCCTTCCAGGTGTCGGATCCCGAGCGACTGCGCGGGGCCCTGGCCGACGCCGGACTGACGGATATCCGCGTGGAGACGGCGAACCATCGATTGGCGTTCGAGTCCGGGACGCAGTGGTGGGACTGGGTGACCGCCAGCAACCCCATCGGGGCCGAGCTGGTCGCCGATCTGACCGCCGAACAGACCGCCGCGGCGACGAAGGCGCTGGATGCCACGCTGGACGAGCGGTCCAACGAAGGCGGCCCCGCCGTGTTGAACAATACGGTCAACATCGGCATCGGGACGAAGTGATCGAAGTCATCGCTCGAACACGATGCCAATGAACGACCGACATCCGGCTGCTGTCCGGGAACGGCTCCTCGTCGACCTCCCCGTGGTCGAACGACGGCTGCCGCTGGCTGGCGTCTCGACCGCCGTGCTGGAGGGCGGGGACGGCCCCCCGATGGTCCTGCTGCACGGCCCCGGCGAATCCGCGTTCTGGTGGATGCGGGTGATCCCGGACCTGGTCGCGACCCATCGCGTCATCGTCCCCGATCTGCCCGGCCACGGCGCCTCGACGGTTATCGACAACGCGCTGGACGCCGACTCGGTCGTCGCGTGGCTCGGCGACCTGATCGAGCAGACCTGTCCGCGGCCGCCGACGCTGGTCGGGCATCTGCTCGGCGGCGCCATCGCCGCCCGCTTCGCGAGCGATAGGGGCGAGCGACTCCACCGACTGGTGCTCGTGGATTCGCTCGGACTCGGCCGGTTCCGGCCGTCGCCGAGGTTCGCGTTCGGCTTGATCCGGTTCCTCGTGCGGCCGACGGATCGCGCATACCACCGGTTCCTCGATCAGTGTATGGTCGACCGGGATGGACTGATCGAGCAGATGGGCGACGACTGGGAGCCCTTCCTGGCGTACAACCTCGATCGGGCGCGCACGCCGAGCGTGAAGGCCGCCATGCGGACCCTCATGCGGGAGGTCGGGATACCGGTGATTTCGCCGTCGCGCTTGGCGGGGATCGGGGTTCCGACGACCCTGATCTGGGGGCGGGACGACCGCGCCATCCGGCTCGGCATCGCCGAGGACGCGAGCGCTCGGTATGAATGGCCACTGCGCGTGATCGACGACGCTGGCGACGACCCCAAACTCGAACAGCCCGACGCGTTCCTGGACGAGCTGTATGCGGGGCTCGGGGGCCGCCCACCCGCGGGGAGGCCAGCGCGATCACGATGATTCGTTCCCGTATCGGGCGAGATCGACGCGGTCGTCGCGACCGGCGGGATTGAGCGGCTCGTCGTTCGGGTGCCCGCGCGTCGATGCTCGCGGCCACAAGGGGCGACCCGCCAGGCGATCGCTCCAGCCGGGGCGCGGATCCCGCTCGCCGCTCCGTTCGAACCCGCTCCGGCAGGTAGGGGGTTTATTGAGAGCGGTGCGACCCTACGGGACATGGCCGATACCCGATTGACGCCCGAACTCGACCTCGAGGGGCTGTCCCCGGACGAGGCCTTCGCCGTCCTCGGCAACGAGATCCGCCTGGACATCATCCGCGTGCTCTGGCACGCCGGCGCCGTCCACACGTACGACGACGTCAGCGATACGGCCGAGACGCTGGCGTACACCGAGCTCCGTCGGCGGGTCGATGTCGAGGACAACGGCCAGTTCAACTACCACCTCTCGCGGCTCGCGCCACACTTCGTCCGGCAGACCGACGACGGCTACCGGCTGAGCGGCGCCGGAAAGCAGATTGCCAGAACCGTGATCGCGGTCTCGGGGGCGGACCACGTCGACTTCTCGGCCGACCTCGGCCAGGCCTGTCCGCTGTGCGGGGCGCCCCTCCGGGCGACCTACGAGGACCAGTGGCTGCGGGTGCGCTGTACGGCGTGCGACGG
>CAZAYR010000253.1:0-2367 GCA_964489365.1 uncultured Salinarchaeum sp.
ACCTCCTCGCCGGACTGGACGATGATCTCGTAGCCCTCGAAGGCGATGTAGGTGAGCCCCATCGCCCCCACGACCCCGAACAGCCCGTTCGGCATGAAGCTCGGGTTCTCGAGGAACTTCGCCGGCCACCCGGGGCTGGCGAGGGTGGCCTTGATCCCGAAGACGATGAAGATCCCGAGGATGAGGACCTTGATCCCGGTCACGACGATCCCCGCCTTGCCGGTCTCCTCGGCCCCTCGATAATTGATGTACGCGAAGGCGAGCACCATCAGGACGGCCAGCACCTTGTCGACGAGCAGCCGGTCCACGACGCCGAGGTAGACGAAGTCTGGTTGGAGGCCTGGTATGCCGAAGATCGCCAGCTCGGTCAGGAACACCCCGAAGGTGATCGCGTACAACGAGCAGGCGACCGCGTGGGCGAACCAGCTCATCCAGCCCGCGAAGAAGCCGTTGGGGTCGACGAGGGCCTCCTTCACCCACAGGTAGCCCCCGCCCGCCTCCGGGAAGGCCGCCCCGAGCTCGGCGTAAGACACGGCCGTGAACATCGCGATGATGCCGTTGAGCAGGAACGCGAGCGTCAGGGCCGGGCCGGCGAGACCGGCTGCGAAGCCGGTCAGCGCGAAGACGCCCGCGCCGATCATGGCCCCGACGCCGATGAACGTGATGTCGAACAGCCCCATGTCCCGGGAGAGCTCCGTCTCGATCTCGTTCCGGGGTCCGGCTTCGTCCGTCCCACCGGTGCCGTCGGTCATCGTGCCATCTCGGGGGCGGCCGGACCGTAAACGGTTCGATCCCCTCGTGGTGCCGTCATCCGACGCTGCAGGAACGAATCGGGAAATCCGGCGCCGTCGTTTGATCGGCTGGTTAACTCCCGGGGAGCTTCCGCGGTCGACGCTTTCCTACCCGGCGTCCCGCAGATTCCGAGAATCCTCCACGTCGGTCGATTCGTCCGCCGATCGATCGACCGGCCCCTCGGTGGCATCGGGGGGTGGGCCGTCGACCCCGGGACCCGTTCCATCGGTGCCGTCCGGCCTGACCTCCACCTCACCGGATGTTGTCGGGGAGTGCTGCGCATCGATCGTCCCGGTATCCCCCGACGGGTGAAGCCCGGTGACGTGGACGTCCCGTTTGGGGTATGGGATCTCGATGCCGACCTCATTCAGCCGCTTGTAGATCGCACGATTGAGATTGTGGATGGCCTTGTTCGCCCGGGTCGGCGTGTTGACCCAGCACAGGAGCTCGTACTCCAGGGCGGAGTCTCCGAACCGGCGAAACCGCATCCGGGGTTTGGGCGAGTCGAGGACCAGCGTCTCCGCCTCGGCGATCTCGAGGATGACCTCTTCGAACCGGTCGATGTCCGTCCCGTAGGCGATCCCGATGGGCACATTCACCCGCTTTCTGTGTTGGGGCGCCGACTGGTTGATCACCTTCGCCGCGTTCAGCACCGCGTTCGGAACCACCACGAGCACCTCGTCGCGCATCATCAACGTCGTCGACCGGATCCCGACCTCAACGACGGTTCCGGCCTCGCCGGAGTCGAGTTCGATGTAATCGCCGAGCTTGTAGGTGTCGTCGAAGTAGAGCGCGATCCCGCCGAAGAAGTTGGCCACCGTGTCCCGGGCGGCGAACCCCACGGCGATCCCGGCGATTCCGGCGGCCCCGAGCAGGGGCGTGATGCTGTACTCCCAGATCGAGAGCAACATCCCGATGGTCGCAACGACCACGATGATCGTCCAGACGTTCGAGAGGACCGGGGCGAAGTCGAACCGGTCGCCCTGATCCTTGACCTCGTCGACGATCCGGTTGACGAGCCGATTGGCGGCGATCGCCCAGCTGACGAGGATCACCGACAGGGCCGGTCTCCCGAAGAACGTGTCGAGCTGGTCGGGCGTCAGCAAGACGTTCTCGGTCACCGTCGGCAGCTGGGTGAGCAGGTAGACCCCAGCGAGTCCGGCGGTGACGACGATCGGGAGCCGAAGCTCCCCGACGAGGATGTAGTCGTATTGCGTCTTCGTCCGGCTCGTATACCGCAGCAGCCCCCTGAGGACGACGAGTTCGAGGGCCAAGGCGATCACGAGCGAGAGCCCGAGCAGAAGGACCGTGGCCTGCCATGCCGGGAGGGCCTCGAACAGCCCCACGACGGGGGCGACCGCCCGCTGGATCATGTCACTTCAAGGCGGAGGTCGTTGATAACGGTTCCCCGACGGTGAGATGGGACGGCCGATCTGGGCGTGTGGGTCTCCAGGGAGCGATCACCGTCGGATTCGCCACGTTTGCGGCGACTCGGGGAATGAAGCCGTCGGGAGGCGGGGTGTGCTCAGCGTCCATGACATGGTGGGACTATATCAGGACCGGGTGGGAAGGTCG
>CAZAYR010000254.1:0-2364 GCA_964489365.1 uncultured Salinarchaeum sp.
CGGCTGCGGCAGCGCGCTCCTCGTCGAGGTCGCTCGACTCCTCGTCGCCGCCGAGAGCGAACTCGAGACGCGGGTGCGGTTCGTCTCCTTCGGGGCCGAAGAGCCCGGCATGTACGGCTCGGACCACTGGATCGACACCCACGACGTGGACGCCGTTCGGTGTGCGATCAACCTCGACGGGATCGGCGACTCGCGGACGCCTCGGGTCTACCATCACGGCTTCGAATCCCTCCGAACGGCCGTCGACGCCGCGGGCGCGGATCTCGATATTCCCCTCGAGCACGACCCGGCGATCCTGCCCCACGGCGATCAGTGGCCCTTCGTCAGGCGGGGCGTCGTGGCCGGCATGATCGGCTCCGGCGACGCTGGCCGGGTCGCGAACGCCCACACCCACACGGACACGTTGGACAAGATCGACCGTCGGGATATCCGGGATCTGGCGATCGCCATCGCGACCGCCGTCATCAAGCTCGCCGACCGCGACCGAGAGCTATCCCCGGTCACCCCGGCTCGGATCGTCGATCGGATGGACGAGGGAACGAAAGTCGGCCTGGTCCGTCAGGCCCGCTGGGAGTTCGAGGGGGTCGACCCGCCGGTCGATTCGGTCGTGTAGGCCTCGGTCGATCGCCGGCAAGACTGGCTCCGGCCCGCGCCCGGACGAGCTGCCGGAATCGCCGGACCGCACCCTCATCGACCAGACCACCCACCAGTCTACCGAATCCACCGCCGGGGCTCGACCGCATCATCGGCGACGTCGACCGGTTCCGCCGCGTCGAGCGATCGCTCGATCGTCCGCTCGGCTGCCGCGGCCGGAAGCTCTGGATGGGCGACGAGGAGGTGCGCCGCGGCGGCATCGCGGAGCCGGTCGGTCGCGGCCTTGTCGGCGGGATAGAGGAGGCACCCATCGCATTCGGCGCATTCGAGCCGGATGAACGACGCCACGGTCACCCGGCCTCCCGGTCCCGGTTCATTCGGGCGACCCTGCCGGGAACCGCTCACTCACTGACGCTCACCCGCGGGTCGATGAACCCGTAGACGATGTCGACGACGAAGTTGGCGATGATGATGAAGGCCGCGACGAGGAAGAACACGAACTGGACGACCGGGAAGTCACGCCGCAGGATGGCTTCGACGAGGAGGAAGCCGATCCCCGGCCAGTTGAACACCGTCTCGACCAGGACCAACCCCCCGATGGCCCGCGTCAACGAGATCGGGTAGATGGTGATCACCGGCAGACTCGCGTGTTTCATGAGGTTCAAAAACCGCGTCCGTCCCGACAGTCCGGTGACCCGGTGGTAGAGGAAGAAGTCCTGCCCGAGGACCTCGCCGACGTTCGTGCGCATGATGAGCGTGGGGAGGTAGAGGTACCGGATGACGATCGCGCTGAAGGGGAGGACGTAGTGGAGGGCGAAATCCGTCGTGAGGTACGGGCGCCACCACGGCGCCTCCGCCAGCTCGAGGATCGTCGACGTGCTCAACATCCCCGAGGTCGGGAAGATCCCCAATACGCTGGCGAAGATGATGATCAGGAACATCGCCGTGACGAACTCGGGGATCGCCCCCATGAAGAGGACAGACCCGATCGTGAACTCCTCGCGGGAGGTGCCCCGATTCGTCCCCGCGAGCGTGCCGAGGATCCCACCGAGGAGGTACGCGATGGTGATCGCTGGCGCCACGAGGATGAACGAGTTGAAAATCCGGAGTTTCGTCAGCGTCCAGACCGACTCCCGGTATTGGAGCGACCGGCCCGCATCGCCCTGGAGCATGTTGGTGACGTACCGCCAGTACTGCACGTAGAGCGGGTCGTTCAACCCCCAACTCTCGCGGAACTGTTCGACCGCCTCGCCGGTGACCCCCTGACTGAGCATGAGGCTCGCGAAGTCCCCCGGCATCAGCCGGAAGAGGAAGAAGAGAAAGGTCAGGGCGAGGAAGATGAATGCGACCGTCTGGATGGTTCGGAAGACGTAGTAGCGGGCCGCGCTCACGATCGCTCACCCCCGTGGGAGGATCGCCGGTCCGCGGCCACCGGGGTCGGCGGTGGTCGGTGCTGGTGGCCCATTCTATCACCCCGCCTCCACGAAGGCGTCCTCGTCTTCCCCGGCCACGGTCTTTTCGTACCGCCGGCCCAGCAGGAACGTCGAGACTACCGTCAGCGAGAGCATCAGCGCCGGCGGGATCGACCACCACCACGCGGTGGCCATCTGTCCCGAGCGGAAGGCGTTCCTGATCATGACCCCGTAGGAGGGGACGAACGGGTTGATCACGCCGATGAAGGCGAGGCCGGCCTGGAGGATGATGGTGAAGCCGGCGCCGAGCGCGAAGAACAGCACGGCCATCGACGCCACGTTCGGCAGGATGTGCTTG
>CAZAYR010000255.1:0-1840 GCA_964489365.1 uncultured Salinarchaeum sp.
CGGTGACATCATCGAGACGGGGATCGGCCGCATCGGTCGGGATCAAATCAACGGCCTGGCGCCCGCCTACGATCACACGCGCATCGACGTGTTGGTCCGCCCCGACGACGTCCTCGCGCGCCCGGTCGATCGCGAAGCGGAGTCAAATGGGGTCGTGACCTACCGGCGCTATCTCGGCCCCAGCGTGCTGTACCGGGTCGAGCTCGACAATGGGGATGTCGTCGAGTGCATGCACAATCATACGGATCGCATTGGACTCGACGAACCGGTTCGGGTGGAGCTGCCCGCGACGCACGAGTTGACGTGGTTCCCCGTCGCCGAGGAGTTTTCACGCCGTTCGAATGGGGCCTAATCCCCCGATGCGGGCCCCTCGTGGCATCCAAAAGGTATATGTCAATGTACCGGTCTTTGGGCCAATGGGGCTAGACGGGACCGGTGTCCATTCGTCCTGGTAGTCCTGGACCCCACCCCATTTCCCAGATGACCATCGCACAGCAACGGCTGGCCCGCCTGGAGAATCTTGCCGCCGAGGCCGCAGCGCAGGCCGAGTGGGATCTCAGTCGAGCGTACGTCCGGTTGGCGCGACGGATCGCAGAGCGTCACCGCTTGCCGTTTCCGCGTCGGTTCGAGCGATTCACCTGCGATCGATGTGACGTGTACTGGCGGCCCGACGTCAACGCTCGCGTGCGACTTCAGAGCAATCACGTGGTCATCACGTGTACGTGCGGGGGTCAGTCTCGCTATGGGTACGGTTGAGCCGGCCGAATAGGTACAGTCAACAAACTGGACGTGAATAACCCAGGTAGTGTCATGAGTAACCACGAGTACGGCGCGGACATCCACGAGCTGGACGTCACGGTGTGGGTGGGCAAGGGGGGCGTGTCGTCGGCCGTCGACGAACTCGGGTCCCAACTCGAGCACCGAGAGGTGGTCAAAGTCCGAATCCTCCGGGCGGCACAGACCGGAGCATCGGTCGATGACATCGCCGACGAGCTGGCGAGAGCCGTCGACGGGGAGGTCATCGACGTTCGCGGCCACACGGCAGTGATCCGTCGATGACGGTGATCGCGGAGTATCTGGAGGGATCGTACGTTTCGGCCGGGGCTGCGGGCACCATCGAGAGCGTGGTGCTGTTCGTCCTGGGCTTCATCGTGTTTTATCTGCTCGGCAAAGCGGTGGTGCTCCCGCTCGTCGATCGCGCCGTCACCCGTCGAGGGATGGACGATCACGGTCGCCAGCCGATCATTCGATTGTCGTGGTTTCTCGTGCTGTTCGGCGCGCTCACGCTCGCGTTCGGGGTCGCCGGCCTCGAGAACTTCCTCTTCGCTTTCGCGGGCGTTGCCGCCGCGGGTACCTTGGCCATCGGTCTGGCAATGCAAAACGTCATCCGGAACTTCGTCGCCGGGATATTCATTTACGTCGATAAACCGTTCCGCGTCGGCGACTGGATCGAGTGGGAGGATCGCGTGGGGATCGTCGAAGACATTCGCATTCGGACATCCCGCGTCCGCACGTTCGACAACGAGCAATTGACCGTTCCAAATTCCGACCTCACGGAAAACGTGGTGAAGAACCCCGTCGCCAAGGAGCGCATCCGGCAACGGTTTACCGTCGGAATCGGGTTCGAGGACGACATTCCCGAGGCGACAGAGTATTTACTCGAGGAGGCCGATGCTCACCCGGAAATCCTTTCTGACCCCGAACCTAGCGTCAGGTTGACCGATCTCGGTGACTCGGCCGTCCTGTTACAGTCTCGATTTTGGGTCGACGACCCATCCCGTTCGGACTTCGTTCGTATCCGTGGCGAATATGCCACCGACGTCAAGCGGCGCTTCGACGA
>CAZAYR010000255.1:1850-2319 GCA_964489365.1 uncultured Salinarchaeum sp.
GCGTCACGCAAGAGGCAGACGCGCTCTCCGAGTAAGGCGAGTCCTATCGCTCCCTCCCTCAGACGACGCTGTCATGGATGACGGCCCGTTGATGAATGAAGATGGACGCCCGGGGTTGCCCGGTGTTCCGACACGGGGGGTCCCGGTCACCTCCTCCACCCCGCGACCCTGCGAGCGACCACTGTCCGGCGATCCGCTGCTCGCTTCCG
The DNA here is from genome assembly GCA_964489365.1 of uncultured Salinarchaeum sp. Lineage (GTDB taxonomy): Archaea > Halobacteriota > Halobacteria > Halobacteriales > SKNY01 > SKNY01. Next base: position 2,060 of record CAZAYR010000255.1, read on the forward strand.
CGCCTGGCGGGGTGTCGCCGGTTAACCGCGACGGCACGCCCCTGCGGACGCTCGCCGCGGACCGTCGTCCCCGCAGGACGAGGCTTCGACGTCGGTTTCCAGGGTCCGCGCCGGTCGACGCGGACGCACCCGGGATTCGGTCCCCGCTGAAGACCATAGGGCGGGTAACGAGCAGGGCCTAACTGCCCGACCTAGTCCATCTCGAAGTACCCACGCGACCCTTATGGTGGTTTCGGCTCCTCGAGCCAGGTGACTGCTTC
>CAZAYR010000256.1:0-2219 GCA_964489365.1 uncultured Salinarchaeum sp.
AGTCGATCGACGAGGACCGGCGGTACTACCCGGATCCACGCGAAAAGCGCGCCGAGGAGGCCTGATCCACCTTTACGTGCTCCCGCCATCGCGGGGGTAGCCGCCGAGGAGGACGAGAGCGATTCCGACCGCACCGGCCAGCGCCGCCGCAAGCAGACCGAAGGCGACGGTGTATCCCCAGAGATCCGAAAGTATGCCGACTATCGCTGGGGCCACGGCGCCGGCCCCCATCAGCACGGTTCGCACCGCCCCGAGGCCTCCACCCGCGACCTCCTCCGGCAGGACGGCGAGCAGATAGGCGCCCCTGACCGGCCGGAAGCCGTGGCCCCCGACGCCGAAGCAGAGGGCGGCGATACCGAGCGGGACCGGTCCGCGGAGGACGACCACGAGTCCCAGGCCGAGGAGGGCCACGCCGAGGGACCCGGCGATCACCGGCAGCCGACCGACCCGATCGCTGAGTTCGCCGGTGAGCGGCTGGACGATGCTGACCGCGAAGAGGCCCGCGTAGATGGCGCCGGCAGTCTCCTCGGTAAGCCCGGCGGCGTCGGTGAGGTACAGCGGGAGGAACGCCACGACGCCGTTGTACGCGAAGGCGAACAGGACCGTCACGGCCACGAACGCCGCGATGCGCCGATCCCGAGCCAGCGCGACGTACTGCCTCCAATCGACGGTCTGGCCCGCCGCCGGGCTGGCGACCGAGTGCCGACCCACCCGGTACGCGAACGCCGCCGCGAGACCGAACCCGACGACCGCCGCGACCGCGAAGACCCCCCGCCAGGCCGCCCCGGCAGCCACGATCGCGGCCGGCGCAGCCACGCCACCGGCCGTTCCCGCCGTGTCCAGGACACCGATCGCCCGCCCGGTTCGGTGGGGATAGACCCCTGACAGCAGCCGGACGGCCACCGTCTTGTGGACCCCGGTCCCGAGCCCCACGACGACCATCCCCACGAGGAGCGCGCCGAACGGATCGAGGCCAGCGATCAGCAGGGCGGCCCCGGCTGCCACGATCCCCCCGCCGCTGATCACGGGGACGGCACCGATCCGATCGGCCACGGCCCCGGCCGGAAACTGCGTCGCCGCGTACACGAGCATCATGGCGGTGAAGGCGGCGCCGAGGATCGTATTCGAGACGCCGTAGGTGGTCTGAAACGTCGAAAACAGCGGCGGAAACGCGTACCGGAGAAACTTCGCGAGAAACCAGAGCGCGCCGGTGAGGACGATCACGTCCAGCCGGGCGAGCGATGCGAGTCCTGGCCAACGCGACACGATGGGTGACTCCGCCCTCCCGGCTCAGCCGAAGGGCCCGGCGCCGTCGAGGCCCCCGCCCTCGCCGCCCATCTGTTTCATCATGCGCTGCATGTCCCCCTGGCCCATGCCCTGGAGCTGCTTGATCGTCCGGGCCATCAGCTGGTGTTGCTCGAGCAGCTCTCTGACGGCCTCCTCGCCGGTCCCGGAGCCACGGGCGATCCGGCGGATCTGGCTCGCCCCGATCGTTCGGGGGTTCTCGAGCTCGTCGTCGGTCCTCGAATCCATCACCACGTCGAACGTCCGGAGGCGATCCTGGGTGACGTCGAGGGCGTCGTCCGGGAGCTGGTCCATCAACCCGCCGCCCATCCCCGGGATCATGTCGAGCACCTGGCCGAGCGGCCCCATGTTGTTCATGGCCTGGAGCTGCCGGCGCATGTCCTTGAGGGTGAACTCCCCGGAGAGCAGCTCCTCCGGGTCCCAGTCCTCGTCTTCTTCCTGGGTCTCGACCATCGCCCGCTCGACGCGCTCGGCGAGCTGCTGGAGGTCGCCCATGCCGAGCAACCGGGAGATGAAGCCACCCGGTTCGAAGCGCTCGACATCCTGGATCGTCTCGCCGGTCCCGAGAAAGGCGATCGAGGAGCCGGTCTCGTTGACGGCGGTGAGCGCCCCACCGCCCTTTGCCGTCCCGTCCAGCTTCGTGATGACGACGCCACCGATCCCGACCGCGTCCTCGAAGCGCGTGGCCTGGTCCTTGGCACCCTGGCCGATGGCGGCGTCGATGACGAGCAACGATCGATCCGGGTCGACGGCGTCGTCGATCGCCTCGATTTCGTCGATCAGGTCATCCTCGAGGGCGTGGCGCCCGGCGGTGTCGACGATCTGGACCTCGGCGTTCGCGGTCGCCTCGAGCCCCTCCCGGGCGATCGCCACGGGATCGTCGGCGTCGGGATCGCCGTAGAAGTCGACCTCGG
>CAZAYR010000257.1:0-2202 GCA_964489365.1 uncultured Salinarchaeum sp.
GGCGGCGATGATCCCGCGCGAGAACAGGGGAAGATCGATCCCCACGAGTCCGCTCGCCGCGGGATGGAGACCATTGAGCAAGAGCGCGACGAGCACGCCGACGAACACGCCGGCGATCGTTCCCCGCCACGTCTTGCCGTCACCGAGGAGGCGACGCCCGCGCCACTCGAGCCCGCTGTCGATCGGCCGGCCACCACCGGCAATGACCGCCACGTTGTTGGGGAGGTACGCGGGGAGCATCACCCACACGGCGATCAACACGAGGCCGACCAAGTCCATGCCCGCTGGCTCACTGTCGCGTGGCTTTAGCCCCCTCGATCCGTCTCGGGGGAAGGTCCAAGGGGATCTGGCGGAAACTTCCCATATGATTCCCCCGATCGCGAACAGGTTCGTCGCGGGAGAGACCGCTGCGGAGGCCCTCGAGCATGTTCGCGACCTGAACGAGCGCGGGCTGGGGGCGATCGTCAATCTGCTCGGGGAGCACTATACGGATCGGGAAACGGTCGACGAAGACACGGCCGTCTATCGGGGACTCGTCGAGGATATCGCCCGGGAGGACCTCGACGCGTGCATCTCCGTCAAGCCGACGCAACTCGGCCTGGACCTCGGCGAGACGTTCTTTCGCGAGCAGCTGAAACGCATCGTCGCGGACGCACGCGAAGCCGACGTGTTCGTCTGGATCGACATGGAGGATGCGGCTACGACCGAGCCGACGATCGCGGCCTTCGAGACCGCCGCGGACACCTATCCCCGCGGTCTTGGCTTGTGCCTCCAATCGAACCTCCGACGCACCCCCGACGACATCGAGCGCCTGTCGGGCGTCCCGGGAAAGATCCGCCTGGTGAAGGGGGCGTATCGGGAGTCCGAGCAGATCGCCCACCGGTCAGCCGAACGCGTCAACGAAGCGATGCGCGCGAACCTGGAGGCGCTCTTTCGCACGCGGGATTGGGGGATCGCCTTGGGGAGTCACGATCCAGCCATGATCGAACATGCCCAACAACTCCACGATGTCCACGGCACGCCGGTCGAATTCCAGATGCTCATGGGGGTCCGTCCCGAGGCACAGGCCGAACTTGCCGCCGACTACGAGGTATACCAGTACATCCCGTACGGGCCGCGATGGTTTGCCTACTTCAGTCGCCGCGTGCTCGAGCGGGCCGACAACGCCAAGTTCGCACTCCGCGCCGTCTTCGGTCGCTGACGGTTCTACGTGGCGTCGCAACTCGGGCCGGGGCGGCTGCACGCGCCTTGCCTTTTTATCGTCGCGTCCCGTTTCCCCGCCCGAATGACGACCTGGAAGCGGGACTTCGCAAGCGGCCTCATCGTCCTGGTCCCTCTGATCGTCACCGGGTGGATGGTCTATTGGCTCTATGGCTGGATCACCCGGATGTCCCCCACCGGTCTCGTCGTGGAGAATCCTCTCCTCGAAGTGTTCCTCACCCTCGCCATCTTTGCCCTTTTCGTCCTCGCGGTCGGGTACCTCATGCGGACCGCGCTGGGGCGGCTCCTGGCGAACACCATCGACAACGCCATGAATCACGTCCCCGGGCTCCGTGTCGTCTACAACGCCTCGAAAATGGGCATCGAGACTGCGCTCTCGGACTCCACCATCCTGCAGGAACCCGTGAAGCTTCACACGTGGGAAAACATCCGCATGACGGCGTTCAAAACCGGCCGAACGGCCCCCGATGACCGGGTCCTCCTGTTTCTGCCCACGGCACCGAACATTACCTCCGGATTCGTCATCGAGGTCGAGGAGGACGACATCATCGAGGTGGACGAGACCGTCGAGGACGCCCTCACGCGCATCCTGAGCGCTGGCTTTGGCGAGCGGCAAGCGGATCGGGGGATCCACATCGCCGTGGAGGCCGAAGGGGGAAGCCGGTCAGCACAGATCCCGGTCGATCGAGACGGCACGGATCCCGGACAACGGCGGGACTAGCCCGCGGGTTCGTCCGCTCCGGGGCTCACGCTTCCGGTTCGATATCCCTGGAGGTCGAGCGTCACGTGCTCGAAGCCCAGATCTGCGAAGTGTGACGCGGCGGCATCGACGAAGGATTGATCGAGCGCGCGCTCGAGCTCGTCCGGCGCCAGCTCGATACGGGCCAGCCCGTCGTGGTCCCGCACGCGAAATTGGGAGAATCCCCACGTTCGAAGGAGGCGTTCGGCTCGCTCGACCCGATTGAGCCGTGCTTCAGTCAC
>CAZAYR010000258.1:0-2201 GCA_964489365.1 uncultured Salinarchaeum sp.
TCGTCCCATCGTCGTCGAGCGCGAGCGCCGCCTCCGTGCGGTGGTCGCGTCCGTGGGCGCCGGCGAGGTAGTTCTCCGAGCGGGTGGCCGTCCACTTGACCGGGCGGTCCAGCTGTCGGGCGCTCCAGGCCGCCATCGCCTCGCCCGGATGGTGATGGCCCTTGTGGCCGAACCCGCCCCCGACCGATGGCGAGATGACCCGGATTTGGCGTTCGGGCATCCCCAGAGTCCCGGCGAGCTTCTCGCGGTGTCCGTGTGGGGACTGGCTGGTCATTTCGACGGTCAGTTCCTCGTCACCGGGATGCCATCGCGCGAGTGCCGCCCGGGGTTCCAGGGCCGACGGGATTAGGCGGTTGTTCGCGAGCTCGAGCTCGACGACGAGATCGGCCTCATCGAAGGCCTGTTCGGTCGCCTCCGCGTCGCCAAGCCGCGTCGTGTTGACCACGTTGTCGGGGGCCTCCTCGTAGAGCGCGGGGGCGTGGGACGCCGTCGCCTCGCTGGGGTCGACGACCGCATTGAGCGTTTCGTAGGTAATCTCGACCGCCGCCGCCCCGTCCTCCGCGCGGTACCGGTCCGTGGCGACCACGGCCGCGACGGGTTCCCCGTGGTACCGCACCCGATCCCGTGCGAGGATCGGATGGCCCGGAATCGGCGCATCGAGCCCCTCGTTGCCGATCGGGATGACCCCGGGGGCATCTGACGCCTCGATGTCCGACCAGGTGTACACCGCCAGCACGCCATCCAGGTCACGAGCGGGGCTGGCGTCGATCCCGGTGATACGCGCGTGGGCTTCCTCGCTCCGGACGAACGCGAGGTGGGCCATGCCCGGCGCGTGCAGGTCATCGGTAAAGGATGCCTGACCGGTGAGCAGCGCGCGGTCCTCGCGTCTTGGCACGTCGCTCCCGACCAGCCGGTCCTCCGCGCCGCTCGGTGGCTGTTTGAGCGCCATCCATTCCTCGCTCATGCCGGGACACCCCCTTCGACCGCGTCCGCGATCGCTTGCTCGACGTACTCCGGGAGCACGTTCGCCCGGAAGGTGCCCGAGGCGTACGCATCCCCGTACCGGCGTGTCTCCGGGACACTCGCCCGTCGTGCCGCTTCCTCGCGGACCGAGGCGTCCGCGACGCCCTCGCCGATAAGCGCCTGCTCGACCGCGGACAGCCGGATTGGCCGGTCGGCGGCCCCGACCATCCCGACCCGTGCCTCCTGGACGACGCCGTCGACGGTATCCAGCGCGGCGGCGACGCCGATCATCGCATACCCGCGTGTGGGGTGGGTCCGCTTGACGTAACTCCCCGTCGGATTCCCGGGGACGTGAACCGCGGTGAGCAACTCGTCGTCCGCGAGGACGGTCCGTTCCCGCCCGGCGAAGAACTCCGCGGCGGGGATCGACCGCCGGCCGTCCGGGCCCCGCGCCTCGATGATGGCCTCGGCGGCGAGGATCGCCGCGGGCAGGTCGGCCTCGGGATCGGCCTCCGCGAGGTTCCCTCCGACGGTCCCGACGTTCCGGATCTGGAGATCCGCGACCTCCCGGGCCGTCGCCTGCAGCAACGGGGCGTGAGATGCGAGCAGGTCCGAGGTCAGGAGCTCCGCATGCGTGGTCCGCGCCCCGATCCGGACCCGATCCTCGCCCGTCTCCCGTTCGATGCCCTGGAGCCCCGAGACGCCCCCGATGTCCACAAGGACATCCGGGGCGGCCTCGCCGGCCTTCATGTCCGGGATCAGCCCGTGCCCGCCCGCCAGCACGGCCGTGTCCGCACCGTTTGCCTCCGCGAGCAGCGAGACGGCCTCCTCGACCGACGCGGGCTCGTGGTAGGTGAAGGTCTCGGGAAACATCCTCAACCACCTCCGAGGGGCTGTTCTTCGCGATTCTCTGCAGCCGATTGCACGGCGGCGACGATGTTCTGATAGCCGGTGCACCGGCAGATGTTCCCCTTGAGGGCGTGGCGGATCGCGTCGGGGTCGGGCTCGTCGAGCTCCTCGAGCAATGCAGTCGTGGTCATGACCATCCCCGGCGTACAGTAGCCACACTGGAGGCCGTGTTCCTCGTGGAAGCTCTTCTGGACGGGGTGGAGATCGCCGTCCTCTGCGAGACCCTCGATCGTCGTGATCTCCGCGCCGTCGGCCTGCACCGCGAACAGCGTGCACGGCTTGACGGCGTCGCCGTCCACGTGCACCGTGCCGGCCCCGCACTTGCCGCT
>CAZAYR010000259.1:0-1481 GCA_964489365.1 uncultured Salinarchaeum sp.
ACATCGCCTTCGAGGGCTACGAGATCATCGTCCAGTCGGGCGAGGAGGTCGTCGAGCCGGGGAAGAACATCCCGAAAGCCGTCTTCTACTCGCTGCTGATCGTCGTCCCGATTTACGTGCTCGTCGCGTTCGCGGCGATCGGCGGGATCGACGTCACCGAACGGGCGATCGAACTCGCCGAACCGTTCGCCGGTCCCCCTCCGGAGTACACCTGGCAGCTGCTGGGCGAAATGGGGGAGCTCGGGATCATTCGGGCGGCGGGACAGTTCGTGCCCTACGGGATCCCGCTGTTGTTGATCGCCGGGCTGACCGCGACGATGAGCGCGCTCAACGCGACGATCTACTCCTCGTCCCGGGTGTCGTTCGCGATGGGTCGGGATCGGTCGCTGCCCGGGTTCTTCGACCGGGTCCATCAGACGCGGCGGACGCCCCACTGGGCGATCCTGCTCTCGGCGGTCCTCATCGCGGCGATGGCCGTCGTCCTGCCGATCGAGGCCGTCGCGGCGTCGGCGGATCTCATGTTCATCCTCCTGTTCGTCCAGGTCAACTGGACGCTGATCCGGATGCGCCAGACCCACCCCAACCTGCCCCGCACCTACGAGGTCCCGTTCATGCCGTGGCCACCGCTCATCGGAATCGGCCTCCAGCTGCTCTTGACCCCCTTTATGATCCACGCCCTCGGCATGGAGGCCCTCGGCGTCGGGACCGGCAATCACGGCCTGGTCGCCCTGATCGCGACGGCCCTCTGGATGGGCTTGGGGTTGGTGATCTACTACGGCTACTCCCGGCGGAAAGAAGAGGAGAAACTCGAGCGGGAGGCGCCATCGGTCGTGACCGAGGGCACGTCGAGCGAGCGCGAGTATCAGATCCTCGTCCCGGTGGCGAACCCGGAGACGGTCGATCAGCTGATGCGGACGGCCATCGACATCGCCCGGGAGCACGACGGGGAAATCGTCGTGATGACGGTCGTGACGGTCCCCCAGCAGACGCCGCTCTCGGAGGGCCACCGGTTCGTCGAGGAGGAGCGGGTGGTCCTCGACCGCGCAATGGCGCTCGGCGCAGAAGCCGACGTCCCCGTTAGCGGGACGGTTCGGATCGGCCACGACGTCTCCCAAGCCATCCTCAACACGATCGAGCACGGCGAAGTCGACGCGGTGCTCCTCGGGTGGCGCAGTCGGCCGCATCGGACGGACTTCGTCTTCGGGAGCAACGTCGATGACGTCATCACCAAGGCCCGCTGTGACGTGCTCGTCGAGCGGGTCGGCCCCCGCCCCGACGGCGTCGACGATATCCTGGTTCCGACGGCGGGTGGGCCCCATGCCGAGTTCGCGGCGGAGGTCGCGCGGGCGATCGCGCGGGTGAATGCCGCCACGGTCCACGTGACCAACGTCATCGAGCCAGGCGCGACCGACGATGACCGGGCTGAGGCGAACGAGAAACTCGATCGGATCACGGCGATCCTTGGAGACGATATGGTGTAC
>CAZAYR010000259.1:1491-2167 GCA_964489365.1 uncultured Salinarchaeum sp.
CGACCGGTCGGTAATCGAAGACGAGCACGTGGTCGATACGATCGTCGACCTCACCGACGAGTACGACCTCACGGTACTCGGCGCCTCGAGGGAAGGTCTGTTCCAGCAATTGCTGTTCGGGGCGATCCCCGAGCAAGTCGGTCAGCGCGCGGAGAACACGGTGGTCATGGCGAAGCGCCATCTCGGGATCACCTCACGCCTGAAGCGGTGGTTCAGGCGCCGCCCCGGGTAGGACGCCCCGGACGGCGGTCCGACCCGTGCACGCCCGGCGCCCCAGCGGCCCGACTCGAGGTTCGGCGGTCGGGTGGCCGGGCCGTGCTTCGAACGGGCTCGGTGGGTCGGCCCCGACCGACTGCCGACGCGGCCGTCCCGGCTAACGGGCCATCGGCGGTCGGTTCGGGGCTGGTCACGATGTCGGTATTCAGTGTTTGTAATCCTCGATCAATCCCCCTCGTAAGACGATCTCCGCCTCGCGGGGGCGCAAGCCGTGCTCGGCCGTGAACGTCACCTCCTTCGTGGCGTTCCGCACGGTGATCTCGTGGCCGGACTGCAGCTCCTCCCTGATGGCGGGGAGTTCGAGGGTGTCGCCCTGGTCGATGGCGTCGAAGTCGGCTCGGTCGACGAACTCGAGGGGGACGATGCCGCAGTTCACGAGGTTCTGCCGGTGGATGCGGGC
>CAZAYR010000260.1:0-2121 GCA_964489365.1 uncultured Salinarchaeum sp.
TATCAACGCGGCGATCGGCGAGGACCTGCCGGTAGAGACGCCCGAGCGGCTCTACGAAGCCTCGCGGTACCTCCTGGACGCGGGCGGCAAACGCTTGCGACCGGCGTTGTTGTTACTCGTGGGCGAGGCCCTCGTCGACGCCGATCCCATGGAGCACGACTATCGCGCGTTCCCGACGCTTGACGGCGAGCGGATCGATCTCATGAAGGCCGCGCTGAGCATCGAGATCATCCAGTCGTTCACGCTCATCCATGACGACATCATGGACGACGACGACATGCGCCGGGGAGTCCCGTCCGTCCACAACGCGTACGACCTCGAGACGGCCATCCTGGCGGGCGATACCCTCTACTCGAAGGCCTTCGAGCTGATCCTCGAGACGGGCGCCCCGACGGACCGGAGCCTGCGCGCGCTCCAGCTGCTCGCCGAGACCTGCACCCGGATCTGCGAGGGGCAGGCAATGGACATCGCGTTCGAGACCCAGGAGGAGGTCGACATCGACGCGTATCGGCGGATGATCGAACTCAAGACCGCCGTGCTCTTCCGGGCCGCCGCGGCGGTCCCCGGCATTCTCCTGGGTGCGGACGACGAGACGATCGACGCCCTCGGCAACTACGGGTTGGAAGTCGGAGAGGCCTTCCAGATCCACGACGACGTGCTCGATCTGACCGTCCCGAGCGACAAACTCGGGAAGCAGCGCGGGAGCGATCTCGTGGAAGGCAAGCGCACGCTCGTCACGTTACACGCCGAGCAGGCCGGCGTTGACGTGGCCGGGATTCGACCGGATGTCCCTGACAGTGAGGCGGTCGACGCGGCCGTCGAGGCGTTCGAGGGCGCCGGCAGTATCGCGTTCGCGGAGTCGGAAGCCCAGCGCCTCGTCGACCAAGGGGTGGGTCGGCTCTCCGTCCTCCCGAACAACCGGCCACTGGAGCTGTTGACCGGGCTGGCGTACTACCTCGTCGAGCGGGAGTACTGATCCCGGGAGGGCTGCAGTTATCCGATCGCCGGACATAGGGAGCCTCGTGGCTCCAGCACAAGAGCGGATGAGCAACCCGTACGGAATGGACCCCGACTGCACGCGGTGTCCCGCGCTGGTCGACGCGCGGGAACACATCGTCCACGGCTACGGGGACGTCGGTGCGGACTTCCTCTTCGTCGCCGAGCGGCCGGCCGCGAGCGCCGATCGGACCGGGGTCCCCGTGCGCGAGGCCGGGGATGCCGGCGGGTTGACCGGATTCCTGCGGACGTGCGGGTTTGTGACCGACGAGGGGGACGAGGCGGGCGACCCCGTGCTCGAGAACGCATTCGTGACGCACCTGACGCGATGTCGCCATCCGGATCGGGGGCCGACTCGGGAAGAGATCGAGGCCTGCGACGCGTTCCTGACCGCCGAACTCCGGACGATCAACCCGGAAATCCTCGTGCCGCTCGGGGAACGGGTCCTCTCGGAGTTGGCCCAGGAGTTTACGACGAGCCTTTCGGATCCGTGGGAGCTCGAAGACGTCCACGCTACCGAACTCCGGGGGAGAGGCTTCGAGTTGATCCCCCTCGAGACCCTCCCGGAAATGGATGCGGACCAGTTCGAGGCCGCCATCGACCGATTCGAGCGGACGCGGGACCGGGATTACCGTCAGACGAAGGGTCGCCGAAAGCGATGATCGGGCATGGCCGACGGTTGCCCCACCCCCGGTTACCAATATGGCGTATCGGTTCGGGCGCGTCGCGAGATCCCGTGCGCAATGGAGAGCGCGAGGACCGCGCCGAGCGCCGCAGCCGCGATCCCGACCCGGGGGGCATCCAGTCCCGTCGAACCGAGCGTATAGGCGGACGCGGCGACGGGGGCCGCCAGCGCGATCAAAAGTGCGGCCACCGGGAGCCGGGTCGATTGCATCCGGGGCGGGGCGTCCGACCGGGAATAAATCGACGGGGTTCAAGCGCCGGGGGGTCCGAACGCCGCCGATGACCGACGTCGTGGTCCCGCTTGTGCCGCCGGAGCGGCGGGCGGCGCGTTCGGCGCTGCCACGCACGGAGGCGATCGCGGACCTATTCCACGCGACGAGCGCTGACGCGGCGACCGCCGTCCACCAAAGTGGTGGCAACCTCGCCTTCGCCGTCGCGGAC
>CAZAYR010000261.1:0-2084 GCA_964489365.1 uncultured Salinarchaeum sp.
GCCCCGTCCCAGACCGCGTCAGCAGCGTTCCTCGCAGACGCGGTCGATGATCTGACCCGTCGAGAGCAATTCCTCGCTCTCTGCGGGTTCACGTGGCGACGCTCGCCGAACCTCCAGGTCGACCCCTCGCTCGGCCGCGGCGGCCTCGATGGCCGCGTCGTCGTGGTGCTGGTCGTAGCCGAGCGCGATGATCGCTGGCTCGATCTCCTCGATGGGAACGAAGATGTCCTCGGGGTGACCCAGGCGGGCCTCGTCGACCGGTTTCAGGCCGGCGACCATCTCCACGCGCTGGGGGCCCGGCACCACGGGACCGGGCTTGTGGGTGACGTTGCTCGATCGAGCGACGATGACGTGGAGTTCGTCGCCCATCGCCTTGGCCTCCCGGAGGTAGTGGAAGTGGCCGGGGTGGAGGATGTCGAAGGTTCCCTGGGCGACCACGCGCGTCGGTTCGTCCCCGCTTCCATCGTCGGTCGTCATCGTTGCGCCCCCGTCATCGCTCCTCCCAGAAGTCCCGGTCGGCTCCGGCCTCCTCGCCCTCGGCCAGTTCCTCGCGCAACTGTTCGTCGATGTCCTCCTGGGTGAAGTGGAAGAACTCCTCCTCGGGGAGTTCGACGTCGAGTACCGGCAGGTCGAAGGGCTCGCCGTCCCGGTCGAAGGCCTGCCAGTCGTCCCGCCGGTAGGGCGCGCCGACGATGATGTGGACCCGGTTGCGCCCGAAGGTCCCCAGGTCCGCGTCCGAGGGGCGCAACACGCCGTTGGGGTGTGAGTGGATCGACCCTGCCGCCCGGAGGTCGTTGGGGATCATGCTCGTCTTGACCGTCGCGCTCACCGGGTTCGACTCGGTTCCCGGGATGACCAGCACGTCACTGAGGACGGTGCCGTCCCGGTCGAGGCCGAGCGTCCGGGCGTCCTCGCCACGCAGCAGGCCCATGTACTCGTCGGGGTGGGCCTCCGCGGAAGCCGACAGGGCGAACTCGAGGGCTCCCTCGGCGATGCCGAGGATCTCGCTCGAGCGAAACAGTCCCATTACCAGACTGTCTCGCCCGCCGCCTTCTAAGCGTTCCGGACCACCGCCTCCGGCCGCCTCGCACAGGATTGAATCCGTGGCGAGGGAGGGATAGACCGGGGCCGGGGCTGGGCAGGGGAGCGGTGCGTGCCTTACCACTCACCCGTTTCGGCGAGGTCGACGAACGAGTCGAGTCGGTCGAGCGCTGTCGCGTCGAACGCCGGGATCTCCCGGAATGCAGCCCGGGCCCGGGCGGCGTGGTCTGCCGCGAGCGTTCTGGCGAACACCAGCGCGTCGGTCTCCTGGAGGATCTCGAGGGCGGTGTCAACCTCGTCGGCCGAGGGCCGGTTCGTCGTCAGGATCCGGTCGAGTTCGCGCCGGGTTGCAGGACCGGCGACGTCCATGGCGTGGATCACGAGCGGCGTGACCTTGCCCTCGATGACGTCGTTGCCCCGGGCCTTGCCGAACGTCTCGGTCCCGTGGATGGAGTGGTAGGCGTCGAGTCGGTCGTCGGTGATCTGGACGGCGATCGCCAGCTCCTCGGTCGCCCGGAGCAGGTGGCGCCTGGACTCGTCGGCGGCCTCGGCCATCGTGGCGGCCATCCGGGCGGGGAGACGGAAGAGACAGCCGGTCTTCTCTGCGACCATTCCCCGGTACTCGTCGAGGTCGACGTGAACGCCGGATCTGTCCTGCCACTGGATGTCGACCGTCTGGCCGAGGTGGAGTCGGGCCATCTCGCAGGCCACGTCGGCCAGCAGGCGATTCCGGACGGCAGGGCCGAGGTCGGCGGGATCGGACAGGAGAACCGACTGGGCGAAGAAGTAACAGAAGTTTCCGGCGTTGACGGCCACGTCCGTCCCGAACTGGGCGTGGATCGGCGGGCCGTGCAGGCGCATGTCGGCGTCGTCCTCGATGTCGTCGACGATCAGCGCTCCCTTGTGTAACAGCTCCGGGACGCACGCGTACTCGATCGACGCCTCCGGTGACAGGCCGAACGCCTCGAGAAGCGTGAGAAACAGGCTTCCTCGCCACCGGTTGCCGCCACGGTCGAACAGCTCCCAGACGGGGTCAGCGAACC
>CAZAYR010000262.1:0-2037 GCA_964489365.1 uncultured Salinarchaeum sp.
GGCGTCGTTGTACGCCTCGATCGGCTCGCGAAGGACCTCAACCGGCGCCTCGAGGTCGGCCTCCCCGTCGGCGAGCACGCGGTCGAGTTCGTCGATGCGCTCGTCCAGTTCGTCCATGCGATCGATGAGCGCCGTCCTGGCGTCTCGATACGCCTCACGGGCCGCCCCCAGGTCGTCGAGTCGAGCGACCAGTTCCCGTGGCTCGTCCACTGCGTCCCGCGCGCGTTCGAAGTCGCTCATGGAGAGCCGGCGTTGATCGACGATCTCGCCGACCTCCTCGAAGGACTCCCGATGGGGAAGGTCCGCGGGGAGTTCCTCGACGAAGGCGTCGATTTTCTGGCGAAAGCGCACGTATCCGCCGAAATCCCCGCTTCCCGTCGCGCGATCCTCGTACGTCTCGAGCAGCCGATCGAGGCGCCTGAGTCGGTCGGCGACCCGCTCGACGCGGGCCACACCGACCGATTCGAGATCGGCCTGCTCGGACTCGTAGCGCTGGCGAGCGGTCGCAAATCGGTCCAAGACCGCCTCGACCGCCGCGTCACTCATACACCGCGTCCGGCTCGAACACCTTCTCGCCCACGTGCTCCCCGGAGAGGCGCCGGTAGAAGCAGCTCCGGTGGCCAGTGTGACACGCGCCACCCATCTCGGAGACCCGATAGAGCACCGCGTCGGCGTCGCAATCGACGAGGATGTCCTCCACGTGCTGTCGATTGCCGCTGGTCGCACCTTTGTGCCAGAGTTCCCTTCGACTGCGCGAGTAGTAGTGGGCCTCACCCGTCTCCCTCGTCCGCCGGATCGCCTCCGCGTTTGCGTACGCCAACATGAGGATCGCGTCGTCCTCGACGGACTGGGCAACGACCGGGACCAACCCATCATCGAACGCGATCTCCACGGGCGGTTCCTCGGACATGCTCGATTCCACTGTCCGTCCGCTCATGGCTCTTGGGATATCCCGGCTGCTCAGAACCCGATCGGGGCGAGGGCGGTGGTCAGCAGATCACCGTAGGTGAGTGCCACGAGTAAGCCGAGGGCGAGCGGGACGAGGAAGGGGATCCCGGGGGACACCCAGATACGATCCCGTTCGACCACCAGCGTGAGGGCGGCGCGGAGCTCCTCGGGTCGGGTCCCATACGGTCCACCAGTCTCGGCGACGAACGTCCGGGCGCCCCACGGGTCGTCCGGGCCGACCGTCCGCCCGCCATCCGTCTCCACGCGACCGTCCCCGGGATGGTTCGATTTGTCCGGGAGCGAAGCGGGGTCTCGGTGGCCTGCGGGGTCACGCCGCACGTCCGCGAGCGTCGTGCCCCGCCAGCGGAGGTACATGCGGAGGGCGTCGAGGTCCACCCCGTATCTCGTGAAGCCGTCGGCTCCCTCGAGGAGCTTGCCGTGTTGCCGGTCGAGGTCCACCCACTCGACGGGGATACCGACGAACATCGTCGGACGAAACCGTCCTCGACTGGCGTTGATGGCGGCGAGCACCAGCGGATAGCAGAGGCCGACGATGACGGCGTTGACCAAAATTGTGAGGGAGAATACCCCGACGTCCGACACGATCAAGGGAAGGTGGCGGGAGCCGACGGCGACCGATGGATAGGTGGGAAACAGGATGCCCAGGGACACGACTGCCTTCGCATCGGCGAGCCCGAACGCCCCGATTCGCCAGAAGAGATAGCCCATCGGGGCAACGATTCCAACACTGATTCCCACCCGGATCGTCCAGAGGGTCCAGGCGAAGCCGCCCATGCCGTACGTCCGTGCCCCCTCCCAGCCGAGGGCGAGGACGCCGAGGGCGACGACGGGATACCAGACCCACCCCGGGACTCGCCGGGTCCGCAAGTCGGTGACGGCCACGTACGCGAAGATCGGTAAGGCGACGAACCGGAGCACGTCCGGCCCAGGGGCGATCATGACGCTCCGGCCGGTGCGGCCCCAGTCCCCGGATCCCCCCCGCCCATCGCCCACTCACTCCTCGTCGGCCGGGGCACCGTACGTCCCGGTGGGGTCGTCTAGATGAAGGATAACCATTCCGCGGTCGTC
>CAZAYR010000263.1:0-1945 GCA_964489365.1 uncultured Salinarchaeum sp.
TGAACTTCCCGGGCTTCCACGAAGGTGGCGACGAGACGATGCGGACCACGTTCGGATCAGCCTACGAGCGGCTGGTCGAGCTGAAGGACGAGTACGATCCGACGAACCTCTTTCGGCTGAACGGGAACGTCGAACCGAGTGGGTGAGCCGCGATGCGAGTAGACCTATCCTGCACGTCGAGATTGCACGTGCGAAGGAACCAGGCGACGTGCGATGAGTGACCACCTCCCGAATGCGACCGAGCGGATGGAGGCGGCCGGACTGGAAGCGCTACACGCGGCGGCCGGCGACGAGCTCCGCGCCCGGCTGGGGCTGCGCCTCGAGCGGATCGACGGGACGGTGGTCTCCATCGCCGGCAACGACCCGTCCATCCTCCTCAACCGGGCCATCGGGCTCGGGCTGGCCGGACCGGCCACGGAGGGCGAGATCGAGCGTATCCGTGCGACCTACCGGGAGCAGAGCGTGGAGCGCTTCTACCTGGGAATCCATCCAGCGGCTCGCCCCGACGGTATCGACCGTCTGCTGGGAGAAGCGGGCCTGGAGCCGGCGCGGGGCTGGGTGAAGTTCGACCGGGGACCCGGCCCGGCCCCGAAGGCCGAATCGAGTCTCGAGGTGCGGGAGATCGGCGAGGAACACGTAGACGAGTTCGGCCGCATCGCGGCGTCGGGGTTCGGTCTGGCTCCGGAAGCCGCGCCGTTGTTCCGGGGACTCATCGAGCGCTCGGGATTTCGCCTGTACATGACCTTCGACGGCGACGCGCCCGCCGGCACTGGTCTGCTGTCCATCGACGGCGACCGCGCGTGGTTCGACTGGGCAGCGACGGATCCGGAATTTCGCCGGCATGGAAGCCAGCGGGCGTTGCTGGCGCGGCGCATCGAGGACGCCGTGGATGCCGGTTGTACGCGGTTGTTCACCGCCACCGGCGAGGCTGTCCCGGGCGACCCGCAGCACTCGTATCACAACATCGTGTGGGCCGGATTCGAGCCGAAGGTGTTGCGCGAAAACTGGATTCCGAAATAAGTGTTCCCCGTTCAGTGGACTGAACGGAAACGTCGTCCCATCCGGGCCGACGGTGGGCCGGGCGATGGGTGAAGGCGGCTCCGTCCCGGTCGGCGTGGACGTCACGGGCCGCTGAGCAACGAACCCGTCCTAGCTGTCCCCGAAACGACGGTTGTCGCTAGCTTTTTCCACCCCCTGCGGGAATGGGGGGCATGGTCGTGGTCCGGGCCCCGGCGACGAGCGCCAACCTCGGGAGCGGCTTCGACGTCTTCGGCGTGGCCCTGGACCGACCGGCGGACGTGATCCGGGTCGAGCGGGCCGAGGAGACGACGATCGAGGTGACCGGCGCGGGCAGCCAGTACATCCCCGAGGACCCGGCCGAGAACACCGCGGGGGTCGTCGCCGAGGCCCTAGACGCCCCGGCGCGGATCGAGATCGACAAGGGCGTCCGCCCGTCCTCTGGCCTGGGCTCCTCGGCGGCGAGCGCCGCGGGGGCCGCCGTCGCCATAGACGCACTCTACGACTGCGGCCTCTCGAACGAGGAGCTGGTCCGGGTCGCCGCCGAGGGCGAGGCGGCCGTCTCCGGGGAGGCCCACGCGGACAACGTCGCGCCCGCCATCTTCGGCGGCTTCACCGTCGTCACGGAGGAGTCCGTCACCGCCGTCGACGCTTCCCTCCCGGTCGTGGCCTGCCTCCCCGACATCGTCGTCTCGACCCGGCGTGCCCGTCAAGTGATCCCCGCCACGGTCGAGCTCGACGAGCTCGTCGACACCGTCGGCTCGGCGTCGACGCTCGCGGTCGGCATGTGCCGGAACGATCCCGAACTGGTCGCGATGGGCTTTCAGGACGAGGTCGTCACGCCGGCGCGGGCCGCGCTCATCGACGGCTACGACCGCGTCCGGGAGGCCGCGATGGCGTCGGGCGCCACCGGCGTCACGGTGAGCGG
>CAZAYR010000264.1:0-1927 GCA_964489365.1 uncultured Salinarchaeum sp.
CCTTGCTGTTGGTATGCAGGCTCTGAGTCCCCCCGAGGACCGCGGCGAGGGCCTGGTAGGCGACCCGGACGACGTTGTTGTCGATCTGTTGGGCGGTGAGGGTCGATCCTGCCGTCTGGGTGTGGAACTTGAGCTGCATCGAGGCCGGGTCGGTCGCGCCGAACCGCTCGCGGACGATGCGCGCCCAGAGCCGTCGGGCGGCCCTGAACTTGGCGACCTCCTCGAGCAGGTTGTTGTCGGCGCTGAAGAAAAAGGACAGCTGGGGGGCGAACGCGTCGACCGCGAGGCCGGCATCCAGGGCCGCCTCCACGTACGCGATCCCGTTGCCGAGGGTGAACGCGATCTCCTGTGCGGCGGTCGCGCCGGCCTCTCGCACGTGATAGCCGGAGATCGAGATCGGATTGAAGGACGGGAGCTCCTCGGCACAAAACGCGAAGATGTCGGTGACGATCCGCATCGATGGCTCGGGCGGGTAGATGTAGGTGTTCCGCGCGATGTATTCCTTCAAGAGATCGTTCTGGATCGTCCCGCGCAGTGCCGACCGGTCGACACCCTGGCGATCCCCGACGGCGATGTACATGGCGAGGAGCACGCTCGCGGGCGCGTTGATCGTCATCGACGTGCTGACCTCGTCGAGCGGAATGTCCGCGAACACCCGTTCCATGTCCGCCAGCGAGTCGATGGCGACCCCCGCCCGGCCCACCTCGCCGTCGGCCATTCGGTGATCGGAGTCATAGCCCCTCTGGGTGGGGAGGTCGAAGGCCATCGACAGGCCGGTCTGGCCCTCGTCGATCAGATACCGGAAGCGTTCGTTCGTCTCGGCCGCCGTGCCGAAGCCCGCGTACTGGCGCATCGTCCAGAGCCGGCCGCGGTACATCGTCGGATACACCCCGCGCGTGTAGGGTGGCTCGCCCGGGAACCCCTGCTCCACGCCATAGTCCGTCCCCGCGCGATCCGCGGGCGTGTACAGCCGATCGACGGCCTGCCCGGCAGTGTCCGTCCGGAAGTCATCTCGTCGTTCCCCGAACCGGTCGAGGGTGGGGTCGAGCGTCTCTGCCTCCCAGCGGTCGTGTCCCTCACGGATGGCCGCCAGGTCCTCCTCGTCGTACATTGGCGGCGACACGGCCCGACGGGCCTTTACGTTTGTCGGCGCCTGCCTACCGCCGTCGCCCCGCCGGGTCGTACTTGTACGTGGCCTCCTCGGGATCGATACCGAACTCCTCGGCGACCTCGTCGGCCTCCGTCTCCTCGGGCACTTGGTCGGTCGACGGCAGCTTTCCCGCCTCCTTGAAGCGCTCGCGCAAGCGCTCGGGGACCTCGAACGCGTCGACTGCCACGCGGAGCGGGACGATGTCGTCTTCGTGTCCCTCCCGTTTCTCCGCCAGTCGCGTGGTCAATTTCTCGGGGAGGTCCTCGTCGTCGATCCGCTCGAAGCCGAACTGCTCGAGGTAGCC
This sequence comes from uncultured Salinarchaeum sp., assembly GCA_964489365.1. Taxonomy (GTDB): domain Archaea; phylum Halobacteriota; class Halobacteria; order Halobacteriales; family SKNY01; genus SKNY01. The sequence goes on from CAZAYR010000264.1 coordinate 1,455, forward strand.
GGGAAGCGGGGCGAGCGTGTATACCACCTCGAACTCCTGATCGCCCGCGTACTCGATGAGTCGTTCGATGACGTGAGCGCCCACGCCCTGTCCCCGCCAACCGTCGAGCACGCCGATGCTCGTGAGTTCGCAGACGTCCGGGCCCTCGGTCGGGTGGATCCGGATCCGACCGAACCCAGCCTTTTCCCCCGACTCCTCGTCGATGGCGACGACGTAATCACGGGACCGGAACGCGCGCTCGTCGAGGCCCATGGCCTCGATATGATCGAGCAACCAGACCTCCTCCCGATTTTTGGCGTCCCGGACGTACATGCGGCCGGATAGAGCAAGCGCGCGGTAAAACCTTTCCCGCGGCGGCTCGGGGGACCGAAAACCATAATCGCCGGGACGGCGCATCGCGGGGTATGGCGGACGAGGACGAGGAAGCGGACGAACCGGCCGTCGAGCTCGGTGAGGAGCCTCAGGTGGCGGGT
>CAZAYR010000265.1:0-1903 GCA_964489365.1 uncultured Salinarchaeum sp.
GTCCACAGATCGGCCCCCGTCAGGGCTTCCTCCAGGCGCTCATCGAGGACGACACCGACGAGCGTCACGACCTCCGGGTTTACGTCGTCGGTGAGGAGGTGATCGGCGCGATGCGACGGTACGCGCCGGCCGGCGACTGGCGGACCAACGTCGCGCTCGGCGGGACCGTCGAGGACGCCACGGAGGATCTCCCCGGTGCGGTCCGTGAGACCGCGATCGAGGCCACCCGGGTGATCGGCCTCGATTACGCCGGCGTCGATCTCGTCCACGGCCCCGACGGGTGGGTCGTCCTCGAGGTGAATCCGACCGCCGGCTTCCGAGGGTTTTTCGAGGCGACGGGGCGGAGCCCAGCCCCGTACATCGCCCAGGTGTCGATCGAAGCCGCCGGTGGGGCCGTCGACCGCGACCGCGTCAGGGAGTTGAGCGCGACGCTCGATGACTCGATGCCCGCCTGCAAACCGCGGCCGCCGCTGCTCAAGGCGGACGGGCAGCCGGTGGTGATCGGGTACACCGAGGAGGTCATCCTTACCGGGACGAGCGGCTCGGAGACGGTGATTGCGAAGTCCGATACCGGCGCGGCCCGGACCAGCATCGATACGAAGATCGCGGCCGCCATCGGCGCCGGGCCGATCCAGAGCATGACCCGCATCCGGTCGGGGAGTACGAAAACGACCAAATCCCGGCCCGTCGTCGACGTGGTCGTCGGGATCCGGGGGGATCGCCACACCGTTCCGGCCAGCGTCGAGGACCGGAGCCATATGGACTATCCCGTGCTGTTGGGTCGGGACATCCTCCAGCACTATCAAGTCGATATCCAGCGCCGAGCCGACGGCGCCGACACCGAGGAGTGAGCCGGTCCGGCGACCGACCCGAATCGCCACCGCGGTCCGACGCGGTGACCCCACGCCGCCACAGGAACGGACACCCAAGGGGCTCACAACCCTCGACGCGAACTTATATCCATACGGCATCGAAAGTCGCGGACCGTAATGTCCGAAGGCATGACGCAACAGGAACCGGACGAAGTGCGGGCCGGGATGAAAATCGAGGACGCGCTCGTCGTCGACGCCGACGTGCACCTCTCGCCGAATCATCCCGACAACGTCAGCGCGTTGGGCGAGCACATGCGCTCACCCTACGATAAAATGCTCTCGCCGGAGAACCCATGGATCGCCTCGATGACGAACAGCGGCTGGCTCAAGACCTACGGCGGCCACAAGGACATGGAAGTCGAGGCGGTCGGCGGTCCGGAGCCTATCGAAGAGGTCGTGATGGGCGAATACGGCGTCGACATCGCCATCATCAACACGTTCGGGTTTCCCGACAAATCCCCCCACACCGAATACGATCTCGAGCGGATGCGGGGGTTTAACGACATGGTGTTAGACCGGTATCTCGACGAATCCGACGACCTGTACGGACACGCCACGATCGTCGGGCGCAAGCCGCACAAGGCCGCCGAGGAGATCGACCGAATCGGCGCCGAGAACCAGATCGTCGGCTGTTACTTCCAGGTCGGTCTCGAGTATCAGATGTACAACCCGCCTGGCGATCCGTCGTGGGACATCATGTACGAGGCGATGGTCGACAACGGACTCGTGCCGACGTACCACATTTCGGAGATGAACTATGCGAATCACCTTCGGGGCTTGGAGACGTTCATGGCGGTGCACAACCTGTGTTGTCCGTGGAGCGTCGAGTGGACCCTCTCCAGCCTGATGGAACACGGGACGTTTGAGAAGTTCCCCGAGTTGGACTTCGTCTTCCTCGAGGGGGGTATCGGCTGGGTTCCGTTCCACATGGCACGGCTCAACCGAGAGGTCGCGCAGTTCCGCCACGAGGTGCCGCTGCTGGAGAAGCGTGCCGAAGAATACATCCGGGACCAGTGTTACTTCGGAACCCA
>CAZAYR010000266.1:0-1862 GCA_964489365.1 uncultured Salinarchaeum sp.
TTCAAGTCGGCCGGGCCGTCGGCGAGCGTGGCCAGTTCGGCCGCTCGATCCGCGACCTCGTGCCCAGGCGCGCTGGCATCGGCCACCATGAACACCCGGATTCCCCGACGATGCGACGGCACGAGGAAGTCACGGTCGGCGGTGATGAGGATGCGATCCTCGCGGTTCGCGAACTCGACCACCCGTTCATCCGATGCCCCCTTCCCAACGGTCGCACCGATCGTAACCGCGTCGAACCTGCGCTCGACGAGTGCATCGGCACTCCCAGTATCCGTGTCTTCGTCGACGAGAAAGCGCCACGCCATTCGGGATCCGGACCGTCAGGAATCGCCGGCCAAGCGGTCACGGGCCTCCGCGAACGATTCGGACTCGGCCGTCGCCCGATCCGCTCGTTCCCGGTCCCGCTCGGCGAACGCCGCCATCTCGTCGGGATGGTCGTAATAGTACGCGAGCGCGCGGTGGACATCGCCCAACGTGAGGTCGAACCGTTCGGCGATGTCTTCCGGCACGAGCCCCGCCTCTTCGGCTAGGTCCCCGATGCGGCGGACCGGCACTCGGGTCCCCGCCACGCACGGCTCCCCACCCTGTTTGTCAGGATCCCGGTCGATTCCCGGCGCCAGTTCGGCCATCGGCTACTCGTTGATTGTTCGTCCGCCTATAAGAGATTGTGGCTGGGTGTCCCCGACTATCCGGACTGAATCGAGGGCGTTCCTCGTAGATACGGACCCATTCAAGACTCACGCCGCCTCGCGATTGCCTCCCGCTCGCGCTTCAGGTCGTCGATCGAGTACGACGACGAGTAGCCCTCCACCACCAGGGAGCGTTCGAACTCCCAGACGGTGCACTCGGCGAGGTCGGCCGCCTCGCTCATCGTCACGTCACCCCGCCGATACCGGTCGGCGGCGCGTTCGCGCTTGAACGCGTCGTAGCCCCGTTCGAGGAGCTGTCGGATGACGGTCGAGCGGTCCAGCCCCTCCGCGTCGCTGAGCGGGTCCAGCTTCTCGAGCAGGTCGTCGGGCAGGCGGACGCCGACCGAACGCATGATGGGTTGCTTCGCTCCCGTTCCTTAAACCTCCAGCCCCTCCCACTCACTGTACCCGCCGAACGGTCCGTCGCGTTCGACCGGTCTGGCCCCATGGACATGCAGCCAATTCCCGCCCTGCTCGAACCGGTAGAACCGCCATCGGGCAGGAACTCAGTGCTCACACACTCAGAGACGGACCCGATACGGTCGAGACAGAGACGGGAAGGCCCGGACGACCGCCATTGTTATTACGATTGATTACAAACTGTTCTGCAGACGCCAGGATGCCGATCCAGTTCGACGAGTACGAGGCCGCCTCGGGCGAGCACGACTGGGCGATCGACCCGGATTCGAACGCGTATGCGATCCTCGCCTTCCTCGCCGACCACCCCGAGACGGGGTTCACCCCCGCGGAGATCCACGAGGCGACGGGGGTTCCCCGGGGCAGTGTCGGGACGACGCTCGATCGGCTCGACGACCGGGACCTCGTCCGTCACAAGGAGCCCTACTGGGCCGCCAACCGCCAAGGAATCGAAGCCTACGAGGCCGTGCTCCGGGGCCTCGAGGCGGTCGAGACCTCGACGACGTACGATTGGGGCGAGGCCGACCCGGCATCGTACCGCATCGGGCTCGACGCCGCCAGCGAGGACCGCGATGCCGACGGCGGTTAAACGAGGGGCGGTCATCGAATATCCCGCCCTGTTCGACTTCGACTCGTACCCCCGACCGTACCTGATCATCAGCAGCGACGGTCACCCGTTCTATGGTGAGGAATACGTTGGTCTCGCCATCACGACGACGGACATGGAGGCGGCGATCCCGATTCCGGACGACGCCT
>CAZAYR010000267.1:0-1856 GCA_964489365.1 uncultured Salinarchaeum sp.
AGGGGCACACCGTCGCGGGTCCATTGCTCGTCGCCGTTGCGCGCATACCCGGCCTCCTGCATGAGTGCCGCGGCGCGATCGAGATCCTTCTCATACGGGTCGAGGTGCTGCTCTCGCCACTCCTTCTCGAGGATCGCGTGACTGCCCCACGCATCTCCCCCGGGCCGCCGAATCGGTTGTTGGGAGGGCAATTGGGCACTCGCCAGCGCCTCGGGGTTGATCGCGCTCATCACCGCCTGCCGAACCCGGACATTGCCGAGTGGCCCGCCATGATCGATCCCCAGTGCACGCCCGAACGGCTGCGGACTCGTTGATCGCTCGATGCTTCCCGGGAGGGGCTTCTCTTCGTCCCGATTCGCCCGGACGTGAGCATAATCGACGCGGTTCTGATAGAGTGCGAACCGTCGCTCGTCCGCATTCCCCATCGACTCGAGGATGACCTCGTCGAAATTGACGTCATCGGCGAGGCGGTGGTGGGGGTTCGGACGAAGTACGAGTCGACCCGTCCCGACGACTTCGTCGAGCGTCCACACGCCCGAGGAGACGTATTTATCCCCGTCGAAGAGCCGGTCGACGTCGCCCGCGCTCACGAACTCCTGGGCGAACGCCAGCGTACTCCGGGCGTCGGGATCGCGTTCGGTGAACTCGGGGACCGCCTCGGCCGCGATCGATCGATACGGCTCGATGTGCGTCGGGTATCGAACGCCCATTCTGGGGGTCGGGCCAGCCAGCCAAAAGAGGAGCTTTCCGGGTTCGATCCCGCCGGTGAACCCACCCGCCGAAATCCACGCATCGTTGTCTTGCAGATGATATTCGACGACGCGCCCGCCCTCCCCGTCGGGGAGACTGACCGAACCGACCGCATCGATCGCGTGTCCCTCTCCGGGATCCGGCGTCCAGCCGATCTCGTCGAACGGCTCGTACGGAACTCGCCAGGCCGATAACGGAGCGATGGCGTCGTAGGCACGAACCGGCTCCCCGTCGCTCCAGAACGCATCCGACCGGATCCGAACCCTGATCGTGTGAGGGGAGATCTCGACGTCCTCGTAGAGTCTGGGAAACGCTTCACCGGGGGCAGGCCAGTACGTCGGTGACCACCATCGGCCCCAGAGCCCCGGCTCGTTCGTCGCCCGATAGAGCCGTTCCAGCGGGACGGTTCCGGTCCCGGGATGGTCGAAATCCCAGAGAACGCTCGCCCGCTCGAGGGTCCGATGGATGGGGATGGTGAGGGTGGCATCGTCGACGTGATGCGCAGTCGGTGGTTGCTCCTCCTGCCAATCGTACCGATGTTCGACACCCGGCTGCCAATCTCCCGACGAGGAACCCCCATAAAGTGGGTCGAGGCAGCCGGAAATGGAGAGGAACGATCCCGCAGCGATCGCGGCCGTGAACTCGCGACGGGAGAGGTCATTTCGAACTGGCTCCGAATGCCCCGTGAAGACCATTCCCTTCCATATGGTGGTGGCGCCGGATGTTAACTGCTTGGGCGAGTTCCGACGATCGCGGATCACGGACGAGTAACCCACGAGATGTCGAGACGATGAAGGGTTGACTGGCCGACCCCGGCCTACGATCGCGTCGAATGAATCATTTCAGCCAACGAGTCACCCTCGATTTGGCGTCGTTCCGTCCGGGATAGCTCCTCGACGTGGTGGAGCCAGTTGAACGCCTCCGCATAGGAGACGTCACGACTCGTCACGTTGGGGAAATCGGATCCCCAGACCACGCGGTCGGCGCCGAACACGTCGATGAGCCACGCGAGGAGCTCGTGGACGTCGTGGTACGGAAAGGTCTCCTCAGAGACGAACGGCGTGTGTGAGGCCTTGACACCCACGTTCTCGAAGGCCGCGAACTTC
>CAZAYR010000268.1:0-1810 GCA_964489365.1 uncultured Salinarchaeum sp.
CGGCCGACTACGAGGGACTGGAGGACCGCAACGTGTACGCGAAGATCTGGCGGGACACCAACGACCCGCCGGACGGCGAGCACCACTACGAAGAGTATCCCGTCGGGGAGCCGCTCATCGGCAAACGGGGCCGGCTCGCGCGGATGATCTATATGACGAACGTCGGGACGATCCCGGATTCCTTTTCGTGTGATGTCTACACGCGTTCGGATCACGAGTGGGTCGGCGGGCTGGACGAGGAGTATCTCGATACCCTCGAGGCCGGGGACGTCTTCCTGCTCGGCGGATCGCGGTTCGAGTTCCAGTACCGGCGCGGCGGCAACGTCTACGTCGACCGGACGGACGCCCGCCCGACGGTCCCCTCCTGGTATTCCGAACGGCTCCCGCTCTCGTATGATCTCGGGTGTGCCGTGTTGGGCCTCCAACGGCGGCTCCTCTCGGCGCGGGCGCAAGGGCAGGTCCGCGACCTCCTCGACACGCTCCCCATCGATGACCGGGCGGCCGCATCGATCGAACGGATGCTCGACCACCAGGTCGCCTACGCCGGGCGACGGAGCATCAGCACGCCGTCCCGGCTCGCCATCGAGGAGGAACGCGACCGCGAGACCTATCGGCGTCGCTACTACGTCCATGCTCGGTACGGCCGGCGGTTTAATGACGGCCTCTCGCGCTTGCTCGCCGAGGAATGCGCGCGGGCAACTGGGGCCAACGTCTCGGTCAGCGTCTCCGATGGTGGCTTCTGCATCGGGATGCCGCTCAACCACAAGGTCGACCTCCCCGGCAGCCTGACCTCCTTGGCGGAGAGCGACGTGCGTGAACGGCTCAGGGCGGCGCTGGTGGAGACCGAACTCCTCAAACGCTACTTCCGGATCAACGCGACCCGAGCCCTGTTGGTCCTGTCACGGTACAAGGGCTACGAGCGCTCGGCGAAGGAACAGCAGGTCTCAAGCGAGATGTTGCTCGGGTACGCGGAGGACCTCGACGGGTTCGCCGTCCTCGAAGAGACCTACCGGGAGCTCCTCGAGGACCGGCTCGCGGTCGAGGAGATCGAGACCGTCCTCGCCGCCCTCGCCGACGGGGAACTCGGGCTCGCCCACGTCCGCGTCGGCTCGCCGAGTCCCTTCGCGTTCGGGCTCGCCACGCTCTCGGCCAGCGACGTCGTGGTCGGCGGCGACCGGGACGAGGCCCTCCGCGATTTCCACCGGCGCGTGATGGCGGCGATCGAGCCCGAGGACCGACCGGCGGCGTCCCCCGAATAGGGATCGATACGTTCATTCCTTGCGACCCCGCGGCTTCGACCATGCGGGTGCGCGACTGGCAGGATATCGTCCGCGACGTGGTCGAGTCCGACGCCGAACCAAGTGACTGGCGAGCCGTGGCCGGCCCGCGAGACGAGGGGATCGGGGAGGACCTGTTTCTCGCCCATCCCGGCCGAGGCGTCTACTTTATGAAGACCTATCCGAAGAACCCGTTCGAAATCCGTGGGGTCGGCACGCGCGTCGCGCGGTCGCTCGACGACGACATCGCCGCCCACCTCCCAGTCGAGACGAATGCCCGGTTCGGGGTGCGCGAACCCGTCGAGGACGAGGAAACCGCCGAAGCACGGGCGTCGCGCCTCGAGGAGACCGTTCGTACCCATGCGGACGCCCCGACGACCCCTGATGCGCTCTTCGAGGATGTCATGGAGGCGATCGAGAGCCCGGCGTTCGGCCCGTTGACCGCGGAGCCGAACGATCGCCCCGACGAGATGTCGGCACTTTCCGGGACATTCGAGGAAGCCGAGTCGATCCTGGAGGCCGAACTGGAGGAC
>CAZAYR010000269.1:0-1763 GCA_964489365.1 uncultured Salinarchaeum sp.
CGACGAGCGTGGCCTGGGGCCCGCCGCCGAGGACACCGGCCGACCCGGCCAGGTGCGAGGGCCCGCGGTAGGCGGCCTCGAGCCCGTCGGCCTCCTCTCGCGGGTACGACTTCAGGCGCAGCCCGTGCTCGTTGCCGGGCCCGCACCCGAAGCAGGGGTTCTCGTGGTCGAGACGGTCCTGCACGGCGGTCTCGTCCTCGCGCGTGATCGGCGGCATCGAGCGGGACAAGGGACCGCCCCGGTTGTAGCTGTCGGGGCCGCGTTCGACCCATCGGATCCTCCGCAGGGGCGAGCGGAGTCTCGTGGACGCGAGCTTGAGCACCCGCCCGCGCCTAGGCGAACCTCCACATCCAACGGGACCGCCCCGAATCGTACGGTACGTTCCCGGTTGGAACCTTGACCCAAGAGACGCCACTCGACGCCGTCATCCATCCCATATATCCTTCGAAGTCGTCGAGACGACGAACCCTCTCCGTCTACCCCGTCCGATGGGGAAGGGTTTTTCAGCAATCGTCGAGAGGACGACTGCTCGTGCGAACGAACGCCCTGGCTGCGGCCGTCGTGCTCGTTGCGGCAGGCCTAGCCGGGTGTCTCGCGACGCAGGACGCCGGGTCCCCGGAGGCCAACGGTTCGGAGGCCGGCAACTCGACCGATACACCCCACCCCGCCGGTTCCTCCGAGGCGGGCGGCTCGAGCGCGGGATCCAGCGACGGTTCGCAGGGCACGGCCTCCGGGGACGACGGCGCCCCCGCGGACGGCGCCGACGGCGCGGACGGTTCGGACTCCGGGGACGGCGACGGTCAAGCCGGCTCCCAGGACGACGGGAACGGTGCCGGTTCCGACGGCGCCCAGGGTTCGAACGACGGCTCGGACGACTCGGCGGACACGGACGATGGATCCGACGGGGAGGACGGCGGCGACGGCGGATCCGGCGAGGAGGACACCGACGAGGAGGACGGGTCGGGCGACGACCCGGTGAACCAGACGGTCAAGTCGGTCGAGGAGACGCTCGCGCCCAGCCCGTGACCGGGAAGCTCGGGATGCGTGGTCCTCCACAGCAAGCCCTTAAGGTCGGGAGCGGCTACCTCCGTGCACGATGTCCTCCGACGGGATGACGATGGCCGAGAAGATCCTGGCCGAGCACGCTGGCGAAGCCTCGGTCTCGCCCGGCCAGGTGGTCGAGGTCCCGGTCGACGTCGCCATGGCGCACGAGGCCTGCGCGCAGCTCGTCGGACCCTTCGAGGAGATGGGCGCCGAGGACGTCTGGGACCGCGAGAAGATCGTCATCCCGATCGACCACTGGGTGCCCGCCTCCAGCGAGTCCTCCGCGAGGCTGCACCACATCGTCCGCGACTTCGTGGACGAGCACGACCTTCCGCACTTCTACGACGTCGGCGGCGGCCACGGGATCTGCCACCAGATCCTCGTCGAGGAGGGCTTCTGCCTGCCCGGCGACATCGTCGTCGGCACCGACTCGCACACGAACATGGCCGGCGCGATGGGCTCGTTCGCGTGCGGGATCGGGCCCACCGAGATGGCCAGCGTGTTCGCGCTGGGCGAGTGCTGGTTCAAGGTCCCCCAGACGATCCGGGTCGACCTGACCGGCGGGTACGGGTTCCCGGTCATGAGCAAGGACCTGATCCTGCACCTTCTGGGCGAGCTGACCACCCGCGGCGGGATCTACAAGAGCATCGAGTTCGGCGGACCCGGCCTGTCCTCGATGCCGATGTACCAGCGGCTCACGATCACGAACATGACGACCG
>CAZAYR010000270.1:0-1746 GCA_964489365.1 uncultured Salinarchaeum sp.
AGCAGGTAGTTCATGACTTCGGGCGGTCGAGTTCCTAGTCGGCGCCCGGCTGAGGCCGGGGCCTCCGCCATGGTCGGTGCCCGATTGCACCTCGACGCGTGCCCGGCAGGGACTCGGAAACGTGTTAAACCGGAATAATTATATATGAACCGCCAGCTTTTGCTGTAACCTATTGCCGGACATGAAACTCAGTCTGAGCAACACGCACTTGGCCGGACTCCTCGCGGCCTTAATGGTCTTGGGGGTCGTCGCCGGCAGCGTCACCTTCGTGGACGGGGCGGGGGGCGCGAGCATCAACGACGGTGATGGCGACAGTCCCCTCGCGATCCCGGCAGACCAGGAACACACCCGGGTCGAGGATATCGATATCAGCGGCGGGGGCGTTCACGACGGCCGCACGATCCTCGATGACGTCCCAGCGAACGGCTCCTTCGTGGACGACACGCCACTCCTGACGGGCACGGATCCGGTGATCGGTGCCCACTTCGGCCGGACCGGGCTCCCCGTGCACACGGACGCGTACGATGAGGGTTCGTTGCACTACCAGACGGCGAACCCGAATTTGAGGAATCATCCCTCCCAAACCCTCGAGATCGATTTCACCATCGTCGGGAACGAGAGTCGCGAGACCGAGGAGGTCGTCGTCGACTACGACCAGGCGGCGGGGATCGGAATGGAAATCAACACGTCGGCGACCGCGGCCGAGTTCGGGAACCTGACCCAGCAACTCTGGGGCGTCGGGCCGGACGGGTCGGCCACGGCGGGGCCGACCGCGGGACAGAACGACATCGGGGTGGACGCCGATGACAACCTCTATCTCGAGGAGGGCAATAGCGAGAATCTGGTCCGCGCCGTCGAGATCGACAACGGGGCCGCCGAGATCCGGCTTACCTTCGAACCCGACGTGAACGCGACGATCACTGACTTGCAATTCGAGCTCGTCTGGGAGCCTACGGACCCGGTGAATGGGCTCGAGCTGGATGACGAGTCGACGACCGTCGAACACGTCCTGCGGGGTCCCGAAGGAAACGCCGACGCGCAATTTCGCGTGACCCAGGCCGGCGCGACGGGGATCACCTCGGCGGACACGGACGACGGCGGCGAAATCATCCAACCCGATCAGGAGGCGCCCGACCGACCGGCCGCCGACATCAATCTCAGCGCGGGCCGCAATCCGGACGGCGCGACGGTCGGCACCGCCAGGAGCTTTCACGTGTGGGCCCAGCAAGGCCAGGATATCACGTTCTTCACGGAGGACAGCGCCAACCGGGTGCAGCTCTTTACCGTATCGACCTACGAGGACAACGGGACGGAATACTACGAACTCGGGGACCAGATCGTCTCGCAGTCGGCGTCGCCCGGTCAAGCCATCACGTGGAACGTCGACGACCTCGGGCTCGACCCCGACGAACGGTACTTCGTTCGGTTTCCCGACGGGACCGAGGGCGGGCAGGACGCGGTCGCGATCCTCGACGTCGTGGAACTCGCGCTGAGCGTCGAGGCCGAATCGAACTCCTTCCTTGAGGAAGCCATCGAAGTGGACGTGGCGTCCAGAGCAATCGACGGTGATCTCGCGGCGTGGGTCTTCAATGCGGATGATGTCGATGGATCCGGAGCGGATATCGCCGACGTCATTCATACGGAGCAAGCCACCTTTGATGGGACCGGAGAGCGGACGATCCGAATCGACCCCCTGGCCGATCTTACCGGAGAGGGGACCTATGTCGTCCACGTCCGGCACGAAGA
>CAZAYR010000271.1:0-1720 GCA_964489365.1 uncultured Salinarchaeum sp.
GTTCGTCGCACGACAGTTCCGTCGAGGGGCAAATGTAATGGCGCCCCCGGTGGACGTAGCCTCCCTGCGCGCCCGCCGGAAGTACCGGGACCGCGACGACGTCGAGGTGGCGATTCTCGACGCCCTGGTTGGCCGCCACGAGGCCGGTATGACGGTCTTCGAGCTTCGATCGCGGGTGGACGTCAATATCGAAACTCTCGAGCCGGCGCTCAACAACCTCCGGGATGACGGGTTGATCACCGTCGAGTATGGCGATGATCGGTCGGTGATCCGACCGGAGGATCGCGTGCTTCCGTCCGAACAACGCGATGACGCGGACGAGGGATTGGGCGAGTCGTTATTCCGTCGTATCCGAGACCTGCTCGGCCGGTGACGGAGCCTTAATCCGTCCGGGAGGAGAGGAATGGATATGGTGTCGACGGTGCATGTCCCCCGGGGAGGTGAGTGCCCCTGACCAACCTCGAGGCGTTCCACGAAGGATACGGTGGTGAGTACGTGGAGCTCGGCGGTCGACGGATCATCGATCACTACGGGCGCCCCGCTCGCACCCACCTCGCGGTGCGCAATGGGGTGGGCGTCACCGAGCAGCCCGAGGACGTCGTCGTCGTCTCCGGGGAAGATCGCGTGGCGTATGTGGATAACGTCCTCTCGAACGCCATCCCGGCAGAACACGGGCGAGGCTGTTATGCCCTCTTGTTGAGTCCCCAGGGGCGGATCGACCTCGACCTCTACGTGTACACGGCCGAGGATCGACTCCTCCTCTTCGTACCGCCCGGACGTGCCGCCGATCTCGTCGAGGAATGGCGCGAGAAGGTGTTCATCCAGGACGTGACGTTCGAGATCGCGACGGCGGATTACGCGATCATCGGGATCCACGGTCCGCAGTCGACCGAGAAGCTCGCGAGCGTCGTGCCCGAGTCGTCCATCCCCCAGGAGCGGTTTGCCTTTACCTCGGCCACCCTGGAGGATGCGGGCGTGACCGTCATCTCGACCGACGCCCCCCTCGGCGAGGAGAGTTACGCGGTCGTGGGTGCAAGCTACGACGCGGCGGTGGTGATCGAAACGTTGGTGAATCGAGGGTTGAACGCGGTCCCGTTCGGCCACCGCTCGTGGAACACGCTGACGCTCGAGGCGGGCACGCCCCTGCTTGACCCGGACTTCGCCGGCGAACTGCCGAACGTGGTCGGGCTCCGGAACGCACTCGACTTCGAGAAGGGCTGTTTCGTCGGCCAGGAGGTCGTCAGTCGGGTCGAGAATCGGGGGCGGCCCAACCAGCGACTCGTGGGGCTCCTGCCGGAGGCGCTGCCGGATGCCGGCGCGGACGTCCTCGCGGATGGTGAATCGATCGGTCGCGTGACGCGGGCAGCGAAAAGTCCCGTGCTCGATCGACCCATTGCGTTCGCGCTGGTCCCCTTCGACGGGGCCGCGGGGTCCGTCGACGTGCGCGTCGGAGGCGAGCCCGTCGGCGCGGCGGTGACGGCGCTCCCGTTCGTGGAGGGGAGTGCGCAGTCCGGGCGCCTGCCCACCTATCCGGATCTCGAGTGACGCCGCTGATCCGGGGAATGTCCGATCACCGGGGACGGGAGGTGGGCCAGGCCCGGTGCGGCCACAGCCTTACTGTGGGCTGGCCGCTCCCGTCGGCCCTGGCTCCACGCGGAGCAGATAGCCGATGGCGAGCAAGGCGACCGCCTGCACTGCCGTATAGCCGACGTCCAACCAG
>CAZAYR010000272.1:0-1707 GCA_964489365.1 uncultured Salinarchaeum sp.
GCCGGACGATGAGGTCCTTTTGTACCGCGGCGACGTCCTTCAGGTCGTCGGCGAGGCGCGGGATCTCGCGAATCCCCTGCTGGACTGCCCGGGTCTTTACGAACTCGCTGATGGTCTCGACTCGCTCCAACCCGGTCACGGCCTCGATCACCTGCGGCGGGAGCGCCTGGCCGAACGACTGACCTGACTGCCAGCTCTGCTGGCCCATCTGGCTCTGTTGTCCGAACTCCGACGACTGCGACTGTGAATGCGACTGTGGATCGTATACCTGTTGTGACATAGTGGATCTCCGGACGCGCGCTGGCTCCTGGCCGGCGCGCAGCGCCCCCCGACAGGTGTGGTGGGTATAGTTATGCAGATGGCCAGACCGCGATTGTGTCGGATTAAGAACCGTTAATCGGTGATGAACGCGTCAGGTGGCCAGAGTGAACGGTGGCGATCCCGGGTGACGGCGCCAGCGGCTGCGGCGCGGTGGACGACCCCCGCCGGGCAGGGGCGGTATCGGCCACTATTTTACGAATCGGGTGGTAGGACGACCTATTCCCATGAAGGTCGAATTCGAGCACCTCACCGTCGAGACGGACGACCGATTCGCACGCATCACGCTCAACCGACCGGACCGGCTCAACGCCGTCCACCACGACGCGACCCGGGACTTGGACGCGGTCACCCAGCTGCTCGACGAAGACCGGGAGGTCCGACTCATCTCGGTCGAAGGCGAGGGCCGTGCGTTCTGTTCGGGGATCGACCTCAAGGAGCTCTCGTCGGGCAACCTCGATCAACGGATGTTCCCCCCGTGGGAGCGGGCCCTGCGTCGGTTCGAGCTGATGGACGCCCTCTCGGTCTGCCTCATGCACGGCTACTCGATCGGCGGCGGCCTCCAGATCGGCCTGGCGTGCGACATCCGGGTGAGCACGTCCTCGTCGGAGATGGGATTGACCGCCATCGAGGAGAGCATCCTCCCGGGGCTGGGCACCTGGCGGCTGGCCCGGTACATCGGCATGGGCCGGGCGAAGAAGATGAACGTCCTCGGCAACCTGATCGACGGTGAGGAGGCGCTCCGGATCGGCCTGGTCGATCACCTCGTCGACGCCGACGCGATGCGCGAGGAGTACGAGGCGCTGCTCGACCGCTACCGCGCCGCGAACTCCAAGGGGGCCAGATTGACCAAGCGGGCGACGGTCGACGCCTTCGACCTGGGATACGAGGCGTTCCTCGAACAGTACCTCGAGTTCCAGGACCGGGCCATGGCCCACCCCGACTTCGAGGAGGCGATGGCGGCGATCAGGGAAGACCGCGACCCCGAGTGGACCTGACGAACTGCTCGAACGAGGGCCGGCCCACGGCGGTGGGCCGGGGGAAGGGGCGGGCGACCGGGCCGCGACGGCACGGTCGGGAACCCTGGGCGGCGCCGCTCGGGGCGTCACGCCGCCGGCAAGCTGGGGAGTTCCTCGACGCCGAGCTGGCGGAACAGGCCGAGCGTGTCGGGCAGGACCCACCGCTCGGCGATCCGGCCGTCCTCGATGCGGGCGAACACCGCGTTCCCGACCTCGAAGCGGCGGCCGGTGGGCTCGATCCCCATGAACGTCCCCGTATGGGTGCCACGCAGGGTCACGCGCATCGCCACGGTATTGGCGTCGGCGACGACGTCCTCGACGGTCGCGGAGAAATCGTCGAACGCCCCGTGGAGGGCCTCGACCTGCTCTT
>CAZAYR010000273.1:0-1633 GCA_964489365.1 uncultured Salinarchaeum sp.
AGAACGAGACAGGCTTCCACCCGATGGGCGAGGACTGGGAGTCCCAGATGCGGGAAATGATCGAGGACACGGACTTCGATGCCGAGCTGGGCATGGAAATGGCCCGCGACGCGATGCGCCTCACGGCTGGCGAGATCGAGGAGGAGGAATTCTACGACCGGTACAACGACGCCGTCGTCGAGGAGTTCGGCGAGGACGACCGGCCCGTCGCCGAGGCGATCGAGATGGACGATCCCGATGGCGGCGGGATCATGGATTCGCTCCGGGAGATGGCCGATGCCGATACCTCCCGGCGCGAGACGATGAAGAAGGGGGCGTTCGCGGCGGGCGCCCTCGGCCTCGGTGGACTGTTCGGCGGTGGCGATGACGACGACGCGAGTACCAACGGGGTCGCCGCCGCGCAGTCCGACGAAGGTGAGGACAAACGGTATGGGATGGTCATCGACACCCAGCGCTGCGATGGCTGTCTCGAGTGCGTCGTCGGGTGCATGGAGGAGAACAAGCAGGACCGCGGGGCCAACTGGATGTACGTCATGACCTGGCATGACGAGAACACCGACCAGACCAACTTCCTCACGCGGCCCTGCCAGCACTGCTCGAACGCGCCGTGTGCGAAGGTCTGTCCGGTCCAGGCTCGGCACATTCGGGAGGACGACGGCATCGTCCTGACGAACTACGAGACCTGCATCGGGTGCCGGTACTGCCAGGTCGCCTGTCCGTACGGCGTGAACTACTTCCAGTGGGGCCACCCGGAAATCGAGCGCGAGGAGCTCAACACGGGCGATCACGGGCTGACGGGCGACCAGCTCCGGGACCTGTCACCCGAAGAGCGCCACGAAACCCTGCAAAACAGTGGCGATCACGTCCACGACGAGCGCGGCTGGGAGGTCGACAGTCGCGGCCGGATCGGGACGATGGGCAAGTGTACGTTCTGTCCGTCCCGGCAGGACGGCAACATGGGCGAGGACCAAGTCGGCACCGTCGCGTGCATGGACGCCTGCGACGAGGCGGGCATGAGCGCGATCCACTTCGGGGACTTCAACGATCCCGACAGCCGGCCGAACCGGTATCTCGAGCTGGCCAAGGAGATCGAGCCCTCGACCGAGGAGAAGCTCGCGAACGTCGAAAATCCCGAGGAGGATTGGGAGACCCCCTCAGCGCCCCACCCGGAACAGCAGCTGTCGGCCTTCCGGCTGCTCGAGGAGATCGGCACCCAACCGAACATCCTCTACCTGGGCAACGAGCCGGGTCCCGACTCCGAACAGGTCGAAGGCCCGATCGAGTACGGGCAGCCGCCGGTCGACGAGACCGAGGACGGCGTCCCGGTCATGGACAAACGCAAGGATGCGACCGACGAATCCACCGTGGGGGTGCCGTGGTAGATGGCGACGAAGGAGCCCGACGTCGATGATATCCTCCGACCCATCCAGAACACTTCGACGTTGTACTTCGTCGCCCTCGCGATCGCCCTCGGGGGGGCCGGCCTCTGGTTGATCGGCTACAGCCTGCAATTGCTCAACGGCCTGGCCGTGACCGGGCTCTCGGACTGGGGCTCGGGCGGCGGGTCGACCTGGGGCATCTACATCGGGATGTTCATCTGGTGGGTCGGGATCGCCCACGGCGGGATCATCCT
>CAZAYR010000274.1:0-1631 GCA_964489365.1 uncultured Salinarchaeum sp.
ACGTCGTTGTCATCCCGCTAGAGGACGGCGATCGCGCCCTGGCACTCCGTGAGATGGGGAAAACCGAGATCGTGATCGACCTGAATCCGCTGTCGCGCTCCTCGCAAGTCGCGCGCATTCCGGTGGTCGACAACGTCGTTCGCGCCATCCCCAACCTCGCCGACCATGCCCGCGAGCTGGCGGATGTCTCCGTCGAGACACTCGTCTCCATCCGAGAGGACTTCGACGCGGAAGACCACCTCGAGGCAGCCGAGCACCGCATTCGAAGCGGTGATCTCGCCGGCCGCTAATCGGGCGACGGGCATAAACGGTCGATTCCCCTGCAAGCAACATGCACACACCGGGACACGTAGGGATTGCTCTCTTGCTGTATGCACCAGTGGGGACGGTGATCGCACTCGTCGTCGACCCCAGGATCGCCCTTGCGGGCGGTGTTACGGCAGTTGGGGCGGCCCCGTTGCCGGACCTCGACGAATGGTCACCACTCCCTCACCGGGGTCCGACACACTCGATCCCCAGTATCCTTTCCCTGAGCGTCCTCGTCGCCCTTGGCACTGGAGCCTTGGCGGGAGTGGCCGGCTCGGAGCCAGTGCTCCTCGGAGCGGTCTGTGGGGGCACCGCGCTCCTCTCGCTGAGCAGCCATCTCGCTGCTGATAGCCTGACGCCGATGGGGATCTGGCCGTTCTGGCCCCTCTCGAGCCGCCACGTCTCCCTCAATATCGTGCCGTCGGCACATGCGTCTCTCAACTGGGCCCTGTTTCTGGCTGGAGTGACGATGACGCTCCTGGCAGCCGGCATGCTGGTCGTGCTGGGCGCTTTCGGTCCCTGATCACGGCAACTTATGTATTCTGAGGTGGTACCACTCAGTGGCATGAGTGAATTCGAAGCGTTCGCGGATGTCGGGGAAGCAGACGTCACTCGCGCGATCGGCGCCGAGTGGACCGAGGAGTTCATGGACTTCTCGAACAGCGACGTAATCGTCGTGGGTGGCGGTCCATCGGGGCTGATGGCCGCGACCGAACTCGCCAACCGCGGCGTGAAAACGATGGTCGTCGAGAAGAACAACTATCTCGGCGGCGGCTTCTGGCTGGGCGGGTTCCTGATGAACAAGGTGACGGTCCGTCATCCCGCCCAGCAGGTCCTCGAGGAACTCGACGTCGGGTACGACGCGGCCGCAGACACGGACGGCCTCTACGTTGCGAATGGACCGCACGCCTGCTCCGCGCTGATCAAGGCCGCCTGTGACGCGGGGGCGAAAATCCAGAACATGACCGAGTTTACCGATATCGTGATTCGCGAGGACCACCGGGTCTCGGGGATCGTCATGAACTGGACTCCGGTGCATTCCCTGCCGCGGGAATTGACGTGTGTCGATCCGATCGCCGTCGAGGCGGATCTGGTGATCGATGCAACTGGACACGACGCGATGGTCATCAAGAAACTCCACGAGCGAGGGGTTCTCGACGCCCCCGGAATCGGCGATGCAGCCGCACGATCGAGTGGCATGGATACGACGGAAGATGGCCAGTACGGCGCACCGGGTCACGATTCCCCTGGTCACGACTCCATGTGGGTCGGCCAATCCGAGGATGCGGTCGTCGAACACACCGGTCCTGCCCACGAGGGCGTCA
>CAZAYR010000275.1:0-1612 GCA_964489365.1 uncultured Salinarchaeum sp.
GGCCCGGAGCGCGACGAGATCCGCCGCCGCCTCCTCGATGCGGAGCTGCCCATCGTCGATCGCGACGGACGTCTCCGAGCGCGCCTCGCCAAGGTCGGCGGCCTCCGGCGCCAGGCTACGACGGATCGTGGCCGCGTCGCTGGCGGAGTAATCCCGTTCGAGCACGATGCGGTGCGGACGGGTCACGCCCGGTTATTCGACGTCGATTTCCTTGATATCCCGGCTGCGTTCCTTCAGCAGGACCCGGTGGCCACAGTAGGGACATCGGACGCCCCCGAACTCGTCGAGCTGCACGTCACGCTTGCAACGGGAACACTTGTAGCTCATTCCTCGTCGTCGCTCAATGCCGCGCGGATCGATCGTTCGACGGTCCGGCCCGCCGGGGTCTCGGGGCGATAACTACCGCCTGCGAACCGGTACCCGCAGGCCTCGCACTCCCAGATGCCGGTATCGGTCCGCGTCACCCGGGCTTCCTCACATTCCGGACAGGTGTGATCCTCTCGGGCTCCCGCCTCGATGTCCGCCACCCGTTTCCGGGCGACGCGGCCGTAGCGGGGGCCATACCGGCCGGCGCTCCCCGTTCGACCCTTCTGTGGTGCCATATTGGCCGACGGTACCGGCGTCGCGCGGATAAACCTGTTGAGTTTACCCCCGAAGCCCGGCCTCGGCCAGGGCGTCGTTGAGTTGCTCGGCGATGCGTGCCCCGTCGGTCCGATCGTTTGCCGTCGAGACGAGCCTGATCTCCTGGACGCTCGAGCCGTCACGGAGCAGCAGCCGGAGGTTTCCATCCCGACCTGCCCGCGTCACTTTTGCCTTGACGCCCCCGCGGGAACCCCTGCCGCTGCCGTCGATCGGGCCGGGCACGACTTTCTTCACGTGAGGATGGCCGGCCACCGTGTGGACGACCGTCTCACCCCGGCGGTCGCCGATCAGGGTCGAATGCCGCCCGCCAAGTTTGTCCTCCGGCTCGCGGTCCACGACGGCGAGCGGCGGATCCTCGACCCGTTCCCGGTAGCCGGCGACCGGATCGTCGCCGCCGACACGGTAGATGTCGTAGGTGATCGAGCGCCGCAGCCGATCGACGAGGTCGCGCTCGCCCTGCGCGTAGACCCCGTCGGGTCGCTTCCGGCGCACCTCGGCCGCCACCTGGGCGATGTAGTTCCGTCGTTGCACCTCTCGGGAAGGATCCTCGGTCTCCGGGCGGGTCGTGATCGTGGTCGTGCCGAGTCGCTCGGCCTCGGCCATCATCGTGAGCGTGGCCCGTTCTCGTTCCAGCGCGAGAACGACGGCATCGGTGGGCGTCGCCCCGCACGCCATACATCGGTCCCCGGGACGATCGAGCGACGCGTGACAGCCCGGACAGCGCACGGAGGGGCGTTCGGGCGAGTGCGGAAAAACGGCTCCGATCTACGCCATGGCGTCGGGCTCGACTTTCAGGTATTCGCGCAGGACGACCGTGGCATACGCCCCGCTGGGCAGCCCGAACTCGAACACCAGCGGGGCTTCCGTGATTTCGACATTTGGGGAAAGCAGGAGCGGACGGACGGTCCCGCCCGAGGCGTAGGGGTCCGGGAGATAGAAGTCCTCGGGCGAGACGTCGGCTTCCTCGAGC
>CAZAYR010000276.1:0-1570 GCA_964489365.1 uncultured Salinarchaeum sp.
GTGAAAAATTCCTCTGGATGGCTCAGGAGTACGGGACGGTCGATGCGGTCGACGTGACCGCTCCCGATGCGTACATCGACTACATGACCGAGTACGAGATCGCGGCGGTGGAGGAGGGCTTCCCCCTCTTCGATCTCGAGTGGCCAAACCTCGACCTCTTACACCACCCCGACGACCTGGCAGCCGTCGGTGAAGGCGAGCTCGAAGCCGGCGACCAGATGCGCATCCTGACCCGGAACGAGACCGAGGCCGCGGTCGCCGATGGCGTGTACGGGACGAAAGTAGAGGGGACGCTCCACGAGGGGATCGAGTTCCACAACGGCGAGGAGTGTACGGCCGAAACCATCGTCCGCTCGTACGATCGCTGGGTCGGCAGCCCCGACCAGGGGCAGGTGTTCGACTCGTTCCTCTACGCGGAAGCGACCGACGGCCCGGACGGCTACTCATTCGCGCTATACTCTCAGGAACCCGACGCCATCGCAGAGGACGCCCTCCCGCCATTCTTCATCTTCCCGTCGGACCACCTCGAGATCCGACCGGGGGAGGGGTTGGACCCCCGGGCCGAGGGGGAGGTTCCGATCGGGACGGGTCCCTACGAGATTGCGGAGTTCGAAGAAGGCTCACAGCTGCTCCTCGAACGGACGGATAACTACTGGCTCGAATCCGTCGGCCTCGAGAACATGGAGTGGTGGGATGGCCCGGAGGGATTCCCGGCAGGCCCCGTCTTCGACGAGATCAACATTCGATTCGTTCCGGAGAGCGGTCAGCGCGAGGCGGCGTTACAGGACGGGAGCCTCGACGTCTCGTATCAGATCTCCGCCGGCGCTCGGAACGAATTCGACTCGAATGACGACTATACGGTCGTCTCGGCGCTGTCGACCGGATTCGACTTCATGACGTTCTCGCTCGAGGACACCGACGAGGGTGGCGCCTTCGCCGAGAAAGCGGCCCGTCACGCGGTCAACAACCTCATTCCGCGGGGGGACATCGTCGAAATCGTCTCCGAAGGATGGGGGGCCCCCGCCCGGGTGCCCTTCCCGGCCCCGGCTGCTGGCTTGGCAACCGAGATGAGCTACGAGGAGATCCAAGAGGAGGACTGGGCATATCCAGCCACTCCCGATCCGGATCGCGCCCAGGAACTCATCGACGATGCCGGCCTCGATACCCCGGTCGAGATGATCATGGAGACGAACGCGGACGACGAGGAGCGACAGGACCGGGTCGCTCTAATCGTTGACGAACTGAATCGGAGCGACCTGTTCGCCGCCGAGATGGAAACACCCGCGGACATCACGCCCTGGTTCGTCGAGCACCTGCTCGCGCCGGATTCCCACGAGACGTATGCCGAACGCAACGCCGTCACCTACATCGGACTCGCTTCAGGCTTTGACCCGCACGGGTACGCCGAAGGGCTCCACCACCCCGACAACCACAACGGGTGTTGCAACTGGCACTTCGGCGCGGGGACGTTCGACTGGATCGACCTGCTGGACAGTTGTCGATTCGGCCTCGACGTCGCACAGGACCAGGATCTCCGTCGACAGCGGTACGACGAACTCTGGCCACAGAT
>CAZAYR010000277.1:0-1516 GCA_964489365.1 uncultured Salinarchaeum sp.
ACTGGGTTAGGGGGGCCGCGCGCCACGCGTTGCGGTCGTCGAACGCGCTGTCGGCGAAGCGCTCGTCGCAGCGCTCGCAGTGACAGTACTCCGCGCGGGGGAACCCGACGTCGTCGAGGCGTACGTCGGGGCCCGCGGCCGCGGCGTCATCGACCATCTCCAGGATTCCCTCGCGGTAGGGCTCGTGGCTCGGGCAGACGTAGTCCCAGTCGAAGTACGGCCGCTCGCGCGTGGCTCGCTCGCCGGCTTCGCTCACGGGGATCACCTCGGGGTTGCCCTCGGCGGCGGCGTTGTCGCCGAAGCACGAGATCATGTTCACGGCGCCGTCGACGGGCTCGGTGGCTCGCCCCGTCACGTCTTTCATCTCGTAGCAGGCGAGGTCGAACTCCGGCCAGGTGACCTCGCGCTCGTTTCGCGTGACGACGCCGAACATGCCCCACGGTCGGGGTTCGAGCTACGTAACTCGTTCGAGAGGCAATTGGGTGGCGGTGCTACCGTCGGTCTCGCGCCGTCCCGGGTGGCCTCACTTCCGGACGAGAAGTCCGTAGACGAGGGCGACCGCGAGGAGGGCGACGAGGATCTTTGCCGTTCGGGACACCGCCTCCTAATTTTGCCCCTCGTGGCAAAGCTTTTCTGGAGCCGGTGAGCCGTGCGCCGCGCACCAGCCCTGTGAGCCGCACTGGAAGGTCCCGTGGATCACCCGCGAAACTGGGCCGACTTCGCCGGTCAGGCGATGTCCCGGCTCGTGTCGATGGAGACCTGCTCGACGAGGTCCAGCTTGATGACGTCGGACGGGGCGCGTCCGCCGCGGAACTTGGGAATCGCCAGCCTGTTTTCGACCTCGTCGCCCGAGGTGTCCGTGTCGAGGTAGAAGACCACGTCCGCGAAGTGCTCGGTCGTGTCGCGGAGCGGCGGCACGGACCGCCCGTCGAGACAGTGGAGGATCGCGAGGCTGTCCGTGTTGAAGATGTGGTTCTGGAGGTCGTTCATGAAGCTGCGAAAGCGCGAGGGCGGTTCCTGGGCCTCGAGGACGTCGAGCGGGTCGACGATCAGGTTCGAGGTCTCCGGGAGCGCGCTGATGAGCTTGCCCGCGTTGTCCAGCGGCGCCTCTCCGGAGATGTGCCGGACCGTCGGATCGCCGGTCCGTGCCGGAGACTTCTCGATGCTGTCGGTGACCGACTCCGAAGTTCGGTCGAGTGAGAGCCAGAGCGTGCCACGGGTGGCGGTCAGCTCGTAGAGAAACAACTCGGCCTGACTGGCCGGGTGTGCGGCGAGGGCCACCATACTTCCGGCCGGAAGCCCCCCGTCGAGCTTCCGATCGAGCACGTCGATACCCGTCCGTAGCCGCTTTGGCATGCCAGCCCCTCATACACGCTAGCCCCCGAAAAAGATTCCGCCATTAGATTCATTCTACCCGGTCTGTAACTATCACTCCTGTCCGTGATATGGCGTCAGACGGCACGATACGCCCCAAAACCACACATTTCCGGCTTTCGGGCCTGGGCCGCCACGGCTG
>CAZAYR010000278.1:0-1506 GCA_964489365.1 uncultured Salinarchaeum sp.
CGAACGGTGGAAACAGGAAAAACACCCGTTGGACGTCATCGAGGACGTCAGGGCGTACGCGGCCGAGAACCTGTCCGACGACGAGATCGAGGAGCGAGCGGGTGACGGCGAATGGGAGCGGCTCAAATGGGCCGGGCTGTACACGCACGGTCACCATTCGGACTACTTTATGCTTCGGACGAAGGTGCCGGGCGGGTTGCTCACGCCCGATCAGGCGGAGGTAATCGGCGAGATCGCGGACGAGTTCGCGACTGCTCCCGACGAATTCGGTGGGCCCCAGCAGAACGACCTGTGGGGAGACGCGTTCCTCGACATCACGACGCGACAGGACATCCAGATGCACTGGATCGAGATCCAGGACATCCCCGAGATCTGGGAGCGGTACTCGGCGGTCGGCCTCACGACCGTACAGGGCTGTGGGGACTCCGCCCGCAACGTCCTGGGCTGCCCGGCGGCGGGATTGGACGACCACGAGGCCTTCCACGCGCAGCCGGTGGTCGACGCCGTTTCCGACTTCTTCACGGAGAATCGGGAGTACGCAAACCTGCCTCGCAAGTTCAAGATGACGATCACGGGCTGCCGGGAGGACTGTGCCCAATCCCAGATCAACGACGTCGGCCTGACGCCGGCACGCAAGCGGATCGACGGCGAGGAGTACTATGGCTTTCACGCCAAGGTCGGCGGGGGCCTCTCGGACGGGCCACGGATGGCGACGTTGATGGACGTATTCGTCCGTCCCGAGGATACCGTCGAATTCACCCGCGCGGTGGCCCAGACGTTCAAGGAACTCGGGGATCGGCAGAACCGGGGGGTCTGCCGCATGCGATATCTGGTCCAACAGGTCGGCATCGAGCCCTTCGAAACGGCCGTCCGAGACCGCTGTGAGGTCGATCTGCCCGAACGAGGGGTGGATCTCACCGAGGGGTATACCGGCGATCACGTCGGCGTTCACGACCAGAAGCAGGACGGCTTGCAGTACGTGGGCTTCAACGTCATCGGCGGCCGGATGGGCGGGGACGAGTTCGCCCAGGCAGCTCGCGACGCCCGTCGGATCGGGACCGACGAAACGACAGTTCGCCTCGCGACTGACCAGAACTTCCTCGTCAGTCATGTCCGCGAGGAGGACGTCGAGGAGTTACTCGCCACGCCGTGGGCGGATGCGTACCGGCCCGATCCGGGGCCCTTCGCCCGGGGAGCGGTCGGCTGTACCGGTTCGGAGTTCTGTAACTATGGCATCATCGAAACCAAAAAACGCGTGAAACGGTGGGCCCGGGAGCTCGACGAGCGGATCGACACGCCCGACGACCTGGAGGTCGTCCGCATGCACCTGTCGGGCTGCTCGGCGTCCTGTGCACAACCCCAGATCGCGGACATCGGCTTCCGCGGGGAGACCGTCAAGATCGATGCGGCTGCGGTCGATGCCGAGCCGACCAACGCGGAGGGCGACGCGATCGTCGAGGGGATGGACTTCGGGCTTGGTGGCTCGCTCGGGCTCGACAACGAATT
>CAZAYR010000279.1:0-1501 GCA_964489365.1 uncultured Salinarchaeum sp.
GATCGAAGTAGGACTGGTCCTCCTCGCGCATGGCTATCGAACCCGACGTTGGTGGCGGTCGGTACGCCCGCTTCGACCGCGATTCGTCATGAGCAAAGCACGGTGCAGTCCGGCAAAAAGGTGTGCGTTCACGCTAGCAGACGGGCTTGACCTTGACGCCCAGCGCTTCGAGCGTCTCGACGTACTGCTCGTAGGCGGCTTCGATCGTCCGGCTGGCCGCATCGGCTCCAGGGCCGCCCTGTTCCAGGTCGGACGCGAGCGCGTCGACGGCCGCATCGCTGCCCTCCTCGACGGCCGTTCGAACGGCCCGGAGTTGATCGGCGCCGCCGGGATCGGCGCTCCCGACGAAGAAGCCGACCGCCTGGGAGAGCGTCGCATCGGTGACGAGCGCCCAGCCGAGGAGACCGCCCGCCCGGTCGGCCGGATCCGTCAACCCTTCAAGCACTTCGACGTGGGTAACCCGCGATGGCGACCGTTCCCCGGACATCGACAGTTCGCTGGCGTGGTTCGCCAGTGCGTCAGCGAGTTCATCGACCGCCGCATCGGCAGTCCCGTCCGCGGCCCAAGACTCGAAGACGGTCGCGGCCTGCTGCAGTCGGTCGGCGACTCCGTCCCGAACCAACTCGGCGGTCATCTCGCCACCCGTGAGCGCGTACATCGCCTTCGACGACCCCAGCCGGGAGAGTTCCGTCTCGTAGTCAGCCTCAAGTGAGTCCTGTACCGTTGCACCGGCCATGGGACACCCTGGGTCGTCCGGGTGCTTGTACCCTCCGACGAGAGTTGACGAAACCGTCGCGGTCCGTGTTGCGATTCGGGTCAGACCTCGCGAGGACGTCGCCACTGTCGAACGAGTAGTTTCGTCCCGAGGACCGCTCCGTCCGGCGAATAGCCTGTCGGGGAACCGAACCGGCGAAAACGAGCCGTCGGTCGCTCCGACTGGTCAGTCGCCCGTCTCGATCGGGGCCCCAACGAGGTTGCCCCACTCGGTCCAGGAGCCGTCGTAATTGATCGCATCCTCGTAGCCGAGTAGTTCGTGAAGGGCAAACCAGGCGACCGAGGAGCGCTCGCCGATCCGGCAGTAGGCGATGGTCGTTTCGTCGCCGTCGATGCCGTGTTCGGCATACAGCTTGCGGAGCTCGTCGGCGTCCTTGAACGTGCCGTCGTCGTTGGTCACCGCCGCCCAGGAAATGTTCTGGGCTCCGGGCACGTGACCGCCGCGCTGAGCCGTCTCCTGGAGGCCCGGCGGGGCGAGGATCTCGCCACTGAACTCCTCGGGCGATCGGACGTCGACCAGCGGGAGCCCACGCTCGATCGCGTTTTCGACGTCCTCCCGGTAGGCCCGGATGCTTTCTCTGGGGCCCGAGGCTTCGTAGTCGGTCACCGGGAAGTCCGGCTCCTCATCGGTCAGCGGGTAATCGTTCTCGAGCCAGTAGTCCCGACCACCGTCGAGCAGGCGCACGTCGTCGTGGCCGTAGTACTTGAACTGCCAGTACGTGTAGGC